>CAZEGS010000001.1:0-79060 GCA_964512445.1 uncultured Candidatus Bathyarchaeia archaeon
TAGGCTGAGGCTGTTAACCCGAAGGTCGACGGTTCGAGTCCGTCCGGCGGCGCCACTTATATACTCAGTCATAAACCGGCGACACCCCGCTTCATTTCCTCTTTCTAAAGAAGACCATGCCGTTTCGTTCAAGGACATATTCAAATCCAGCCTCTATGAGATCCGCGATTTCCTTCGGGGTTCTCGCCACTTTACAGATGAACTCATCCTCTTCCTCGCACTTTGCAAGCTGCACATACTTCAGGGTGTTCTTGATGTTTTTATGTCCAAACGTCTGCATCACATATAAAATGTCCTTTGTCTTCCGGTATTCTATTGTTCCCTTCCAGTGACGCAGAGTGCGAAAGCTGATCTGCAGGAGCCTTGGATTGCCGAGTTTATGTGCGGCTCTCTTACGTTGCCGCTCAAAGACACGTCTCATGCTATTCACGTTTTTATAATGGCTGAAGACTTCCTTTCCTTCGCGTGGGATCTGATCCAGCATGCTTACCAGTTTGCTGCTTATCTTGTGGATCCGCGCTTTGCTCTTCTTTTCAGGCGTTATCCTTATCGTCCTATTTTCGAGGTTAATGTCTCTTTTCATTTAAGATTGAAGATTTCGCTGACTCTTGCGCCAGTCAAGAATGCCAAAAAAGTCAATACGTAAGACGTGAATTAAACCGAAAATCGTGGTCGAAGTCAAATATTACGAGAGAAGCAAGAACGACATGTTCAGATACCGGACTTTCTAAGAGTATGGACAGACAAGAAGCCAGATGAGTGCCGCTTGATAAATTAAAATGACTTTTTCATTTAGCCATAACCACGACTACCTAGCTTCCTTAGATTTCACTTAAAAGAGATAGGAAACTTCATGAAAGATAAAAAAAATAGGCTTGCTTCTGACGCCCCGAGACCTCCGTAGGAAACGATTCATTCTATAAATTTCTTAACAGTCTTTAAGGCTTGGAGGAATTCTCCACCCCGTTCAGTGATCCTATAATGCGGCCTATCACCCAGGTTTATGGTCTTTAGAAGACCGCGTGAGATTAGGAACTCGACGATCTTTCTCGTCCGGTCAACTGGAAGTCCAGCGCCATAGGAGAGCCTCGTAATCGAGCAAGCCTTCTTTTTTCTAATAGTCTCTAAGACATCAAGATAAATATCGTACCGCGTTCTCTTCTGCAACATCATCACGAATGAGATTTCAGATCGGTGGAGGGGGAAGCCTCTCAGTCTTCTCCGGCTCCCTAGCGAAGTGCACATCTTCTTCTTTTCGTAGCTCCTCCGTGTATTTAATCTCCCCCGCTATTCTGCAACCCCTCTCCAAGTATATATTTTTAGCATATACGTTTCTCGCTTTTGATCTTTCCTCCATCGTCACGAAGTCCGCGTAGATGTCCTCAGCTTCAGCCCTCTCTCCGAGAAGGACCTCCTCTGCGACGACTACTCCCATGATTTTTCCTCTCCTGCCTATTCCAACCTTGGCTGCCTTAACTCCTTCAACAGTTTCAATTCGACCTCCAACTCGGACTGAATCTTCAGCTCTAACCGTTCGGGCCTTAACTGAGCCTCCTACTGATACAGAGTTGGCTTTGAGGGCTTCACCTACTTCGACTTTCCCTCCGACATTCAGCTTATCCGTCAAAGTAAGGTTTTTCCCTATCTTTAAGGTTCCACCGATATCGATGGATCCGCCTTCAGCATCTCCGCTAATACTCACTGTTCCGCCGACATCGATATCCAAAAACTTCAGGTCGCCGTTCACCCTCAGAGTTCCGCCGACATCAATTGACCCAAGGGACAGTGTGCTGTTCGACTCAAATGTTCCCCCAACGATTATTCTTTCTTTTACTTCACCGCCAGCAACCCTCACCTTCCCCCCAACATGAAGTTTCTCAATCGAAACTTCGGATTCCGAGATGAATGTCCCACCGACCTTAACTCTTTCAACTTGGACTTCTCCTCCTCTGAATGCCCCTCCAACGCTTACCTCAGTCGCCTTTATTCTGCCCTCTATCTTAACGGTTCCACCTGCCTCAATCTGCTCTGCTTCGACATCGCCTTGAGCCTCGAATGAGCCTCCTACCTCTATTTTCCCTCCTTTTGTGTCGCCTTCAACCTTTATCTTCCCGCCTACTTCTATGCTCTCCACGGAGAGGTTCTTTCCCACAAGGACCGCTCGGTCAACCTCAATGTTTTTCGCCGATAGGTCTCCCCTAACCTCTAATCCTCCATCATGAATTCTGATGGATCGTTCAACTGAGAGATCACCATCAACAGTTAAATCGCCCCGCCTTCCCCTAATCAAGCCGGCGGAGAGGCTGCACTCAAATGTGCAGTCACCTACATACTGAACTGTTCCTTGAACTTCAACTTTCTCAGAGTCCTCAGCTCTCACGTAAGCCCCATCTGAAAGGTAAAGATCTCCTTCAACTATGCCCAACACCATGGCGGCCCCGGCTGGTACGGTAACTCTATTCAACTGTTCTTCACCGCGCAAGGGTTTCCCAGATTCATATATAAAGGTAGGGCACAAGATGAGAACTCAAATTGTACTTACAAGAGACTGTATTTCTTGAAATCGCAAAAATATAGAAATCACATATAAAATGAAAAATAAGAGGATTTGCAGGATATTTCTCCACTGGTCATTGATTCAAGTCCGTCCGGCTGCGCCAACTAACTTTTAACCCAACATTATGTCTAAAACTACGATATAGACGTTCTTACGGCCTGCCGGATACTAGCTTTTGGCCTATGGCCTCCGCCTTTTTCAGCAATTCAGGTCTTTCACTAACCGGTCTCTTTTTTGTTCCATAGCCTTTCAAAACAGCGAAGGTTTCAACTCCAAAATAACGTTTGAATGTTTGTTTTATCCACTCAACTACGTAATCGTAACCATCCGGATTATCCCAATAGTATGTTATAACTATCACAAGTTTCATGCCTCCGGGAAGTCTTCTTTCATCTTCGTAGATTGCAAATCGATCGGTTACGATCTTTGCTTGGGCACTTACATGATCATGATATATTGGTGTTCCGAAAATGATGGCGTCGGCGGTCTCAACAGATTTGAAGATCAACTGCATATCATCCTGTATGTCATCGCCTGTCCATGGATGCACGTTCATTTCACCAACGTAAAATATTTCAGTCTCTGCACCTTCCTTTCTGGCTCCTGATAAAACAGCTCTGATAAGCTGAGCGGTATTTCCGTTCCGCCTAGGACTACAAACTATTCCAACAATCTTCAATACGATCTACTCTTGGCGATTTTCGCATAATTTAAGAATATTTTATTTTTCAGAGATAGATAAAAAGATACTGTTAAAAGCTTCATTCTCTCTGCATTATGAATCATTGATGACGCTTATGCCCATACAAGAATGTTCAAGCCGCCTTTCTTTATAATCGCAGATATGCCTGTTTGATCTTCAGATCGTTATGTTTGAGCTCAAGCATTTAAATCATCTATGCATTATTCTCTTCTGGTGGATTACATGATACGAATCGGCATTGTAGGTTTCGATACTTCCCACGTAGTGGAGTTTACGAAGAGAATCAACCATTTTGATGTAAGTGAAGGTTTTTGGGTTGAAGGCGCGAAGGTTGTAGCTGGATATCCAGGCGAACCCACGCCGGCTGCTTCCCAAGACGTGCTGGATGAGAGGACCGAGATCCTTAGACGATATGGCGTAGAGATTGTTGATCAGCCGGAGTCCTTGATAGGATTAGTTGACGCCGTTATGGTTGAGTATAATGAGGGAGCGAAGCATCTGGAGGCGTCAAGACCCTTCATAGAAGCGGGGTTACCGGTCTTTATAGATAAGCCTCTAGCATGTTCAATTGGAGATGCGAAGAAGATATTTGAACTAGCCGACTCAAATAATGTTCCGGTGTTCTCAGCTTCTTCTCTGCGTTATGCTTTGGAGGTTCAAAAGCTTAAAGAGGCGAAAAGTGAAGTTGGCTCCATTCTAGGAGCGTCAGCCTATAGTCCAGGGATAATCGTGCAGTTTAACCCGGGCCTCTTCTTTTATGTAATTCACGCTATAGAGCTGCTTTACGCTTTGATGGGTAAGGGTTGTCAAGTTGTCAGATGCTATTCGGAGGATAGATGGGATGTTATAGTGGGCAGATGGGCTGATGGACGTGTAGGCATAGTGAGAGGTTTAAGAACTGATGCTAAGGGATATGGCTTCATAGCTTTCTGTGAAAAAGAGATAGTCTATTCAAGCATAGATACATCATGGATCTATACGGAGCTCTTAAAGAGAATAATTGGAATGTTTGAAACTAAAAAATCCCCTGTTGACCCATCCGAGACGCTGGAGATAATAGCCTTTACAGAAAAAGCTATGGAATCCAGCAGGTTAAACCGTGAAGTTGAGGTTAACATTTAAACTTTCTATGGGGGAGGCGTAAATTCTTTGAGCAGAAATGTTCGAGTAGCTTCCATATCTTTCTCCGGGGTGAATAAAGATTTTGGAGCTAGAGAAACTGTAAGAAAGAATATAGAGGCTATGGTTAAGCTTCTTGAGGAAGCCTATTATGAGGAAGCTGATATAGTATGCTTTCCGGAGGCTGCGCCTGTTATAGGCTTGCCTATTGATGTGGCCGTAACGTTAGCTCAGCCTGTGCCAGGACCAATATTCGATATATTCTCTAGTAAGGCTGATGAGTATAACTTGAGTATTGTCTTGCCTATGCTAGAGATTAAGGATGGGAGGGTTTACAACTCGGCTGTTCTTATAGATCGTCGTGGTGATTATTTAGGAAGCTACCATAAGGTTCATCCTACCATAAGCGAGATTGAAGCTGGAATCACACCTAGCCTTAAGCCTAAAGTTCTTAAAAGCGAATTTGGGCCTCTCGGCTTCGCCATATGCTTTGATTTGAACTTCCGAGATGTCGTTGAGGCTATAGCCGCAGCTGAGGCTAAATTAATCTTCTTTCCATCAGCGTATCCCGGAGGCCTTCAGCTCTCAATATGGGCCTTCGATTACGGAGCCTATATAGTTTCTTCATTAAGAGGTGAAGGAAGTGTAATTGTTGATCCCTTGGGAAGGGTCTTAGCTAGGTCTAGCTCCTATAATCCGATAATTTGTAAGACTCTAAATTTGGACTATGAAATACTTCATTTAGACTACAATTATGAAAAACTGAGCGAAGTTAAACGTAAATACGGTTCCAAAGTTGAGATTGACGTCTCAAGACCCGAAGCTGTATTCATACTCGCTTCAAATTTGAAGGAAAAATCTGTCAGAGAGATCATTTCGGAATTTAATCTTGAAACGCGAACACTATATTTTGCTAGAGCCAACAAAGTTAGAGCTGAAGTTTTAGGGAAAATCTGCGTAAAAGGCAGGAGCAACAGTAATTGTCTCTAAAATATGCTGGGTACATGCCCCGCCTTTTTATCTTTTTTATTATTTTTTAAAAGGTCTGCTATTTCGTTTTTACAATCAGCATTAATGAGCCTAAGAGGATTAGAAAGATGCCGATGGTTATGAAATAGCTGGATCCCCACCCAGCGGCGGTTTGATTTGTGTAAGTGTTATAGGTTAATGCTATTCCGATGAGTGCTAGAAGTAAACCTATGATTTTCTCAGCGTACGTCAAGATGAACCCGTATTTTTCGCTCATTCTCCAGTCGCCGATCTACTAAATCTTTATGATCCATCTATAAGTCTTTCTAGGCTCCTAGTTCCCTCAGTCTTTCTGGAAGATACTTATCAACAATGTGAGTTAAGCCGTATCGCGAGAAGGCTTCGAGCTCACACTTCTTCTTTATCTTCATGAATATGTCTATTTGTTTCTGCCAATGTTTATCTTCGTATCTAGGATCATTCTTTAACTCTTTCAGACGTTTTAAATCTCTATCGTTAAGTTTTTCGCTTGGAAGCTTATAATCAATGATGTCTGAGGCCCAAACTCCAGCCCATTTAGCGTCGGGGGTTGTTAATTCTCTTAGGTGCGCTGCGTTAGCTGAGCCTGAAATTATGACCATGGCTATATGCATTCCCCAAGGATCAGCATCGCTGAAGATGTAGACTGGAAGGCCAAGCTCCTGATTTAACCTTCGAATAAAGTATCTTGTTGAGCGGGGTGCTTGGCCAGCAGTATATATGAGGATGGAGTTGAATTTTTCGTAAACCCTTTCTTCTACGAAGCGTGTGAACATGGCGCCTTTCTCTATGACTATTACCTTGTCTGCGGTTGTTTTGATGAATCTTGCGTCGGTAAGGGCTGGCCCTATCATTACGCCGTCAGGATGGGATGAAAGATTCATTCTTCGATTCTCATATCCTGGCACAGTATATTGGATTGTTAAATCTCCGAAGACTGCTGAACGTTCTTCCGGAAATACATTAAAGGATTCCCGCGGATGCTCTATCGCCGTTTCCAAATCGGTTATTATATTGTCAGATTCTGACTGGTCTTTGAAGAAGATGTCATAAGCCTGAGCTGAATAATAAACATCTCTAAGAGTGCTCGTCTTTCTTTGCCTTAATAGTTCATGAACAAAGTATGCTGTCCAAACCATCTGGGTGAAGGGGCGGAGATGCGCTATATTCCTGGAGCTCCTTGTAACTGTTTTGTCTCCTAGAACGTATTGTCTGTGTTGTTGACTGTAGAAGATGTTGTCTGTTGAGCGGCTTCTCATCCTAACCATCGGAAACGTGCCTTGATCAATCTCTCTGCAGAACTTTTCTCCCATCTCTTCGAGTTTTTTCTGAACTAAGCTCTTTATGCCAGTCAGAGACGAATTATTCCTCTTATTCGACAATGTCTTCTAATTCTCCCCAATCTATTATTCACTTAAACCGTCAACATAAGCGTCAAGCAGACTCTCCATATCAGGTTTTAAAGATTTAGCTTGAACCTTAATAGCTTCGTATTTTCCTCTTAAAGTCCCATAAATTTCGGAGCTTGAGGTAAGAGCAAATTCCGGTATAAGAACCTCCCATTTAGAGTTTACAAGCCCAAGCACCCTGACGGCTGCTGCATTTTCCTCATGCTTGTTTCTTATATGCACAAACACAACATTGTATAGGCGTGAGTCGAAGACCTCGCTGTCTACATACTCATTCAAGGTTACAAAGTCCTTAAAGACTTGTTTCCTCAGATATAGCTTGTTTATATCCGGAGGGTCTTTACGTCCAGCTAGCTCAGCTGAGAATTGAGCTATTTTTGGAAGGTATCGAGAGAATACGGCGAGTCTCCTAACTTGCCTCTTCACCCTTTCTTTTCTGGAGAGATAACGAGCCAATTGACGTGCAACTTCTCTGATCCCGTTAAGAATCTCCCGGCTAACCTCTGGTTGATCAGCTAATATCTCTTTTCCTAAAGTCTTATAGGGAATCTTGGTGCTGCAGACATGTATGATGACGGCGAATGGCATGCTTGGAGAGATATTATATCTCCTCCAGTTGATCGATCTAACGATCTTCCAGCAGACGTCGCCGGATTCGTCATAGACTAGCGGAATCTTATTTGCGAACCTGTAGAGAAGAATATCATCTTTCGCTGGGACCTTTCCGCCGTATGCTATTGCAACCTCGACAATAAATGGATGGCCAGAGTATGCGGAGGGCTTACGTTGATGTACAGCGACGAATTCGGGTTGAAGCTCCTTCAATACTCCGGCTCTTAGAAGATCCTCTCCAAGAGGAGATAGGCAGTCAGATTCTGGAGGAAGAAAACCGTCATATTCCTTCATTTTCTGTACGAGGTTCACAATCTCTTCAGGCCTAAGACTTTTAGGATCCTTCTTCTCCGGAACTCTGGCATATTTTAGGAAATCCTTTGCAGTTTTCTCTCCAACCCTATGGAAGTGTCTCTGCATGAATCCCAGCATGTTCTTCTCGGTTGTAGACCGTATTATTCTCTGAATCGTTTCAACATCTACGCCGTGAGGGTGAGGATTGATCTCTTTAGGTGGAGGAGGCATCTTGTCAACTGTACGATCAAACTTGTAGAGTCTGCCGCGTGGATCGACGAATATGATGTTTGCGTATGGATTAACCATGGCGGTCTGCTTCAGATACTCAAGTACCTTTGGCATGGCTTGAGTATAGCTTCCCCTCAGATGAATCTCGACGACTGTTCCCCGCCATCTCTTACTCTTCCTACGTAGGTTCGCATGAATTCTACGGTCAAGTATGATCGGCCTATTCTTCTCAATGTCTATCATAAGTCTATACTCGACTATTCTAGAGTTTCCGGTGCTTGATATAGCCGTCATCGGTTTGTTAGTTGTTATCTGCCCATAGAGGATAGCCATTGTGCCGCCGAGACCAAATGTCCCACGGGTTTGTTTTAGCCGATACTTTGAGCTGAAAAGGAATTGTCCAAACGCTAGGGGTATGTGATGCGCCGCTATTCCCGATCCGTTATCTGCAACCCTGAGGGTATAGGAATCTTCATTTTCCTCATCTTTTGAGAGACGTATATAAATTTCAGGTAGGATTCCCGCGACTTCCGCTGCGTCTAAGGAGTTCTCGACTAGTTCTCTTATAGCTGTAAAGATTGCTCTAGCGGGATTTGTGAAACCAGCTATCTCTCTATTCCTATAGAAGAAATCCGCAGGGCTTATTTCTTGAAAGACCTCTGGAATAGTTGGTTTCCTCCTCCAGCGTAAATATTAGACAGTCTTTATGTCTATACTCTAGTGTAAATAAGATCACGAGCCTCAATATAAATTTCGTATAAAAATAGAACGTGGAGAAACGTTGAGCTTCAGTATTTCTTTGGAATGAGGGGTCTGCCCTCCCAAAGTTCAAGTTCTCTTCTTTTAAGTTCACCTCGTTTTCTCTGAAGGAATCTATAGACTGTTGCATGCTGATTTCCCTTTATGAGCATGTTAATTGCTTCCCTAGCTATCTCGGATTGTTCCACTCCGCCTATTATGGAGACGGTGTGTCCATAGACTGAAACATAAGAGTCGGTGCATTCCTCTATTATTCTACGTGTTTTACCTTCCTTTCCGATTATCCGACCCTTCACTCTTCTGATGTCTGACTTACTTTTTCCAAAGATGTCTCGAAGGTTGATGATTGTAAGCATCGCATCTTCGTCTTGGAGCAGACGGAACGCTCGTTGCGGTGAGAATCCTCTGCCTATTGCGAGAACAATGTCTCTCGCTTTGAAGAGGTAAGACGGATCCTTTGCATTTTCATTCATACTTATTGTGACGTCTCCTGTCTCGCTGTCTATCTCGAGTGTAACGTCAAGATTCTCCTCTATTTCACGTTTAACTTTCCCGTTTGGACCGATCAAAACGCCGATTCTTTCCTTTGGTATCTTAACGAAGAGCTGCGGCACCTGTAATCCTCCTAAAAATCTCTTCGGAAGATTGAATCTCAACGTCTAATCTTTTAAAGTACCTATTAATATTCTCGATGTCTCTCCAAAGGAACCGAGTTGCGTTTGGATGTTCTATGGAGACTGCTTGAGACACATCGAAGATTACAGGCTTGTTTTTCCATATCATAATGTTATATTCGCTTAAGTCTCCATGGACAAGCTTCGCCTTCATGTAAAGCCTCTTGATGTAGAGAAGTAGCTGCCTATATATCTTCTCAGGATTGGAGAGCTCAACTTCTCTAAGTAAAGGTGCACTTACACCGTTCTTTCCGATGAACTCCATCAGAAGCACGTTGTTCCTGACAGTGTAAGGCTTAGGAACTCTCACTTTAGCCCTGTGAGCATCCGTTAAGTTTCTAAATTCCTTTCTTGCCCAGAGATAGATTAGATTGCGAGGGCTTCTTCTAACATGTTCAAAACGTGGATCCCCAGATATATATGTAAGCATGCCCTTCTTGAATTCAGCTGTCACCGTTAAATAGATCTTTATAGCAAGTTCACTTCCATCCGGATGTTTACCCCAATAAAGTTTTGATTCCTTCCCAGCCTTAACTGCGCCATAAATCTCATCAATCCATCCGTCATTCATGAGATCATAAATCGTCATCAATGTCGGCTTATCAAAAACTTCCTCGAGGGCTTCGTATTCCTCACTTCTCTTCTCCTTCATTAACTGTTCAGTCTCATAGGTCTTTTCTTGACGCTCGAGTTTCTTCCTTAGGCCTTCTTTAATTGCCACTGCTAAAACCTCTCTTTGATAGCATTTAGAGCTTCAGAAGTCCCTGCTTTCGTAGATATTCAGCTTGACCCTTCGTGTATCGCCAGATTATGTCCCCGCGCGTTTCAGATTGAAAATCCCATGGGCTTACAAGAACAATATCCCCTATTCTTATCCAAACTCTTCTTTTCATCTTACCTCGAATTCTACATATTCGTTCATATCCATCTTGGCACTTCACAAGAACACGATCATTGCCGAGAAGCTTCAAGGCTACTCCGAAGACATCCGTCGCCTCCGGAAGGACCATCTCATCAAGATTTTCTTCACTAATTACTTTTTTCTTGCCCATGGATATACCTCGTAGGATGCTGACTATCTTCTCCAAATTAAATATTTAATTAAGTATAAACTCCGTCACTTAAATATCTATACGCAACATAGTCTTCTTACATTGTTCCAAAAGCCTCATAGATTGGAGATCCTTGCTGCGAAGGACATATGGAGACGAATCTTCTATTTACAGTATTTAAACCTGCGTCCTTTAGACTTTATTCCTTTGAAATAACATTGAGGATGCTGATCAGATATGCTGATTCCTTATAATTCGGGTATTCCAGCCATATTTTAATGCAGTTTTATACATCGTTAAAATGTTCTCTACCGGCACATCTGGCTGCATAGCGTGAGTTGGACCTAAGATTAGCCCTGTGGGTCCAAGCGTGGATATACGTTCCTTCACCTCCCGAGCTACATCTTCCGAACTGCCAAAAGGTAAAGTGCTCTGCACACCTATTGTTCCATCAAAACATAACTTGTCTCCATAAAGCTCCTTAAGCTTAGCCGGATCCATACATTCTGGCTGGATAGGATTTAGTATATCAACCCCTATCTCTATAAGATCTGGAATTATCGGTTCAATCCAGCCGTCGCTGTGAAAGAAAAAGAAGACTCCGTTTCTGTGGCAAAGATCTATCAGTTCAGCGTATTTAGGCTTCAAGAATCTTCTCCACATCTGAGGAGAAAGCATCATTCCCTTCTGCATTCCAACATCATCTCCATCCGTTATAACGTCAACTCCAGCTTCACATAGCAAAGAGGCTTCTTCCATCCTCAGCTTGTGTAGTCCATCCAAAATTCTGTTCGCCTCATCTGGTTTTACGAACATCTTTCGAATAATCTCCGAGAAACCAGTCAGCTGCCACGCTATCTCCCATAAATGAGTGACTCCGCCTTGCAAACAGAAGTCCTCATATTTCCTACGCATTTCTCTGACGGAGTCAATTGATTCCTCATCGATTTCCGGCCATATATAATCATCCAAACTTACCGTCTGTAATGGATGCTTTATGAATGTGTAAGTGTATGTATGATCTGGGGCCCATATGCTCTCAACCCCCCAAATATCTCTTCTGATCTCAAATGCGCCTCTATATCCGATTGTGTAGGCGGTTCCATACGGCCCCTCCTTCTGTTCTACATTTTCTGGAAGGTAGCCTCCCCTTAGCCTCAATCCGACGCCTATGACGTCTACTCCCAAAGACTTATAGATCTTGATTCGCCCTTCCTCCGTTTTATCCTCAACGCCTAATGCTCCTCTCAATCTTTCATAAACTTCCGGACGGACACGTAGGGTGAGCGGTATCCTATCAGGATCTTCAAGCAGTATACTTCTGATACATCTTTCCCTAGATGAGATCAAAACAATCACTATCCCTGATCTATTGATCTTGAAGATTGTCTACTATTTTCGCATCTTAAATGTTATGATTTTTAGATTTCTTAAAAGAATTTGACATGAAGATTATGAGCTTAAAGATCAGAATTGTAAAGTCTAAAATGGAGATTTAAAGATCGGTTAAACTCCAAAAAATTTAAAGATCTGATGATTTTGATAGTTTGATAAGTTAGAAGAATCTATATTGTTTGAAGGTGAAATTGATGAAGAAACAGTTTCACATATTGTCATTGCTACTGCTTTCTTTGGGATTACTTCTCACATCCTCCGTCCTGAATGCTCAGAGCCAATATGTATATTATGGATATGTCCCTTTGAAGATAGTTGATGGCGGAGAATCCACATTACATATTGTTGGAAACCATAATGAAACAAGCGTCCAAGTTTTATCTCTGCCTAAATCTGGCGTGCTGGCTGAATTTACAATTGACAGATTAGAAGAAAAGAGCTTAACGATCCCCAATGGAACATTCTTCAAGATAGTTTCAGATAAGCCGATAATGGCTATACTAGCCGGGGGAAGCGAGGTAGAATCAGGCATCCGATCAATAACCACTTTTTATACGAGTGTTGAAGGCGGATACGTGGGTCGCGAGTTCATCTTCAGGACCTTTGCCAAGGGTAAAGGACTCGGCGCATACACGGTTTACGCATTAGAGAACTCGAAGATAACGATATTTAATTCTACGGGAGATGAAGTTATGACTTTCACGTTGTCACCTAACGAGTATAAAGATTTCAACCTAAATCCCTTCGAGGTTCATAGGCTTGTCTCAACTGGGCGGGTAATACTCCAATCATTCGCTCAGAAGGCTCCTGGAGCTTGGGGAGGCGTAACGAGATGGAGCTCTTACTTCGTTCCCTCTCCAAAAGGCTCATTCATGGGTAGATATTTCTATGCGCGTGGCGCTTATCCAGGGCCGTACAAGATATACACCAACTACGTGTTTACATCAAGCCAGGAAGCAACTTTGAAGGTGTATGATCTTGAAGCTAAATCTAAGATAGGAGAAGAGAAGATTCTGGTCGGCGAGAACAAGACGTTTCAATCGTTGAAGCCTCATCTCTTTTTCCAGAGTGACAAGCCTGTGATGCTTGCGATCTATGCTAATGATGGAGGGCTAATGGCTGCATGTCTAAAGGCCGGTCAGGATGTTTATCTACGCGTTCCATCAGATGAAAGTTTCATCTTTGCATGTGAAGACACTGTTTTAACTATGGATGGGGCTCAATATTCAATCTCTGCAGATGAGGCTTTCCAGATGCCTGTAGGGTTGCATGAGATAGTGGCTGACAAGAATGTAGCTGTGATAATGGTTGATTATGGCTCGGTCTCTTCTCTTCCTTCCTTTGGAGCTTGCCTACCATCGATTCAGCTGGCGGATATAGAATATCAAGACTTGAAGATCGTCTCTTTAGAGGCGGGATTTCCATGGTTAACGATTGTAGGCGCCGTTGGTGTGGCGGTCTTGATTATTGTGGCATTAGTGGTGTTGAGAAGGATAAGATCACGATAGAGCTTTTCGCCCCACAATTATGCTTAGGCTTCATTTAAACGGTAGCTCCGAGATCTTATTTATAGTGTTTCTTCATCTCCCTATTGAATGGAAGATTCAGAATGTCATCTAGGAGTTTTACGGCTTGCTCTTCGGATCTTGTCCATGGATCCATCATTATGAGTCCTAGTAAAAGTTCTTTGCTTCCAATCTCGTAGGCTTCCAGTTCTGTTTCGACTGGTGCAACTCTATCTCTCAGAATATGCGCAATTAAAGGTTTAGGTAATCCGTCGGTAGCTATGCCTTGAATCCCCCTTTTACTCACGAGTGCGGGGACCTCAACCTCGAAATCCTCTGGAACGCCTGGAAGAAGCTTGCCACTATTCATTATGTTAACCTGAAAAATTCTAGGTATATCGCAGGCTATAGATTCGATTATGTCTATTATGCTCTCTCCAGATTTCTGAGGTGGATACATGCTTGTGGCTTTTACAGAAGATTGGGCAATCTTAATTAGTTCTGCAACTGGGTCTCTTCGTGGAGGATTTAACACGAAGCTCCACCATCTCTTCGGATCCTCTTTCCATCTCTTTTCAGTTTCGTCGTCTATGTGGTACCACCATGGCCATGCTCCCCCTCCGGGAGTGCATGTATCACCTATCGGGAAGACGCCGAATCTCTTGTATAAGTCTACGGCTTTCGGTCCTAAGCCGCTGCTGGGAGGAATAGTCTCCCAATATTTTGGAGCTTCCCTCTCAATCCACCTGTCTAGAAGCGGGTATGCGTCTTCACCATTATAGTAGAAATGCGTCAACCATATGAAGTGATTCACTCCTGGAACAAGGTATGTCATGCGCTCAGCATTAAGTCCTAAAACGTTAGCGATGCTGAATACTCCTCGGTATCCATGGCATAAACCAACAAACTTAAGCTTCGGATATTTTCGTCCTATCCATGTAACGCCAGCTAATACGGGATTAGCAACTTTAAGATACCATGCATCTGGACATATATCCAATATATCGTTCACTATGGACTCGAAAAGCTTGAATTGATGAAAGTTTATCCAGAACCCTTCGTCATGCATTATGTGATAGCTGCCGCCGAATCTATATCCGTGTTTAAATCCTATGTTCCAGCCTGCCCTGTATCCGCCGTAGCCGACAACCATAGCGGTGTTTATAACGAAGTCGGCGTCCTTTAGCGATTTTCTTCTATCCATAGTCTTCTCAAGATTCAGCTTAATCTTCATTTCCATAGCATATTTTCTGCAGAATGCATATACAGCATCCAGTCTCTCCTTATTTATGTCCATGAAGCTGACAGTGCTGCCTTCAAGATTAGGTGTGAGGCATAGATCCCTGATAAGCCTGACGGAGAAGGAAGCGCTACCAGCACCTATAATGCTAATCTTAACATCATCCACCTCAAATCACTATTGAAATACTTATGCTACTTTTACTTTTAATCCCCTTTCTCGCTGATTTCCATGCAGACCCAATTAACTGAATAACCTTTAATTCGCATATTTGAGGAGAACCATTCTCTTCTCTATCCTTTAAAAGCAGATATCGCGAGAAAAATGCAAATTATTAAAAACTTTAGGAAGATAAGTTACTGACTGGTTATGTTGAGGTAGGGGTTAAGAGATGATTGACAAGCCTAAAGTTGTAATCTTGAGATGCAGATTTGACTCAGAGGATAGGGAAGTTGAAAAGAAAGTCTCGGAAGCCATAGATCTCCTCGGCTGCTTACCTAAAAAATTCGAATCTGCCTCGAGGATTCTTGTGAAGCCTAATCTTGGCTATAGTGATACTCGGAGGTATAAGGATAGGCTGATCGCCCTGACTGAACCTTGCATAGTTAGAGCTATCCTAAGAGAAATCAGAGAGATTAACGATAACGAGATAGTTATTTCGGACGGTCCGCCTCGATCGTCGCTTCAAAAACTAGTTGAGGAGACAGGATATAACCCGTTGATCAAAGAGTTTAGAGTAAATGTTCTTGATTCGAATGAACGCCCATACAGGAGAGTGGATGTTCCAGGTGGAGGAACAATAATGAAGCATTATCTACTAAATAGGGAAATCTCTGAAGCTGACGTTACGGTCTCGGTGGCGAAGATGAAAGTTCATCTCTTCGCCGGAGTCTCGCTCTGCATGAAGAATCTCTTCGGCTTCCCCCCAGTAGACGTGTATGGCGAACCTAGATTCTATCTGCATTATCCCTTTAGGCTTCCTAGATGCCTAGTTGATTTAACGGCTATCTTCAATCCAATCCTATGCGTGATTGATGGGCTTATAGGCGAAGATTTACAGGAGTGGCATGGCCCACCCGTTGAAAGCAACGTTATTATTGTTGGTGATAACCCCGTCGCAGTTGATGCTGTTGGAACAGCGGTGATGGGCTTCAGTCCTACAAGCGAATTTCCGGAAGAACCATTCCTCCAAGACGTGAGCCACCTGAATATTGCGAGCTCATACGGATTAGGTCCAAACGACCTTAAAAATATTGAAGTTCTAGGCGATCTAGATCTTCTAGACTCGAAGCAGAGGCTTTTCCATAAGAAATATGCATCTGGAAGGCCTCCGGAAGACCATTTAAGAATGCGGAAGTACATTAGTGAGCAGGCTAAGCTCTATAAAAAAATGCTACCTGAACTGTTGAAGAAGTATAGGGACAGATATGTCGGGATACTCGACGGAAGAGTTGTCTTTTCAGCCTATAATATAAAAGAGTTGAGAGAGAAGTTCAACAAGATATTCAGGGAGACAATGACCTTCAGAGGAAAAGTTAGAGGAGCAGCATTCAAGATGCCCTTCATAAAGAAGGTTTTACCGGATGATGAAGATCCGGAAATTTTGGAAGCGTATGAGGAGATATGAATCTTTCATGCTTTTATGATTATTGAGGCTTAGAGGAGGTAATCGTAGGATTCTTGTCTTTCACGATTATTTTTGATGTAGACCTGCAGATAGATGGAAGAATACGTGATGAAGATTCTTTATAATTTAGCTTAGGGTTTGATTATTTCGATCCATCTGCCGGGGCATCCCTTAATTATTTTGAATCGCGAGATTCCAGCCTTTTTAAGCCATTCATGTAGTCTCCATCTTTCTGGAGGTGAATATTTTCTACCTCTGGGACTGTTAAAGAAATCCTTTATTCTTTTTTCAAGATTCTTTCTTAATTTTTCGGGTAAGTTCTTAGGTAGGCCTCCTCCTATGAAGGCTAAGCCGTTTGCAGCCAGCGCTCTATAGATCTCCTTAAACGCTTTTATTCGATCCTTCCAGAATGGGATGGATCCCCTACTGACTATAAGGTTTAGAGAATTCTGTCTAAATGGCAGATTATGTACGTCAGCCTGGATGGCAGAGACCCTCTCCCTAACTCTGAAATGCTCAGCATTCCTTAAACCGCCTATTAAAAGATTCTTTTCACTATCCAAAAGTAGAACTTCAAGTCGAGTTATCTTCGCGATCTCTATTCCTAGCATGCCGACGCCGCTTCCAACATCAAGGCATAATCCATCTTTGACTTTGCGGCTTTCAGTTATTTGTTGTGCTAAAGTCTGATACACTATTGTTGGGAAAAGCGGGGGATAAGGTATATCGGATTCGCTAGAGGTTTTTGGGGGGCTCATAGTATGAGCTCCGCGGCTTTTTCATGCTTAGTTTGGGTTTATATATTTATGCTAAAAACTTTTTGGATGACGAAATGTTGATTGGATAGAGTGATCTGAGATTTGTAACGGTTACCGCTGGTGTTTGCTTGAGGAGGACGGGAAAGATGCGCTTTCTTGTGCTCGGAAAAAATTTCTTTAAATAGTTTATATAGTCTTTAGAGAATGTTCTTTTCTGCATCAGGGATGTTATGATGGATAAATGCTGGAGATGAGTGCTATTGCGCCGATTATTATGCAGAATTTCCATAAATTGATTTTTTGCGCGATTTTAAGCAGTATGCTTATTGAGAGAATTCCGGCTATAAAGGAGAAGAGGCAGCCTATAACTATTTCCCAAAATTGGAAGGTTGGGAATCCCTCTGTTAGGCCTAAACCGATCTCTGCTGCTAGAATTGCAGGTACACTCATGATGAATGAAAGGGTCAGTGCTGACTCGCTGTTAAACTCTCTGAAGATAAAGAATGAGAGAGTCATTCCAGATCGGGAGATTCCTGGGAATGCTGAGAGTCCTTGAACTATTCCGAGAAGCAAACTGTCCTTAATGTTAATATCGTTGACGGTTCGTCTTCCAAGTTTTCGGATACGTTTCTGAAGGATCCCTGTGAGTATTAAAGAGACTCCAATCAATGCGAAGAAGAAGGAACCGACCGTTGCTGCTGCCTCTGCGAATTTGAAGATGGGATAGCCTATTATGCCTGTTAGAATCGTAGATACTATGAGAAATGTGATTAATCGGTTCTCCTTCTTATCTGATCCGCCAACCCTATATTTTGGAAATGCCTTCAGAAGGCTCCAAAAAATTTTTCGAAGATAAACTAGGACGGAGAGAAGAGTCCCTGCATGTAGATAAACTGAAAGCCTCAGCGCTTCGATCTCGTTCATTCCGAAGATTGAAACCATAAATAGGATTATGTTTCCTTGGCTTGAGATTGGAAGCCACTCTAGCAGTCCTTGAAGAATACCCATTATTATTACTTCAAGCAGCATTATGTTTCGGTTTATAGAAAATGTAGGATCTAGATAAAAGAATCGATGCGTCCCTCAATCCTTTAGTCCTGTAGCCGCATCTATTCAGCGAAAGATCTATTACGTCTTAAAGGGAAGTAAAAGGCTGGATGCTCAAATGAATAGAACCTTCATAAGGGTGCTTCGCCATCCGAAACTGGAGAATCCTATATTAATCGCTGGTTTTCCAGGTATTGGAGACATAGGAAACATAGTAATCAGAATGTTTATTGAATTTCATCAGGCTGAACTCTTCGCGGAACTATATTCTCCTGCATTTCAAGACTTCGTCTTCATCGACGAGAAGGGAATATGCCGCCCGCCACGATATGAATTTTACAAGATAGAGAAGAGTCGAGACTTTGTTGTTTTGACTGGAGACAGCTATCCAGCTTTTGATGATATCCCAGGTCATTATGAAGTATGCAGTGAAATTCTAGATTTTATCGAAGAACTCGGCTGTAAATCGATAATAGCCATAGATGGAGCTGCTATGCCATTATCTTACGAGGAGATTTATGTAGCTGCAACATCAAAAGAAGCAGCCTCGGAGTATGTTAGGAAAGGCGCTAAATTATTTAGGAACAGGAGAATTCTGGGATTATCTGGATTAATTCTAGGCTTGGCTGAGAAACGTGGATTAACGGGAGCATGCCTGCTCGCCTCAACTCCCGGGTATAGTAGAGATCGAAAAGCAGCATTTAGAGTCTACAAGTTCTTAGAAGATTTTCTTAAAGATGCCTAATTACTCTGAGATGCGGATTATAGAAACCTCCTCCTTTATTTTTCCCAGAAATCTTAAGAACTTTTGATTCGTATGAGGAGATAGAGGTGATCCGGATGTTAGACCTTGTAACTATGGGCGAGGTTATGGTTCAGTTTAATGCATGTACAAATGGACCGCTAAGGCATGTGGTTTACTTTGAAAAGCATGCGGCAGGGGCAGAGGCAAACTTTGCCATTGGAATGAGCAGATTAGGCTTTAAAGCTGGCTTTATCACTCGAGTAAGCAACGATGAGTTCGGTAAGTATGTCCTGAACTTATTGAGAAGCGAGGGCTTAGATGTTTCCAGAGTAAAGATCGATCCTGAGGCTCGAAACGGCGTTTACTTCATACAGAGAAACTATCCAATACCGGGAAGAAGCAGCGTTATATACTATAGAAAAGGCTCAGCAGCCAGCAGAATGTCAGTTGACGATATAGATCCAGACTACATAAGACAGGCAAGGCTATTCCATCTCACAGGAATTACCCCCGCTTTAAGCGAAAGTTGTAAGGAAGCTAGCTTAAAAGCGTTAGAGATCGCTTCTCAATCCGGCGTTAAAATCTCTATAGATACGAACATAAGATTGGGCCTATGGAGCAAGGAAGAGGCGAAGGAGACCTTGATTCCGATGCTCAAGAAGGCAAACATAGTGCTCATTGAACCTCAGGACGCAGAGATCCTTCTCGGAAAGAGAGAACCGAAGGAAATAGCTGATGAGATCCTCTCTATGGGAGCGGAGACCGTAGCGGTTAAGTTAGGCGCGGAGGGAGCAGCCGCATATACCAGAGATGAAGAAGCAAAGAAGCCGGCATTTAAGGTTCCAATAGTCGACGTGATCGGGGCGGGAGACGCCTTCGCCGCAGGATTCATCTCAAGCCTGATGCGGGGTAAATCTCTTCAGGAAGCCCTTGAAATCGGAAATGCTGCTGGAGCTCTTGTAGTGACGGTTAGAGGCGATTTTGAGAATATGCCTTCTCAAGAGGATCTAGAGAAGTTCCTAGCAGCCCAGAGAAAAGAGACAGTGATCCTTAGATAAAAAGGACAAACGATATTTTCATGCCTTTCCCAACAGTTTCCAGTTTGGGAAAGCCATGGATATTTGGGAGCAACTCTGATGGCGGATTCAGCGTCAGCATTAGTAATGGCTTAATCTTCAATAATCATTTCTTCTTGATGTTTCCAGACGATTCATGTGACGCAAAATTTTCTTAAATATTAGGAGATTGAAACGTCGATAGGTTCTTTAAAAAGCGAAGGTTTTATCTCTGACCTTTCAGATTCTCATTCAAAGTTTCCGGAGGCTAATGTGTATGAAGATTGTTGGAGGTCCAAGCTCGAAAGATCTTGCTGAAAAGATCAGTTCGCTGCTAGATGCTCCGCTGGTCACTGTGAGTACCAAGAGATTTCCTGACGGCGAATTCTACTTCAAATTTGATGAAAAAATTTCCGGCGAAGAGTTACTGGTTGTTCAGAGCTTATATCCGCCTCAAGACTCCCATCTTGTAGAGCTCTTCTTTATGCTTCACACAGCTCGGGATCTTGGAGCGAAGAGGATTGAGGTCTTCGTGCCTTACCTCGCTTATAGCCGTCAAGACAGGAGATATTTGGAGGGTGAATGCCTCAGCTCTCGAATGGTCGCGGAGGTCCTTGAAAAATTAGGCGCTGACGCTCTTTATACAATCGATATTCACAACAGAAGAGTATTGAGCATGTATAAGATACCGGTGTATAACCTGAGTGCTTCGGGAGAACTAGCAAAATATTTTGCAGCTAGAGGCTTAATGGACCCCATTGTTGTATCTCCCGACGATGAGGAGATCGCGATAGAAAGGGCGAAACGTGCAGCGGAGACCATCGATGCTGACTATGATTTTCTGAAGAAGAAACGAGACCGCCATACAGGTGAGATCGTAACCTATGAAAAACGTATTAATGTTAAGGATAGAGACGCCATCATAATTGATGACATAATCAGCACAGGCAAGACCGCAGCGAATGCTGTGAAGATTCTTAGGAGACAGGGAGCTCGAAGAGTATTCGTTGGAGTCTCCCATGCTCTGATGCTGGGGGACGCAGTGAAACTTTTGAATCAGGCAGGTGTTGAGGAGATCGCTGGAACCGACAGCGTTATGAACGAGTATGCTAAAGTCTCCGTCGCTCCATTGCTGGTAAAAGCACTTAAGGAGGAATCAAGACTTTAATTAGGAAGGCAACTAGATAAACTAGAGACGGGTGAATTATAGATGGGAAAAACTGAGATTCCAACTTTCAAATTTTTGAAAGAAACAATCGAGCGGCTGGATCATCCAGGATTATTGCTTGTCTCCGGAACATTGAAGCAAGCTAACGTTATGACTATTGGATGGGGCTTGCCTGGAATACTTTGGGCTAAGCCGTTCTTCATCGTAGCTGTAAGACCCTCAAGGTATACTCATCAATTTATCGAGAAAACCGGAGACTTTACAGTGAATGTTCCAGCTGAAGGAATGGAGGAGACAGTCAATTACTGCGGATCCGTTTCTGGAAGGGATCACAACAAATTTGAAGAGAAAGCATTAACTATTCTTCCAAGCAAACGGGTGAGCTCTCCTATCATAAAAGAATGCATAGTAAATTATGAATGCAAGGTTGCATATAAAACACGAGTTAATAAAGAGAATTTGCCATCATCCATCCTTTCAACCTGTTATCCCGCTGGAGACTATCACACGCTATATTTCGGCGAGATCGTCACAGTTCATGCTGATGAGGAATTGGATTGACCAGAATGCCTCATTCTTCTTTGATGAGAAGACTGAGATTGCAACATATCTTTCTCAGAATAAACCCGATTGAAGGTTTAAGATTCGGTTGATACTGAAGATTGATATGCATGTTCACACTTCCTATTCTGATTCAAGTGGTTCAGTTGATGAAGTCCTAGAGGAAGCTCAGCGTAAGGGACTTGACGGAGTAGCAATAACGGATCATAAGACGATTAGAGGCGTGCATGAAGCGTTAAAAAAACGGGGAAACCTCATTATAATACCCGGTCAAGAAGTTAGGACTAAACAATGCGAGATCCTTGCGCTGGGAATCAAGAAGAAAATAGAGGATGATCTGCCAGTACTGGAAACAATAAAGAGAATTCATGCACAGCAAGGGTTAGCCGTATTGCCCCATCCAACTGTTCCTTTCTTCGGCAGCGTCGACGAGAAGATTATGAAGAGTCTACCCCTTGATGGAATAGAGGTCTTCTCGTCAATAACCCCTCTTCCATGGTATTTCTTTAGAAAAAATCTAAAATTAGCCCGTAAACTTGGAATTCCGATACTTGCTGGAAGCGATTCGCACGCGGCGGAGACTGTTGGAGACGCATACACAATAATTCGCTGCGAAGACCGGAGGGTACAGGGGATCATCCGGGCTATTAAGCTCGGACAGACTTCCATAGGGGGAGGCCCATCAAAACTTTCATTCAAATTAAGAATGATTGGAAACACTATTCCCCACATATTCTTCAAAAGCTGAACGCCATGATCGTTTGACGATAAATCCGCATTCTCTTTAATCCTAAATTTCAATTAATCTTTTCTGTCCTGCCCCCGTTAATCTCCATTTGTATGGTTTTTCGTTGCTTCTAGCAACTATATGCTCCTCTTCCATAAGATGGAGATGATGTAAGACTGAGGAGTAGCTGAGCCCAGATTTTTTACTTATTAAAGCTGCGTCTAATGAATCCTTCTCAAGAAGAGCGGCTATTTTAGTCCTAGCTGCTAGTCCAGGCTTTACATTTTTAGTGCGCAGTAAAAACGCTTTCGGATGATAATTAACCCTAGGCATTTCCCCACATAGATTTATACGCTGCAGCAAAAATCATTTTCGTTGAGGCTAAGCTTCTACAAATTTAGATAAACTCGTTTGTTTAGTCTCCTCTCCACTCTCGAATATCGATTTTATCTCCTCCTCGATTAGGAAGATCCGCTGAGCATAATATCTAGGCATATCATATTTCTTAATCAGATTCCGAGCTTCTTCCAGATACTTCTCTATACTACCACGATAGACCGTTAAGGTAAGTTCACCTCCACACTCGATGCATCTGCCTGATAGCGGAGCTCTCCTATACCTCTTGTTACATCTTTTGCATCTGAAGCTCTGAGACGTGTATGCCCGAAGATTTCCAGAGATGTCCCGTAGAAAATGTGTTGTGAGCACTATCTCTGCTACCCGTTTCGCGTCTACAGCTTCAATCTTCTCAGCGAGATGTAGCTGAGCATTCAGTTTATCTCTCATCTTCCGGAGCTTCTTGTATTGACTTTCCTTTGTCGCCTCATTAATGTTGGATGTTGGAGTTGTAAATCCGAATCCTTGAAGTTGCGTTTCTTTTCCAAACCTATGCTTGACTATATCAATCATCTTCATTAAGTCTCTAGCACTTGTGCCTTTCAATGTCTCTTCATAGAACTTCAGGGGATACTTGAATGCCACATCGATTTCATGAGCTTGCCTTTGAATTTCTTGGGGATTTATAGCTCGAATAATAAATAGAGGAGAATCCATTATTCCTCCTATTCGATTCGGCAGATACTCTCTTGAGAAGTTTAAGAAGGCATCTAATGCCATAATTATGCTGTCTTCATCTCCATCGCAATCTCTACGCTTGGCGGAATGCCAGAATGGGTGAGCGAAGCATACGTTTAGATCAGTGAAGCCTATTATTCTGCCTAGAACACCTGCACATGTATGGGGAGCTAATCCTATCACCAATTTTCCAACGAGGTCTTCGGGGCGGGATACATTATAGAATGGAGGTAGATCATATACTTTCTGTAGAAGCTCATCCACAAATCTCGTTATACGAATCAGATAATCTATGCTCTTTCTGGGAATCACAATATCCTGAACCTTGAGTTCGCATATCTGATCGGATCTGACTAGTGGATCTCCCATATAGTCATGGGTATAACCAAGCTTTCTGAGAGTCTTAATTGAGACGCCTATCTCATTCGGCTTGAAGTGTGTTAAGGGAGCATTTGTCATATCAAATCTTACAGTTCCATCCTTGTATACTGACAAGTTATATTTGGCTCTGAGGATTCCCTTCTCAAGAATCTCCGGCGTCTTCGTCTTGTTTGTTAAGCCCTTTACTCCTTTAATTTGTTTCGGCTTGTATCCAAGCTTTTTACATGCTTTATCAAGTAGGCTCTTTAGAGGTATCGATTGCTCCACATAGTTTCTGGTTTCAATCTTACAGACTGGACAGACCTCGCTCTTCAGGCTTTTTCCACATCTGGGACAGATGAATTCGAGAACTGTTGGAGATCGACAAGAGGGGCACAGCTGCATAAATGTTGTTATCTGACACTTTGGACATCTCCGCTTAACTATCTCGACACTTATGGCTCTATGCTCGCAGGCTTTTATGATATCTCTTTGTGCTCCACCGTTCAGACCGACTGGAAAAAGAATGTGAACCGGAGGAGCCATTTCTCTTTTACTTGCCTTTTCCGGACGCCCAACCCTCGCTCCGATAAATGTTGGAGCTTTATCTCGTATCTTTATCCCCGAGATTCTAGATAGATTTTCAAGAGTTGAAAGTTCATCGTCTATTTCTTCTTTCCCAGCTCCGTCAAGTCCAAGAGTGAAGGAGAACGAGTATGCATCTTCATTCTCTATAATTATCTTGTCTTCAACAACTCTGTGAGGAATGCATATCTGTTCAAGCTTCTCCTTTATCTTTCCAACAAGCTTTCCTTCTATTCGCTTTACTATCCCATTGATTTTCTCCACTTTTGCTTCTAGCAGCCAAGAACGAAGCTCCCTCACATCAGACGGGAGAATATTAGCCCAGAAATAAGTATACGCTGGATGAAGAGGAACCTTAAGGGTCAGACTTATCTTTGTAGCTTCTTCTACGCTTGGCACGTCATAGAATGGAGACTTAATGTATCTCATTAGAGATTCTGGCGGAATAGAAATCTTCTCCGAAGCTTCCTTCAAGTTCCCGCCGAACCTTTCAGCTATCGCCTCCTCAACTTCCTCCGCCCACCATTCTTCAGTATAGCTTGCCGGAAGGAGCTTCTTGTTATTGTATAGAAAATCACCGAAGCTCACTAGGAGATCGCCGAGAAAAAGTATCTTGTCAATTTTATCTTTGATGCGATCATAGTTCTCATAGGAGACCTTGACTACCGAGCCGTCTTTCAACTTTACGACGGGCGGTTCTATCGAGTCTACGGAGAGAACAACTCCTGACTTGCCGGGAGTCTCAATCTTGATCTGGGTGCCTCCTGCCAAAAAATTCTGAAGGATCCTCATTGTTAATGGATGGACGGCAACGGCTGCTAGCCCGGTATTTCTAGATCTTCCATAGCGAAGTCTAAATCCGCCCCTTCTTGAGGGGAAGCTCAGTATTGGGCGGCCGGCTGGAACATCCTCCATGAAACCTGATTTTTTCTTTCTTACAGCCTCCCGAATATCTTTCAGCCATTCCCATCCTTCGACTCCAAGACCCTCCACAACTGCAAGTACCTTTGCAGCTCGCCCAACTATGCCATCGTTTACTACGCGCAGGGCTCCCCCTCGCAGACAGTTTGTTTCAATACGAGGGAGATTGCGGAAAGATGAAACCTCAATATTGTTTGATGGAATTCCCGTGATTTCTACGGGGAGATTCTTTAAAGCTTTCCTTACTTCTTCATCTGAGACGCGATACTGGAAACGGCCAACCTCCCTTTCATAAAGCCTTAGTTCCTCTATAAAGCGGCTGATCTCTTCTTCAGTCGGCTTATAGCGATCTAAGCCTAGAAGGCGACGGACAAAATCCGCTACAACTGGCGTGAGGGCAGTCTCTGTCCCACCTGCTGATCGTATCGGACCTGCAAAGTATATGGCGAGATATCTGGAGCCATCCATGTTGGATTTGATGAGTACCTTGGATATACCTTCTGAGTATACGGCTGCGGTTACCCCTTCTGTGAGAATTGCAAGGGCGGTTCTAATAGCCAGCGCAGCTAACTTTTCATTATCATATCGACCAAACTTTCCCTTAACTATCTCCTCAGCAATCTTAAATGCCATCCTCTCTCTTGACATCTTTTTCGAGAGACTTCGTATTCTCTCAGCAAGTTTTGGTATACCTATGAAGCCCTCCACAAGCCCCGCGAGATCTTCAGCTATCTCAATTTCGGGGTAAGGTTTTGGATCAAGCCCCAACTTTCTGGCCGCTGCAGAAATCTCACGAATTCTGTTTAGAGCCTTATCTAAATCTGAGAAGTACTTCTGATACTCTTTTGTTAAGTTCTGAAGCAAATCTATCACTTGAGCTTTTATTTGCTTATTCAGTGTGAATTCTGCAGAGTATAATTGTGGACCACTTCTCTATTGGACGCCCAACGACTTGACGATAAGTATTCTTTGCAAGTTCTACTCTATGATTAACGCATGATCTACATCGTTCATGTCTCATGTCTGAAGGCCCATCACACTGACCACAGTTGAGAAGTAAAGTCTCTCCTAAACCTTTAAGATTTGTCCAAGCAAACTCTCGCTCATCATATTCAGGTTCAAAGTCAGGCCAAATATCATAGAGATCCTCTTGCCCTAAAACTTTCTTTAGGGATGCAAAATAATTCTCAAATGAGGTCACTGCCTTTTCACCTCAATCAGCTAGACTGGCTAGTATTTCTATGTATTACTCCCTCTTTTATGCCTTCTACTATCTCCTTGATCTTGATCCTAAGCGATTGCGGATCACTCTCCTCCAAAGCAGTACTGGCAACTACGATATCGGCTCCGGCATGAACGATCTCTTTCGCTTGAACCCCTGTTCTTACCCCGCCGCCAACAAGAAGAGGTAAATTAACAGTACTCTTCACCATCCTAATAATATTGGATGGAACAGGCTTGCTTACCCCAGATCCGCCTTCTAAATAAATGAACCGCATACCCAAGTATTGAGCTGCTAAAGCATGAGCAGCTGCTAAGCCAGACTTGTTATAGGGAATAGGACATGCCTTTCCGATTACCGCTGCTGCGCCTCCCTCACCTAAAATCATGTAGCCAAGAGGAATCGGCTCTATACGTAATTTTTTAATTAGAGGAGCGGCAAGTACTTGTGCTCCAATTATGAAGTAGGGATCAGCAGAGTTAAGAAGCGACATGAACCATATTGCATCTGCATATCTGCTGATACCCGTAATATTGTTTGGAAATAGAATTATAGGTATGTTGACGCTCTTCTTGATTGATTTAACAATCTCATCGAGATCCTCGGCGGAGACAAGTGTAGAGCCTCCCACCATAATTGCTGAAGCTCCTGCTTTCTCGCCTTCCTCCGCTATGAGAGAAGCAGACTCGCTAGTGACCTCTTCAGGATCAATTAAGGGTATGAATATGGAGCCTTTTTCTCGAATGCTTCTGAGAAGGTATCTTTCAATCTTACCTAACATGAACCTTTTCACCTTTTCAGAACTAACTATAATAGTTGTCGATGAACATGCAGTAGATGTCGACCGCCTCTAGATGCTCCTTTTTAGGAATCTCTGCAACCAGTCCGCAGCTTCCGCATTTTACAATAGCATTCTCAGAGTTCCTTTTAATTTCGATTTTAATCGCTTCCCTACCACATCTTGGACAGAGAAACACGCTGGGAAGCTTCTTTTTAGGCATCCGAATAACTTTTCGTCTTCTTCTACCCATCTCTCATCCAACAGAAAATGAATATGGAATATATCCTCTCTTAAAGGTTTGCTGTTTTTAATCTATATATTTTAGTGTGATGTAACATGTGATCTAAGAATGATGTGTTACATCACAGATCACATCAAGCGAATTTAGAGATCACACGTAACGTTGAAGGTTCAGGTTTCAGATAGCAGTCTTAAGAGATTTCTAAGAAACAAAAAGCTCCCTGAAAAACTCGTTTTTGATCAAGATAAAAATAGGCAATTTTAGTTTAAAATTGCTAATAATCTTTAAAAAATCAAATAAAAACTCGAGTGGAGCGTTTTTTGAGGGTCTCTGTATGATAGATTCTGCTTATTGCAAAGGCTTATAAGGTATGATGGGATTAGGGTGTATATAAAATTGTATCCAAATGAGGGGTGATTCTTCCTGAAAGATGAATCTTTAAAAAATAGTATTAGAAGGTGGCTTTTAGGAATTTTTCGAGACCCTATTGTCGAAATACTTCTAAAAAACAGTCATTTAACAAAAATACAACTAGAAACGCTTTTAATTGATTTTTTAGCAGAAAAAATGTCCGGAAAAAGAATAGTTTACGAAGACAAAGCTAAGATGAGACTTATAAAAACTGGTGTAAGCCGCGGCTCTTTCAACCGAACCTTAGCTCAAGCTAAATATAATACTATAAAATCCATCTACACACTTATTCTATTAGGTTATCTTGGGATCCTCGATACGCCACATCTTGACCCTTACATTGAAATTTCTAATAGAATAAGAGACTATATGGAAGCATACAGAACTTTTTGGCAGGAAGGAAAACAAACAAAAGAACATCTCAGAATAATGCAAATGCTACAGCGAGAACTAGAAGATGGTTTAATGAGGCTTTCTAAGCCAAAATCGATGAGCAATAAGTGATCTGTGACATCACATATCACACTAGACATTCTAAGTGTTTTCATAAAAGATAAAGAAATAGGCCTATTTTAAAGCTCTTTTTGTGAACAAAAATAATTTTTGGGAAAGTTTTTTATGATGCTAGTGATATCATATATGATCTGATTGTGATGTGTGACATCACAGGTTGGAGAGTGTGATCTTGGAAGATTTTACAATGCTGATGATTAATTTACTGCTGTTCTTCTCGATATCAACAATTCTAGTAATATATATTAAAAAAATTCGGAATGCCGACATAGAGTATACAAAGGCAAAAAGTATCCTAGAAGAAATAGTTCTGAGTTTTAGTAGGGAAATTCAGGATTTAGAACAGAAAATTGAAGATATCAATGTAAGATTAGAGAATATTCGGATGCTTGATAAGGATCAAATTAAGTCGGAACTTAACGCTCTTTCTTCTAAGATAGAAAACTTGATGAGCCTATATTCATCTTTAGAGAGAAAGATTGAGAATTTTAAGGCAGAGATTAATAGATTTTCAAGATCTATCAGTCAACAAACAGCAGATGTAAGGGAAGAATCAGAGCCGGACATAACACCTAAACCAGCTTTTCATCTAAGAAGAGAAAGAGCTCTAGCGCCTTTAACACCAACAGAGCTCAAAGTTTTGGAGATTTTATCTACTGAAGGAGATAAGACTGTACGTGAGATTAGGAGTAGGCTTGGATTAACGAGGGAACATACTGGACGTTTGATGAAGAGTCTATATGATAGAGGATATGTTGAAAGAAGAACAAATAGGATCCCTTATGTATATAGAATTAAGAGGGAGATGGAGAATCTTCTCAATAGAAATCAAAGTGATTTTTAATTCATCTGGTTATAAGAAGACGAAAACGAGTTTTGTTTGAAGATTTCTGTTTAATGAGTAAGCCTCGATTAGCCAAACGGGATAGATAAGTAGAAACGGTGCTTAAACCTATATGTTCACCTGTAACATTCTCGTATTCTATCTGTACATCTCTCGGAGAAAACCAAGAAGATGAAAAATTTTTCTCAATTATAGATTTAATTTTTTCAAATTTCGTTAGACTTTCCTCCGCCCTTTCTGAAAACTTATCTTCATGCATTCCTCCAAGAAGCTCGATCATATCTAAAATTTTGAGAACATTTCTTCTAGAGATCTTCCCCTCCAGCATAATGGTATATCGATTACCTGATTCATCGTAAACTTCAATACGCAGCTTCCTCGCAGGCAATACCCTCACCATAAGCTAAAGGATCATTTCATTTCTCTAGTTACACTTCACAAGTTATAAGATAATCGGTGATATGTGAAAATAAAAAAAGAAAAATTATGGATAAAATAAAGAAAGAGCCGAAAAATCCAAAAATTTCCAGAGAAACTTCACAGATTTTTTGCGATAACAAAAAAGGAAAAGGAAAAAGAAAAGGGATCAAATCTCCAGTGGAAACGAAGGGGTGGCCTTTCACAAAAAAGTGAAAATAAATCAGGATTATAAAAAGAAGAAAAACTCAAAAATAGACTTTTACCTAGTAATTTAAAACAGATTTTCAAAAACAATATATTTTATTCGTACTCAGTGATAAAACTTGTATTTACTGTTAACAACGGACGCACCCATATTTTTCCAGTGGAAATAAATTTTTTACTTTTCTTATTTCTAAAAAATGAAATAAATATAATCATATATTCACATTCCACGCCCAAAATAATGTTATTTCCAGTTGAAATAATGGGGTGTGGGGGTTCCTCAATGTGATTTGTTTTATTATCAATTTTTTTGTAGAGCAGATCTTATCTATGAAACCCGATGTGAGCTGATTGTCTTTAACAATTCACCGATATCAGAGGATCACAAATGAACAAACAAAGCGAAATATTGGAGGAGGTCTTCAACAACTTTTTAGGAGAATCCAGAATCTTTAAGAATAGAGAAGCTCTCAGACATGATTACATTCCTGATTATCTTCCCCATAGAGAAGAAGAGATTCGAATGCTCGGTCAAATATTAGGCCCCTCATTAAGAGGTACACTTTGCTCCAATATCCTTATTTATGGAAAAACTGGGACAGGAAAAACTGCGGTGACAAAATTTGTTCTTAAACGTTTAGCAGAAAAAGCTGATGAGATTAATTCTCCACTCAGAGTTTCATTTGTAAATTGTAGACTTGTTGGAACAGAGTACAGGGTGCTTTCAGCATTATGCTCCAGTATAGACGTCAAGGTTCCATTTACTGGACTTGCTTTAGGTGAAGTTTTTGATAGGTTTAAATCAGCTCTAGATTCTCAAAAAATCGTTCTAGTAGTAGCATTAGATGAAATAGATGCTCTAATAAAGGATAGAGGAGATATCCTCCTCTATGAACTTACAAGAATTAATGAAAATCTCAGTCAAAGCAAAGTTTCAATTCTAGGAATCTCTAATGATCTTCGATTCAAAGACATGCTTGATCCAAGAGTTCTTAGTACTTTAAGCGAAGAGGAAATAATATTCAAGCCATACAATGCTGAGGAGCTTCAAGATATTTTAGAGCAGCGCGCCAAGATCGCATTTAAAGAAGATGTCTCAGCTGATGTTGCCATAAAATTATGTTCAGCAATCGCAGCCGCTGAGCATGGAGATGCAAGAAGAGCCTTAGATCTTCTCAGAGTAGCTGCGGAGTTGGCTGAAAGGGAAGGTGAAAGAACAATCACGGAGGATCATGTATATCGAGCGCAGAAAAGGATCGAACATGATCGTGTTGTTGAAACTCTAAAGAGTCTTCCAATGCATTCTAAAATTGTTCTTTTAAGCATCTTTCTACTTTCAAAATCAAAAGCAAAGGGATTCATGACGGGTGACATCTATAATGTTTACTGTGAGTTATGCAAGGAGATGGGTGTAAACCCGCTCACACAAAGAAGGGTCAGTGGATTAATAAATGAACTTGATGTAATTGGACTTGTCAATTCAAGAGTTGTGAGTTTAGGCAGATATGGCAGATCAAAAAAGACTACTCTCGGAGTACCCTATAGTGTGATAAAAGAGGCTCTTTTCGAGGATGAAAGAATGCGAAATATGGTAACATATATTCCTAGATATCTAAATTCTATACGTTAAAGCCAAAGATATCCCTTTATAAGGAAGACACAAAATTTAATGGAAAGATTCTGAAGCTCTGAAGATCTATTATTGGTGCTATTCCCGGGTTAGGCGTATGCCCCATCTCTCTTTGGTATTCAGTCTGCTCCTGCCATGCTCCTGAATTCACTATTATTGTTCCTCTATAAGAGCTATAGCTCATCATGTGAACGTGTCCAGCATGAAATATGTCCGGTTCCTCTTCAATAACTAGATGATCCATCGGTTCCGATGCTATAAGAGTCCTTGATCCATAAGTAGGTGCTAAATGTCTGCATTGAAGAAGGAACTTCATTGCTTCATCTGGCTTATCAAAGCTCATTCCCGGCACGGTTGATATCACATCATCTAAGCTACGACCATGCATAACTAAGATTTTAACTCCATGAAGACTAATCATGGACGGATTACCTAAAAGATAGATCTCTCTTTTCTCATAAAGCGGCTCGGCATATTCCTTAGGTATAGCGGGCTGAGGTAAGGCTCTTCTGCATGCGTCATGATTGCCAGGTATTAAAACCACATCGATGTATTCTGGAATTTCTTCTATCATTCTAGCCGCAGCATCATATTGCTGATAAATGTCATCTATATCCAACTCTTCAATCTGTTTTGGATAGATCCCAACACCATCAACAATATCCCCTGCTATTACAACATATTTCACATGAGATGCTATGTCTCTTAGATATCTATTCCCTACCTTACCTTTTAACCACTGTACAAAACGTTTGAAGGAATCTTCCATAAACATCTTGCTTCCAACATGCATATCAGAAAGAAGCGCGGCGTAAACTGGAAGTTTTGCTCCTTTCGGCTTTCTCAACGGCAAATCAGGATATATTATATCCTCGGCGATTAGAAGGTCTCCTCGCCCTTTGATGGCGCAGATACAAATTACTTGATCCAACACTAATCTTTGTCCTTTACGATAGAGCTCTAGATTCTGTGATGGTACAAAGACTTTCGCGCTGGTCTCTAAATCTTCAACTTGCAAAAAGATTCCATTTTGAGATTCACGTTTCTCCATTAGCATACATGTAAATTTCACTCTTGAGTTAAGCGGAGCCTTTAAAGCTTGGGCAATACTTCCTGAGTCTCCTGAATCAACTCTGCTCCTCAATATCTTTCGAATTCTCCGAAATCGATCCTGAAAGTACCTAATATAATTTTTGAGGGAGCCGGTCGTGCTTATAACGTCTGTCGGATCATCCAGCACTTCTATTTCCGAATCAATCTCTTTTGCATACGGCTTATAACCGCCTTTCCCCGTTATAACGATAGTTCCCCCATTATCCGACGGTACTTGCAGTTCCCTAATCTTTTTCTCTATGAGTCTACGCTTCAAGAATAGCGGTTTTTCTGGAAGACTATTCGCCTCCTCAACGATGCTTCTAACAAGAAGATCCAGATCCAATCTTTTCGAGGCTTCTTTCAATGCTTGAAAAGCATCACTATCAATCTGGTATCCCGATTCGATTATGAAGGAAATTGCACGTTTTAGTTTGGTGATTTGCTCCAAGGCCACCTTTCAACTTTTCTTTTTTATTGAATAAATGTTGATGGCTATTTAGTTTAAAATCATTGCTGACCGCTTAAAGCTTGACGCCTCAAGAAAGTACATACATGTTTAGACTTATCCAATATTCTTTTATTCTATTAGTATTTCTTAATTTTTGTGGAATTGACGCGTCTTTCATTGGAGTATAACTGCGATGGGGCTTCGTAAGATTCAGAAAACGAGAGGCGGAACCTTCTTTGTAACTCTACCGAAAGACTGGGCCTTAAAAAATGGAATTAAGAGAGGATCAGTTGTTTATACCTCAATAACTTCCAATGGACGGCTTATCATTGATCCACGTTACGATCTGAAACCTGAGCCTTTAACCATCACGATTAAACCAACGCCTTATCTAAGCCGAGAAATCATAGGTAAATATCTTTTAGGCTATGATGTGATCCGGATATCCGCTAAAGATAGGATAACTATGGAGCAGAGAGAAACAGTAAAAGAAACTGTTAGTAGACTTATAGGGTTAGAAATTATAGAAGAGGATCATTCAAACATTGTTATACAGTGCTTACTGCAACCCGATGCTCTCTCACCCGAAAAGGTTCTTCGACGTGAATATCTCATATCCTCTGGAATGCTTCGAGACTCAATGAGGGCTATTCTTCAAAAAGATATACAACTCGCAAAGAGTGTTATTGCACGAGATAATGAAGTAGATCGATTATACTTTCTCGTTGTTCGCATATTAAGAACAATTATTCAAAATCCTCGTTTAAGCGACAAACTCGAGATTTCTCCAATAGACTGTTTAGATTATCGTCTGACTGCTAGTTTAGTCGAATCAGTTGGGGATCAAGCTTCTCAGATTGCAGGTCATGCCGTGAAGTTAGTTGAAGCTAATATACCTAAGAAAGTTTTTGTTTCTCTTCAGAGATTGCATGAAAGTGTGAATGAAGCGTATCAAGAAGCTGTAGCCGCTTTCCTTTCAAGAAGCATCTCAATTGCAGAATCGGTTCGTGACAAAGAAGAAGAGATAGAGAACTTATGTGAAGATGTCGAATCAGCATCTGCTGAGCTACCTGCCGAAACATATCAAAGAGTTATCTCCGTTGTTTCTTTGATAAGTCGTATCTATGACCACAGCGTAGACATATCTGACTTAACCACCCCTCGAATCGGTAAAAGATTAATCCGCGAGTCTAAGGAGCGCTCTGACCTACTTTAGGATTAAAAGATCTCCCTCTCACCAATCTTTCTGTAGACTTTACCGCGGACTTTAATAATCTGCATCGACTCGTCTTCAGGTCTTCTCTCCGTTGTCTTCCTTTTAAGAGACTCGCCGCAGATCCCGTTAGGCAAAAGCCTCCTAGTGATACACATCGCATAGCTACAGTTCCTAGGATCGCAGGGCTCATCTGTCCATCGGCACCAAGCCGTCTTCCCTCGAAATTGTAAGGAATTTCGTCCACATCTAAATTTTCTACAATTTGGAGAACATCTTCTCGGACTATGCAATTTCAACACAACCTAAATCTGTAGAACATATTATACGTTCCTACATCCGAAGACATAAATCGCTCATTTACTCCTCGTTAGGATATGGGATAATTATAAGTTTTACTCACTTTCTCACTTAAATCTGTTATGGACCCTTAAACTATACAGATTATTTTGTTCTAGCAAAATCTCGTAAAGTTTTAATGATTACAAAAACACTTTTTTACATGTTGAATTAGATGAAAAACGATAATTTCTCTCAGACGGAGGACTAATTGAATGAAGTATCTTATTGATAAAGATAAGGATGCACTAATAATAGTAGATGTCCAAAGAGACTTCTGTAGTGGAGGTTCGCTTCCAGTTCCAGAAGGAGAAAAAATCGTTCCAATATTGAACAAGTATATAGAAAAATTTTCTAAGGCTGGAGCACTTATAGTTGCAACTAGAGATTGGCATCCTCCAAATCATGTCTCCTTCAAAGGGTATGGAGGAATCTGGCCTCCTCACTGCATTCAAGGAACTCCTGGAGCAGAGTTTCATCCAGACCTTAATCTTCCAAAGGAAGCTAAGATTATTTCAAAAGCAACGTTAGCTGATAAAGAAGCATACTCCGGATTTGACGGAACAGGGCTAGAGATAGAATTGAAGAACGCTGGTATTCAAAGAGTCTTTATTGGAGGTCTTGCAACCGATTACTGCGTAAAAAGTACAGTTTTGGATGCTTTGAAAATCGGTTTTGAAACCGTGCTTCTCATAGATGCGATCAAAGGAGTCGACATCAATCCAGGCGATAGTGAAAGAGCTATAAAGGAGATGATTGAGAGAGGAGCGAAAAAGGCACTTTTAAGCGACTTTGAAAATTACTAGTTTCGTCGTGAAGGGTCTTGGGAGTAAATCTTACACCGATCATCGTGAAGAATAAAATTCGATTAAGAGATTTAAGAGGAAAATCGCTTGCTGTAGACGCTAATAACGTTCTACACCAATTCTTAGCTCTGATTAGAACTCGAACCACCTTTCCGTTAACGGGGCCGAACGGTACAGTAACGTCACACCTTGTAGGACTTCTGTACAGAACAATTCATCTAATCTCGAAGTATCATTTAACCCTAGTTTTTGTCTTTGACGGAAAGCCTCCTCCCTTGAAAAGGAGAGAAATAGAGAAGAGACGGAAACTTAAAGAGAAAGCACTAATCGAGTGGCAGAGATCTCTGGAGGAGGGGGACTATGCCAAAGCATTCTCCAAAGCTGTGATGACGGGATCATTAACTTCAGAAATGATAGAGGATGCTAAAAAACTCCTTGAACTATTAGGAATACCTTATGTTCAAGCTCCAGCTGAGGCTGAAGCCCAGGCGGCATATATGGCGAAGAGGGGAGACGTATGGGCTTCAAGCAGCCGCGATTATGATTCTCTCCTCTTCGGCACACCTCGCCTTGTAAGATATTTGACAATAGCAGGTAAAGAGTTTCTTCCGAGCAGAGGAGTCTCCCGTCCCTTAGAGCCTGAGCTTATAATTCTTGAAGAGTTACTCTCAAAAATCGGTATAGCACATGAGCAGCTAATCGATTTAGCCATATTGATAGGAACCGATTTCAATGAGGGAATAAAGGGTATAGGTCCGAAGACCGCGCTTAGACTAATAAAAAAGTATGGAAAAATAGAGCGTCTCCCATTAAAGTTTAGAGAAAAAATCGACCCTAATTATGAGGAGATAAGAAAAATTTTTCTTGAGCCTAAAGTTATCAACGATTATTCTATTGAATACAAACCGCTTAAGGAAGAAGAACTCTACGAATTTCTCTGTGTCAAGAAAGGGTTCTCTCGACCTCGCGTTGAAAGAGCTGTTAAAAGATTAAAGTCAGCTCAAGAGGAGATCCAGCAGCCTGGTCTAGAAATGTGGATTCAAAAATGATATCGCTGGAAAGTTGATAACTAGACTCTCACTAGAATCGATTTATTCTTGAGCGTTTTTAGCGGCTTTTATTGGATCTTAAACGTTCTCAGTAACTGCCCTAGCCTCGGCATATCTTCGCCCTATTCTTGTGATCCTCACTTTTAGATGATCTCCAGGCTTAGTGTTTGGGATGAAGGTTACTAGTCCCTTAATTCTGGCAATCCCTTCTCCCCTTCTGCTGAGCTCCTGAATGTCCACTTCATATTCCTCTCCTACCTCAACCGGCTTCGGCAGGATTTGTCTACTGCGGTTTCGTCCGAACCTTCCTCGTCTTTCTCCTTTTCTACGTTCCAACTTTTCCACCTCTCACATAGTTTTTTAAACTATGAGAAAGTCGTTTTCGGGTTTAGAGTACAGTCAGCTTGCCGTATCTTCCTACGTTAAGCTGCATCTCGCCGCGGAAGCTTTTGATGTAACCATTTTCGATCCTTACAGTGTCGTCGGGGCTCACTTGTTCAATCTGTTCGTTCCATAAAACGAGCTTTATAGTTCCAGTTCCATCAGATATCGTAGCTTCAGCAACCTTGAATCTCTGTCCAGTATATCTCGATTGTACCTCTCTTGGCTCAGATACTTCGAGAACCTTTGCTTCAACATCTACTCTTCTCATGCCTTGTCTCAAATCGCTTATCTTCATTTTTTCTCCTCCTTTTCATCCATTTAATCCGCGACAGCTATGCTGATTTTCCTTGGAAAATCGATCAGTATCGATCATGAGTACTCTTGAAGAGATATCTCCCCTAAAAATCAGATTAGGGTGTTTCTTCAGGTGTTTGGCAGATCTTAACTGCTTGGTGGCCATCTAATTTCTTCGTCCTACGTCGCGGAAGCGAACATCACAGAAGAACCAACTAATCAGTATTTCTCTGATTTGATGGTTCTTTTCTGGATGTTAGTGTTTCATCATGGAAGCGAAGTTAGATATAAAGTTTATTATCGATGAGTCCGCTGAATAAATCTTAATTTTCAAGAGGATTACCAGGCATGATTAATGTTAAAATTGCGTTTTGACTGAAATTATGAAAGTGGTGAGTATTATGCTCCGACTTGGACTTGTAACTTATAATCTGGCGAGGAACTGGGATGTATCTACGATAATTAAGATGTGTTCGGAGACTGGATTCGAGGCTGTTGAGCTACGCACGACGCATGCTCACGGAGTTGAACCCTCTCTAGATGAGGAGCAAAGAAGAAAAGTAAAGGGAATGTTTGAGAGATCTTCTGTTCGCCTGTTAAGTCTCGGAACGACCTGTGAATATCATGCTGTAGAGAAGGAGGAAGTATCCCGAAATATAGAGTTGACTAAGGAATTCATTAAATTAGCCTATGATGTAGGTGCGTTAGGTGTAAAGGTTAGACCTAATGGTCTTCAAGTTGAAAGAGGAGTTCCTGTAGAACAAACGTTGAAGCAGATAGGTTGTTCTCTCCGTGAATGTGGAGATTATGCTGAAGAGTATGGGATAGAAGTGTGGTTGGAAGTTCATGGTAAAGGAACAAGCAATCTTCAATATATAAAGAGAATAATGGAGATCGCTGATCATCCTAATGTAGGTGTCTGCTGGAACTCGAATCAAACAGATGTAATCAACGGTTCAGTGAGAGAGACTTTCAGCTTAGTGAAGAAATGGATTCGATCAGTTCATATCCGTGAGCTCTATGACGAGACGTATCCCTGGCGTGAATTGTTTAATCTGCTTAAAGCCTCAGGATATGATCGTTACTGCCTTGCTGAGATCCCGGAAAGTAAAGAGCCTAAAAGACTTATGAGATATTATCATGCGCTTTTCCATGAATTAGCAAGATGAGATTTATGTTCTATGAGGGTTTTTAAGGAATAACGTATCTAAAACATTTTGTCATAGGAGTGTTGGGTGTCTTGGAGAAAGTAGGAGTACTGGTAGTCTCCTATGGTTCTAGGGGAGCAGCAATTCTCGATTCGCTTCTCAGAAGTACAGAGTACAAGGTAAATGCATACGTTGTAGATAGACAAAGAAATCCATTCAATGTTAAGTTCTCACAGGAACACGTTGTTGTTCCATCTCTCGATCCAGCTGAGATATGCAAATTTGCAGCGAGACATCAGAACGAGATAGATTTTGCCATAGTAGGTCCAGAAAAACCGATAATAGCTGGATTGAGAGACGTATTAGAAAAGGAGACAGGAATCCCTGCAATCTGCCCAACAGAGAAATACGCGATTGAGAAAAGTAAGGTAGCTCAAAGAATACTATTTCAAGAGGTAGTTCCAGAAGTCAATCCGAGATTCAAGGTTTTTGATCCGAAAAATTATGGGAGCTTAAGCGACGTGAAGAAGGATCTCTTCAAATGGCTTGATTATCTGGAGAATAAAGTAGCCGTTAAGCCTGACGCTCCAGCTGCTGGTAAAGGTGTTGGGGTTTGGGGAGATCACTTCAGTACGCGTGAAGAATTGTATGAGCACTTCATAGCCAACTTCAGAGAAGGCCCAGTTATTGTAGAAGAAAAATTGGAAGGAGAGGAATCCAGCTTTCAAGCCTTCTGTGACGGGAAACATTTGGTTCCGCTTCCGGAGACGCGTGATTACAAAAGGGCATTTGATGGTGACAAAGGACCAAACACGGGAGGCATGGGATCATATAAGGATGCTGGATTCCATCTGCCTTTTATGGATGAGAATGAATGGGAGAAAGAGAAATCCATCGTTGAGAAAATATTCAAGAAGCTAAGGGGAAACGGTTCGAATCCTGAATTACGCGGCATTCCATTCTACGTAGCATTCATCCATACCGCAAGAGGCCTGATGATCCTTGAAAATAACAGCAGACCCGGAGATCCCGAGATAATCAATATTCTTCCAATCTTGAAAGATGATTTTGTTGATGTATGCTTCCGAATGATTGAGGGATCATTAACGCGGGTTGAGGTGGAGAAGAAAGCAACAGTCGTCACCTATAAGGTTCCTCCCAGCTATGGAGAGTATGAGAAGTTCTTCCCTGAAAAAGTCAAACGAGAAGAGATCGGCACACCTATTAATCTTGAGAAAGCTGAAAGTCTCAAGTCAAAATATGGAGATAGAATAAGGATATATCCTGGATCCATGGAGCTTAGGGAAGATGGAAAAGTATACGCGCTTAGATCCAGAACTGTCTGCGCCGTTGGAATCGGTGAGGATATCCAAGACGCTCGAGAGATTTCTCTTGAGGCATTAGAAGCAATAGAGGGAGGAGCATTATGGTATAGAGGAGATATAGCGTCAAAGGAGCATATATCCAGAAGCATAAGGCACATGAAGCAGTTGAGGAGAAGCTGATGAGCCTTAAAGACGCGGTATTCATCACGGATTGTGAGGGCCCAATATCAAAGAATGATAATGCATTTGAATTGGCAAGTCATTTCATACCGGATGGGGAGCATTTCTTCACGCTCATAAGCAGATACGACGATATACAGGCAGACATTATCAAGAGACCAGGATATAAGGCTGGCGACACTCTAAAGCTTATACTTCCATTTTTTAAGGCTTATGAAGTGACAAATGAGAAGATGAGACGTTTCTCTTCTCAAAATATGCTTTTAGTTCCGGGAGCAAAGGAGACATTAAAATTCGTTATGAAAATCATGCCCTCCTTTATTGTAAGCACGAGCTATGAGCATTACATGATGGCTCTATGCAGCTTGACAGATTTCCCCAAAGAGAATGTTTACTGCACTAAAGTTGACCTGGACAAGTATGATCTCAGCGATTATGAGATTGAACGTCTGAAAGAAATAAGAAAGGAGATTTCGGAGATGCCCATGCTAGAAATTCCAGATGATGCGGCATCATTTGGTGATCTTCCCTACGAGACTCAACGTGCCGTAAAGAGGCTTGATGAGATATTCTGGGATGAAATATCGAAGATGAATGCTGGAAGGATGCTTCTGGAAGTCAATCCGGTAGGCGGTTCTGAAAAGGCTAAGGCTGTTAAAGAGATCGTTAATAAGACTTGTTCGAAAATGTCAAGCGTTATTTACTTTGGTGATAGCATAACGGATGTTGAGCCGTTCAGATTAATTCGAGAAGGCGGAGGGCTGACAGTTTCCTTTAATGGAAATCGTTATGCGGTGAGAGAAGCTGAGATTGCAGTTATGTCGCGTAGCACTCTCATCATTTCTATTCTTGCAGATCTTTTCAGAAAAATCGGTAAAGAGGGCGTAATTCGTCTAGCCGAGAACTGGTCGACCTCATCCTTGAAGGAGATATGTGAACCATCATTAATCAGTCAATTGCAAGCTCTTCCCGATTATGAGATTCCAAGAGTGGAAATGATTACCTCTAAAAACCTAAATCGCTTAATCCGTGAAAGCACCAACTTCAGGAAGACTGTTAGGGGAGAGGCCGTAGGCAGACTTGGCTAATTTACAACTTTTATATTTTTTTCTCCGAAACGTTACGAATATGCTTTAGTTCCAAAAACGCTTATTTGCCACTTATTGATCATTAAAATCTAAAATTGAATTAATTATTTGATAGGTGTCTGGAGATGGAGAAGCTTAACATTTTCGAGGTTGGAGAAACAAAAGAGGGAGTTTCAACTACTCCTGCTGGATTTTCAATTCGAGTAAACAAATTTACAGAGAAAGGCAATGTGGTATTTCTTTATTATCCCCCTGGAACCAAAAATGAACTTCACTCTCATGATGATATTGAGACGGTCTATTATATTGTTCAAGGAGAGGGAAAAGTCACTATTGGAGACGAGACGGAGCATGTTAAAAAGGGAGACGTTCTGTTTACACCTTTAAAAACAAAGCATCAAGTAGTAAACACCGGAAAAGAGACCTTAATAATTCTAGAGGTAACATTTAAGCATTAATCTGACTTATCTAGCCGCCTATGACGGGCGGTAGAAGAACCACAGTGTCCCCATCTTTTAGTGGGGTTTGTAGCTTCTTCAAGGCGTGAATATTACGACCATTCAAAAGGATCGTGAGTTCCGGTTCATCTCTTTCATAACGTGTTAACGCACTCTCATCTAAGATCCGAATTTTTTCTTTAAGCTTGGCGAGTAAATCCCTCACTTTAGCGTTCGGTTTTAGATCAACCTCAAGTTCGCTTCCTAAGAGATGCATTAATCTGCCGAACGCTCTAACCTTCACTCTCATACATCTTCCCTCAATTACAAAATAATGAATTCATGAAATTATTAAAATGGTAAACCCCCAAAAAAGAGGGTGGAAAATTATTTTCTTAGTTTTTCCAGAACTTTGTCGACATCTTCAAGTCCAAGTTTTCTAAGAACCTCAGATTTGGGAATGCCGTTTTCGTCCCAGCCTATAGCTTCATAGTACTGTTTCTTCATTTCCTCGACGACTTTTCTGTCAGTCGTCTTCCCTTTATATGGACCCGACGGTAAAGGCTCATAGAATCTAGGCGGGTTATCGTCGTGGATCTTGGGATCCCACACTATGTCAGGCCCGCCGAGAAGTAGAGCTGCTCTTTGAATATGAATTATTCTGTGACCCAACGTTTTGTTCCAGTCTTCTTCCGTGATATCCCATCCCGTAACTGCTCTGTAGTAATCCCATATGAGCTCTCTGTCAGCAACGATGCTGCATACAACTGCTGAATCTGCGAAAACCATCCACATGTCGTTGTAAGCATCGTAAACACCTGAAGTGTGATCTCCACATTGTGGCGAGCAGGCATATCCGATCGGTCTGTAGTCCAATCCGCTTCTTGTGCCATGAGCACCTACCTCGACGCCTTTAACATGAACCGCATACTTAGTTACGTCAACTCCTTTCATCTTGGAGATTTTTAATGCTGCTCTATAGGTTCCCTCAGCTAATATGTCACCGATTCCTTCCCGCTTAACAATCATCCTTGCGAGTTTTTCAAAGGCTTCCACGTCACCCCACTTTAGCTCGAATCCTAGATCCTCCTTGGTTAGTATGCCTCTCTGATAAAGCTCGGCGGCAAAGGCAAGCGTGTTTCCGCCGTTGATCCCTGAAAAACCTAGATAGTCCATGAGGGCTGACAAGTATATGCATTCGCCGGGATCAAAGACTCCTAAGTTTGGTCCAAGATAAGCCTCCATCTCATAATCAGGATTATCTGTGAATGTTCCTTTATATGGGCCCGTCTTAATAACTGCGAGTTTCATGCAGCTTCCAGCACAGTTAAAATCGCTCCAATATCTCTTCACCCAATATTTGAAGTCAAATTTCGGTCCGCCGAATCTTCTCTCATCATGCCATTCATCTTGCCAGTTTCTAACAGGCTCTGAGCTGCTGCCTGCACCTACCGAGTAGCCGCCATATCCAGTTCCCCACATGCTTGGAAACGTTCTGTCCCTACGACAGTATCTTCTGTCGACTTCCCGCCAAAGCATCTTTACGGTTGATGGATTTGCTACATCTGGAAGGGGCTTTCGTCCTTTAGCAACTATAGCCTTTAGGTTCTTGGAGCCCATCACCGCTCCATAGCCGCCGTATCCCGCAGCATGGCTGATCTTCTGTAGCACAGCGGCTGTTCGTACTCGGCTTTCACCTGCTGGTCCACAGTATATGATTCCTGGCTGTTTGATTTTACCTGCATTTGGCGATTTCTCCTCCAGATAATTCCTGACTTCTTTAGTGAGGATTCTAACGGTATCTATTGCTTCCTTACCCCAAATGTGCTTTGCATCTCTGATCTCTGCATGGTCATCAGTAATTAGGATATAAACTGGCTTCTCGGCTTTTCCGGAAACTATAACTCCATCATATCCAGCGCACTTAAGCTCGACTGGAAATTCTCCGCTTAGAGTTGACCCTATTATTCCATTGCATTGAGGCGACTTACCGGAGATGCAGATACGTGTCCCCGGATAAATAGCCGTCAACGGACCCGTTAAGGCTAAGAAAAGATTCTCAGGGCCCAGAGGATCAATAGATTCCCATCTTTCTCCAAATCTATCCCATAATATTTTAGCTGCTAAACCTCTGCCTCCGACGAAGTTCCTTAATATTTCCTCGTCGAAGGTGAGATCCTTGATCTCTTCTGACGAGAGATCTACTTCAAGAAATTTTCCCGCATACCCACGCGGCATTATATCACCTCCTCAGCTTTTTCTCCAAGCAGATTTACAGCTACATCTTTAGTGAACTCTTCAGGGGTCTGAGCGAAAAGTCTACGGTTCACATCTCTCTTTGCCGCCTCTTTATTCTGTCTGATCAGCACCAGCGCATCGAATCTTGCTTCTTGACAAACCTTTACGCATTCAGGGTCTCCGCCGCATAGGTCGCAGATAACAGCCTTATTGTCCTCTGGATGGAGGAACGGAATGTTCCCTGGGCAAGCTTTTATACATTCTCCGCAGCCCGTGCATTTTTCTTTGTCGACTAAAACCGCTAAGGTATCATCGTCTACTGAGAGAGCTTCAACGGGGCATGCTGGGACACATGGGTAATCGTTGCATTGAGCGCATAGGTGTGGAATCTCCACGCCTGGAACAAGCATGAAGACCCTGATCCGAGAGGCCTCAGGCCAAATCCTCCCCTCATGATGCAAGGAACAGACAATCTCGCATCTTCTGCATCCACTGCATTTTAGGAAATCTCTCGCTATCCAAACAACCTCATTCTTCTTCATGGCGCATTCGTAGATATTGTATAGTTATTACTGTTTGATAAAAGATTAACCGAAAGATTTCTGATCTATTTGAAGATACATGGTAAAGCAGAATTTTAATGAAAGGTGGACACGTTAACTCTTTTAAGCTCCGCTAATTATTGTTTCTTTCTCTCTAGTCCAGTCCATAACGATCTTATGGACTAGATCTACAGTTCTTTCTATTACGCTTTCTGGCAGTCCTGGAACGGCAGGCTCCGAGATCAGCCTCACACGATAGTAATCCTCATCAGGACTCTTTATCAAAACTAATGAATTCTTCGTTCTTCGTTCCTGTCCAGAGACTGAGATGACATATTCAAAATTGATTCTCCTTACCAATTCGCCCTTCACGTTTTCTATCTCGGGAGTCTCCTCTATTTTCTCAATTCTTTCAATGAAGCCTGACTTAAGATCGCCTAGACGATCCAGACAGAAACTTATGAAGAATAGAATCTCATTAAACGCTACTTTAACTGGCATACTTAACTCTCTGGCTTGGTAAACTTTGAAGATCTCTTCTTCACGAGCCTTTGTCTCTTCTTCGGAACGTTTAATTCTCTTGATTTTTGACGGCGTATATGTGCTAACTGCTAGTGCTGCTGGCCTAAGAGAGGAAAGGACCGAAGCCGTCAGAGCTAATGCAAATCCGATGGCGCTCCACCACCATTCAAGTTTCTCCCTAACCATAAGATTCTGACCTAACAGATTCATTATTCTATAGAATCCTAAACCGACTACATAGCCTAAACTGCCGCCAACCATGCCGAGAATTATCGCTTCTGCAACGAATATAAGCCCTATATGTGTCGGGTTAAGCCCTATCATAGAGAGCGTTCTAATCTCCCTTCTTCTTTCATAGATGCTATTCAGCATCACTGTTCCCACATTAAGGCCTACCATAACTAATGGGATTAAAAGCTCAAGTGCTCCTTTCATCTCAAGATAAGAGCCTATATGATAATAGATTATTCGTCTATTTTGGGAAATGAAAACGTCATAGTTGAAGATAAATATTAAGTCTTGAACCATCGAGTTTATATCTACATTCTCTTTAGGCTGAAAGACAAGTTCAGAAAGCACTAGAATCTGAGGAGGACGTTCCGGAGATTGTGAATTTACAAGTTCTTGAAGATTCGCAGCGTCATTTAGAGTCATCACGACGACTTCTGTACTATTACATATTCTAACAGATCCGTCTTTAAGTATTCTAGCAGGACCAAAAGGAGTTCCATCCATATCTTTAAGGTTCATATACTTATTATCGTTGATAAGTCCCTTTACTGTGAAGCTTGTTGAGACGTGAGTGCCTAACACCTCTAGTATCAGTTCATCTCCGATTTTAGCTTTAAGAGACCCTGCTACGCTTCGGCTTATTAAGATCTCTCCTTGACTTGATTCTTTGAGATATCCTCCTTCCACTAAATCTTTGAGATTAGTATAGTACGATTCATTTACCGGATCAATTCCTAAGATTCCATATATGAGCCATGCTCTTCCTTCCTTAGGATTTATAAGTCGGACGATTGGGGTGGAGCTTGGTAGATTCTTTAATCTAGGAGCAACTTTTTCTATTCCTATCCTTTTTGAGAGGGTCTCTATCAATTTTGAGATGGCTTCTTGACTGCTTGTCCCTAGTGGTGAGAAAAGAAGCGATGTTCTATTCATCATCCGTTTCACTATAACTCCGTCTGAAGGTGCATTTTTACCAACCTCCTCGGATACTATGCCGAAAACTGTTCCGAAGGATGTGAGAGAAGTGAATGCGAGGATTAAAATCGTTATCGATAGAATCGTGAAGAAACCCCGTATCTTTCTTCGTTTTATCTGCCGTTTACCCATGGAAAATATTATTGTAAAAGCGCTTCTCCATAGGACTTTTCCCTCAACTGATCTCTCTTTCCAAACTCGTGGAATCCCGAAGACTAGCAGTGAGACTCCTCCAAATGATATAGCTGCAGAGCCCAAGAAGACCTTTATGTTTTCATCTATTATAATGTGCGCGCCGGGATGAGAGAAGTATAAGATAACAGAGTAAATTGTAAATATGGCTATACTGCATAAGATCTTTCTCTTTTCCTTCTCAAATAAAAAGAAAGCCAACGTTACACTGAAGGCAGCCATGACGGCGGGGAGATAAACAGCATTTGTCATGCCTATAAGCCTTTTATTCTCAAGCGCTGTTAAGATGAAATTTAATGTACCATAGGCTTCTCGAAGCTTTGTCCAGACATCGAGATAATCTTCCGGCTTCTTGACATTCGACAAGAGAACCTTAGACTCCATAATCTTTTTGTAGGTGCTCCTTAACAGCTGTCTTTCGTCAAACACAACGAAGCCTACATCCTGTGCTTTGTCGAGCTTATTTGAAACCTCAACGAATAGCTTAGACCTCAAAAATTCGATACCTGCATTTAGACTGTTTTGCGATAATGAGCATGAATAGATTCCTCCTTGAGGAAGCAAAAAAGGCGATGATCCATTATAGATTATAAATTTTTCATTATCAACTGGATTTCTAACATCTCCGGTGAAGAACCAAACCGTGGTTTCGAGAATCACAGGTATATTTGCTGGTATGATCACTAAGTTTCTGCTTAAGCGTAGCCACCAAACATCCGAGGAATCTCCATAATCATCAATGTAAGAGGCGTTAATCTTCTCTTTTGGTATTACTTTAATTGTTGTACGAAGAGTTTCGGGGTTTGGTGATTGAACAATATAAGGAGGATCTAAGATTTCGATTATCGCGCCGGGAATTAAAGAAAAAGAGATGTTCTTCTCTCTAAACTCGATATACACATTTTTTCTAAGCGCTGGTACATAGCTTATTTCCGCCGGCTTCTTCGTAAAATTTCCTTTATATGCAAACACATAATATGTATGTCTCTCCCTCACATAAGAGCCAGTTACATTGTATTCCCCATTTTCATCAGTGAAGTATATACCTGCTCCAAGCTTAGGAGGAGCCAACGTATTTAGGTCCCAGATGATAATGGTTGCATTAGGTAACGGGAGACCAGTATAGGCATCTATGATCCTCCCATAAATTGAAGGCGAGTCCTGAGCCGATGCAACATTACATGTCGCAATAATTGGAAATAATGAAAGAAGCAAGATGAATTGAATCAGAGCTGATAGGGACTTTTTCATCACAAGTCTGAGAAATAAATCCATGAAGCCCTAATTAATTTTTTCCATATTTTCCCTTCTTTAACACTCATCTCCTATACTACATATATGACGGGTAACTTTCCTAACATGGACCCTTTAGATTAAGTTGGCTGAAAAATCTTAATAATCAAAGAATCGATTCTATCTTAAAGGAGATGAAAGACTTGAAAAAGATTCTCATGGTGACTCATTCAGCAGGCTTTAAACATGACTATCTTCCAACCGCAAGGCGTGTTGTCTCATCCTTAGGTGAAAAATCTGGGCTCTTCGAGGTTGTTGCAACGGACGAATGTGATCTTTTAAATAGGGAAGATTTAAAACGTTTCGATGCTGTTCTTTTCGCTACGACAGGTGAGCTACCAATAACTGATGAGCAGAAACAAGACTTTATTGAGGCAATACGTTCTGGTAAAGCCTTCATTGGAGTTCACAACGCAACAGATACTTTCTATAAATTTCCTGAATATGGAAGAATGATTGGCGGCTATTTTATGGCTCATCCTTGGAGCCAAGAGGTTCTAGTGAAAGTTGAGGATCCAACGCATCCCTCGACGAGACATCTGCCCAGATCATTCTGGGTGAAAGAAGAGGTCTACACATTTAAAAACTGGAGTCGGGAGCGAACTCATGTATTGATCAGCTTAGATAACAGCTCGGTAGATTTGAGTAAGGGAACGAGGGAAGATAATGATTATGCTCTATGTTGGTGCCATAATTATGGAAAAGCAAGAGTCTTCTACACTGGATTCGGTCATTACGTAGAGCTATGGAGTGAAGAGTGGTTTCAAAAGCATCTGCTTAACGGCATCTTATGGGCTATGAGACTAATTGAATAAATCTTACGGGTCTTTAAAATCGAAAATGAGTTTTGAGGGCGTAGAGCGCCATGAATCTAGCTAGGATGGCCTAAACAGCATGATATAAGCTGTGAGCCCGCCATTTGTTATCTGTCTGCTATCTAACAATTCATATCCCATCGTTTCACCTATCGATCTGAGTAATCCTCTGTGAATTGTAAGCAGGCAGATTTTTGATTTCCCAGTTAAAAAAGGTCTTAGTGATCTTAGAAATCCAGAGTAGATTCTTGGGATACTCTTTATTCTGCCGCTTCTTATACCGAAAGGAAGATTTGAAACAACTTTGTCGGCTTTCCATTCTGCTGGAAGAGACTTTTCCAGTCTTGTAGCATCTCCAACTATGAATTTGACTCTTGACTCTACTCCTGCCGCTTCAGAGTTTCTACGGGCTCCATCGATGCTTTTGGAACTTATATCAAGACCTAGAACTTCGATGTTATCCCAGACCTGTGCTGCTTCGATAACTATTGTTCCGCCGCCGCAGAAAGCATCGAGAACTCTATCACCGGGTTGAACATCCGAGTATCTCAGCATGGCATACGCTATAACAGGATTTAATGCTGAGGGATGTTGAAAGGCTCTTGGATAACGGATGCGGAGCGAGGTTCTTGTTAGCTGTATGCCTACAATGCAAAGGTTTTGAATAACATCGACTCTGACCACAGTATCCGGATTTTTAAGATCTACCTTCGTCCCGTATTTGTCAACTATTGCCTGTCCAGCTATTCGTTGAACATCAATACTTGTATAGTCATGCTTTCCGATCCTTTCGCAGGTCACCCTGAAAGTTGAGCCAAGGGGAATCGCTACTTTGGATACCCCCCTATAGATCTCATCCAAGCCGCTCTTTGATTCTTTAACAGAGAAAGTTTTGATTATCTGTATGATATGTTCTATACTTCGCATTTTGAAGAGTTTATGAACATCGCTGTTAGGGATTCTTAGATAAACCCTTCCGCCTACTCCTCCGAATCTAGGTTGAAATTCCAGCAGATTCAGCTTTTCCATCCCTTCCTTTAAGACTATGTCTTCTATTCCCGGGATCGCTGTGACCATCATCTGAGACGATTCTTCTCCACGTTTTGAGAAGCTACTGTTCTTAAGCACGGCTCCGCCTCCATCTTTTGATCTAGAACTCTGGGGCGTGACCGTGTAAATCTGTAATCCTTAACTTTCCAAGATTCTTATGTGTTATCTGTCTAGATTCTGAAGTGTTCCCAGCCTCTACGCTCTATACCTCTTATTTCTCCATCCAATTTCAATACTATCTTTTTTTCTTTGGTGGTAACTCCGATTTTTATGAGTGAACCTCCGGATTTCTCAACTGACCTCTTCGATTCTTCCCAGAAGTCAGGATCAATTGTTACGATAAGCTCGTATTCTTCTCCTCCGTATAAGCTTAGCTCGTAAGGATCTAGGCCATATATGCTTGAAAACTCCACAGCTTCCTTAGCTACGGGAAGATTATCAATTATGAAGCCGACGTTACTTGCATCTAAAAGCTCATAAAGGCTCCAAGCTAACCCATCACTCGAATCTATTGATGATGTAAGTCCGCCGGTTTTTGAGAGGGCGACTCCTTCCTTTAGCCTCGCCTTCGGCATCAACACCGCTTCTTTCAACGGGTTTCCAATCTTATCGGGAACAGTAAGCCCTTCAATCAAAATCTTAAGGCCAGCAGCGGTCTTACCGAACTCTCCAGTTACCGCCACAATATCTCCCGGCTTAGCACCAAATCGATTGACTAGGTTCTCTTTATCGCTGAATCCTAGAAGTGAACAGCTAATTATTAGATCTGACGCTTCGTTTGTGTCTCCACCGATAACGTAAGCGCCGTATTCTCTGGCTCCTTCATTTAAGCCCTCTCCGATTTCTCTAATTTCCTCCTCCTTTAGTCCTTTTGGCAATCCTAAAGAGACGAGTACAGCTACGGGTTCAACCCCTTTAGAAGCAAAGTCGCTTACATTCATAACGACCGCTTTTCGGGCTGCTTGTCTCAGACTCATGCCTGGAGGCACATCAGTTCTCCCAACTAACATATCAGTCTTTAAAACGGCTAGAAGGTTCCTTTCTATTCTGATAGCAGAGACGTCGTCACCGAAGGGAATAGGGGTTTCCGGAATCTCCATACGGCTTGTTAGGATGCGGATAACCTCTTTCTCTCCCAGGCTTTCAATAGGTCTCATAACAAAGTCTCCCTTTGGATTAGGCTATTATTCAAAGAATTATATGAATCCCCGGATTCTTAAGAAGATTCATTTAGATTGAGAAAAAAGAACTGTTAAATATCCCATGAGGATTAAACGATTTAATAAAAAAGGGGTTTCTTGCGGAGCCCCGGTGGCTTAGCGGTTAGAGCAACGGCCTCGTATATGGAAAGAGAGAGCCGTGGGTCGCGGGTTCAAATCCCGCCCGGGGCTCCAAACATACATAATGCAGGGAGGAAAATCATAAATGGACAGGTATAGATGCACCATATGCGGGTACATATACGATCCGGAGAAGGGAGACCCAGAATCCGGAATAGAGCCAGGCACTCCATTTGAAGAATTGCCGGATGACTGGACATGTCCGATATGCGGCGCAACTAAAGATCAATTTGAAAGAGAAGAAGAATCATAGGGTATGTTAGAGAAGAGGTAAACACGCATGTATGAGGTATCTGATGTCAATTGGAATCAAGAGATTCTTAGAATCGGAGAGGCTTACCCTAGTTGATTTTTGGCATGAGCATTGTCCCTGGTGTTTAAGGCTCACCCTATAATAGAAGAGCTCACCGCAGAATACAATGGCAAGGTTAAATTTGTGAAGCTAAATGTTCTGGAGAGCTCGGCATACGTTACGTGCATATGGAAGCTGGCCATGTTGGACAAAATTTATATCTCCAAGCTGTTGCTCGAGGGCTAGGCATGGTTGTTGTCGGCGCATTCTACGATGACCAAGTTCAGAAGATTCTTCGATTACCAGCGGATCATAAACCTCTCTATCTTATTCCCGTAGGCCGTCCAAAGTAACAGTGCCCCCATACTTTCATCAAAGACCTGTCAGATTTCTAATAGTCCAGAAAAACATCAATTACATCGAAGAAATAGTATAAATAGATCAAAACTCTTTCCGCGACTTCTAAGATAGGGAGAAAAAGAAGACTCGAATCGCATCACTAATATAAGTCCTTAATAAGGTCATCCAAACCGAGTTTTCGTAATGTTTCAGGTAAAGGCTTTCCGGTTTCCTCATCCCAACCCATAAGCCTTCGGTAATTACGCACCATGAAGTCCCAATGTTTCATAATGCTAATGCCCTTGTTGGGACCATCGATAGGTGTTGAACCATATCTAGGAGACGGGACTTCCAAAGATGGATCCATGCCATGTCTTAAGTTAAAAACACGTAAAACATTAACCACTCTTCGACCTACCTGCATTGCCTCTTGTATCGTGAAATCCCATCCGGTTGCAGCGTTAAGAATAGGAACGATCTGCTTCCAATGCACATTAAACCTGCAGATCCCCAGACAATCTATAAATTGATCCCATCCGCATCCTTTACCGATGTGGGCAGAGACTTGTTCAGGTGAGAAGAGATCAGTAATCTTAGGAGGAGACTTAGGGTCAATTATCTCAGGAGGCAGAGAGACTCTTGTTCCAGATACTGTTTGACAGGTGCTCGTATCAGAAACGCAGGTATCCAAGAGTTCAACCCATCTATTCTGTCCTCTATGATCATGTCCTCTAGGCGCAGCTCCTTTCATCGTGTAAACAGCCATCTTAGAAGCTTCCGGACCTGTTTGCTCCGATGCCCTTTTAACCCCCTCAGCAAATCTGTTACCGCACCCCTCACGATACGCGATCTTTCTTAACATATGCTTCACAGCCTCCACATTCCCCCAGATCATCTCTAAGCCGTCAAGATCGGATTTCGTTAGTATGCCTTTTTCATAGCATTCCATTATCCATCCAATCAGCCATCCAGTTTCATTAGCGTCTATTCCTAAACGATCCACGAGATCCCCCAGCATCGTTACGGCTCCAGGATCGTTTATTCCGATTTGAGTGCCTAATCCAGAGACTATTTCATAATCGGGAATTTCACCCTCAAAGCCCTTATATGGGCCCTCCGTGACTTTTACATGCACAACGTGTCGTATACGACAAGCCCAGCAAGGTTTAGGTCGAATTTCAAAATGGCTCCGCATGTACTGTCCAGTTAGCCTCTCATAATCAGATGGAGCAATAACGTTTGTAGTATAATTTTTAATAGGCAGCCAACCTGCCTTAGCTCCCGATTCTACGATGCCTGCGGTTCCCCACTTGTCAAGGAATCCTCCAAATTCCTTCATCCTGGTCTGATACATCTCCTCAGCAAGCCTATTACAAGCCTTCTCGTCCTTTAAAGGAACCTTTTTGCTGCCCCTCGCAGCAGCTATCGCTTTAAGATTCTTTGATCCCATGACGGCCCCTAGACCATTATGCGAAACTGAATGACCTCGGTCACCAACTATACATGCAAATCTTACCAGTTTTTCACCCGCAGGACCTATGCTGTAAATACTCACGCCGCCTTTTCGATAGCCCAATTCTTTTCTAATCGCTTCTTCTGTCTCAAACGTATCTTTCATCGAGTATTCCTCTGCATCCTTTATCTCCGCTCCTCCGTCATAGATGTGAAGGTATACAAGATTGTCGGCTTTTCCCTGAATGATTAGTCCATCATAACCGCAAAACTTCAGATAAGCGCCAAAAAATCCATTGGCTTGACTAGAACCAGCAAGGTTGGTCATCGGGCCTTTAGATACAACACAAAAAGTGCCTGATCCGCCGACTCTTGTCCCTGCTAAAGGCCCGGTTGCTATTATAAGACGGTTCTCCGGATCATTCCACTTCACACCGGGAGGTACTTCATCATACAAGATTTTAGCGCCGAAACCAACTCCGCCAACAAACTTCCTTAAAAATTCCTCCTTTAATTCTTCATCCTTTAAGGTTCCTTCAGTCAAGTCCACTCTTAATAAATGCCCCATATATCCGCCAGTAGATATTTTCAACAGTGATCCCTGAATTTTTATTTTTCCTAAAAGGTTTTTAAAAATTGGGAAGGAAGAGCGAGTTTATGTGAAGATCATCATTAGATATTATGGGTTAATAAGGGAAAAGATAGGTGTGAAAGAAGAGAAGATAGATGTCGAAGGCGATTCGACTCTTCAGGATATTACTGATTTTCTTACTCGAAGATGGAAACATCACCTGGAGGAACTAATCAAGAATAACCCTGCAATCTTTTTGAATGGAAGAAGCATCTTCTTGTTGAATAGCTTAAAATCGAGGGTTACTGAAGGATCAGTGATTGAAGTAATCCCTTTATACATGGGCGGTTGACTAAACGTTTCTTGAAGAGTCTCTTCGCCCCTATCTTTTTACAAGATTCAAGATATCTTTTTTAAGTCTTCTCTCTAACCTAATTACGAATCAAAATGGCTGTCGTTTCAATTGTTAAAGAAAAGAGAGCTTTTGATCTTGTTAAAGAGGCCTTAGACCTTATCGGTCTGAACGAGCGGCTGAACTCTAACTCTAAAGTCTTCATAAAGCCGAATCTCGTAAGGGTTCCTCCAATACTTCCATACAAAGAGGAAAGAGGCGCCTATGAAACCACAGTTCTCGAGGGTGATATTGTTCATCCAGATATCGTAGAAGGTGTACTTAGATATCTCCATGGAAAGAGTGTACGAAAAATCGTTATAGGCGAAGCTGCAGGAGGCTGTGAGACCTCTCTGCCTTTTGGAGCCTATGGTTTTTATGCGATGGCTGATAAGTATAATGTGAAACTTATAGACCTGAACTATTCAGAGACTGTTAAAATACCAGTTAAAGATCGATTTCTACTAGATTACGTTATGGTTCCCAAAGTGATACTTGAGGCTGATCTGATCATAAATGTCGCTATCATGAAGGTTACGGGATCCACAGTTGTATCTTTATGTCTAAAAAATTGGGGCTTAGGGATCCTGCCTGGTAAGTATTATGGATGGAATAAGACGGGGATTCATGTAAAGGGCTGCGGCGATCCACTTCCCATACATCAGCTTGGAACAGGAGAGCAGATTTTAGGCCAAGAAGTATCTGTCTCACAGGCTATAGTAGATGTGGCTGCCGCCAAGGGGTGGCAGATAAGTCTTATAGATGGGCTTACAAGCCTATATTATAAGGGATTCTCTAGCAGGGATCAAAAAAGAATAATCCTTGAGAGAACTAATATGGTGATTGCTAGCGATGATATGGTCGCTGCTGATGCTGTGGCTTCTATGGCTATGAGTCTTGATCCAAGCAAGATTTTACATATTAAGTGGGCTGAGGAAAGAGGTTTAGGCACCTGCACCCTTTCAAAGATGAAGCTGAAAGGAGCAGGCATTGAGGAGATAAAGATTAGAGGGTACCCTAATCTCAGACATAAAGAGATAATGATTGATTAGGCTCTATGCAAATCCGCTAAAAAGGGTGTTTAGTAAAACTTGACCTTTAAGACCCAAAAGTATTAAGTCTCTATTACTCAAGATATGGAAGATCGAGATGTTTGCTGCGAGAATTCTAATCTGTGACCCCATCGATCCTGAAGGCATTGAAAAGCTGAAAAAAGCTGGTTTTAGCGTTGACTCCGAATCTTCAATCACTGAGGAATCTCTCAAAAAGAAAGTCCACAAATACGATGTTCTGATAGTTCGAAGCAGAACGAAGATCACACGTGAAATCATTGAACATGGAAAACGTTTAAAGCTGGTAGCTCGAGCGGGATCCGGACTTGATAACATAGATCTGAAAGCGGCTGAAGAGAGAGGAATAGCAATTCTGAATGCTCCAGAGGCTTCTGCAGATTCAGTTGCTGAACTAACTATAGGGTTGATTATTGCTTTAGCTCGCAAAATAGTTCAAGCAGATTGCCTGATGAAGCAGGGAAGATGGCTAAAAAAGGAACTGAAAGGAATACTGCTAAGAGGGAAAAAACTAGGCCTGATTGGATTGGGAAATATCGGCTTAAGAGTTGCAAAGATCGCAAAGGCGATGGGAATGAAGATTCTCGTGACGAAGCGGAATCCGCCATCTCCAGAGCTGTTGAGAAGTCTTGAAGCCGAGTTTCTTTCATTAGATGATCTACTACGAAAAAGCGACATAGTTTCAATTCACGTTCCACTTACCGAAGAAACTAGGTATATGATAGGCGCTGAGGAAATCAGCAAGATGAAAGATGGATCTTTTCTGATTAACACTTCAAGAGGAGGCATCGTTGACGAGGAAGCGTTACTAAACGCATTAAAATCGGGGAAGCTCAGCGGCGCGGCTCTTGACGTATACGAGGTTGAACCTCCCAACCGCTGGGAGCTCATCAATCTTCCAAACGTCATATGCACTCCTCATATTGGTGCTCAGACAATCGAGGCTCAAAAAATGGTCTCTACAAGGATTGTCGATAAGATAATACGGTTCTTTGAACAAATGCAATCTGCTTCCTAAATATTATTTTTTAAAGGTCTTAGTGGAAAGACGAAGATGTCTGAAAGGATGGGCTCTTAGTGGTTGAAGTCTGGCTTCCATACGGCGAAACCGAGGTTTGCGTCAGGATTCCAACAGCTAACTTGCTTGATATAGTGGAACCTAAAAAGATGGACGGAAAAAATCCTCAAGTCGAGATCAAAAATGCATTGCAAAATCCTGTAGGAACTAAACGGTTAGCCGAGATCGTGAAGCCGGAAGCAAAAGTAACTATTGTTCTAAAAGATTCAGGCGTCTCAGCGAATCAAATGTTGATCTCAGCGTTGATGGAAGAAATCGGTTCAGCTGGCGTGAATGAGAACGATGTAACAATTATCTTTGCGTATGACCCGATCAGAGATTCTCATCTCTATCAAAAATCTCCGATGCTTGGGGAAGAATTGTCGGCAAGATTAAGAGTGGTGAGGCATAGCTGTGAGGCTGACTGGCAAGTAAGCGTTGGGAAAACTTCAAATGGAATTGAGATATGCCTTAATAAGCTCTTCGTGGAGGCTGATGTGAAGATTTTAGCCGGACCTGTTGAGCCGCATCCTATTGCTGGCTATGGTGGTGGATATGAAATTGTTCTTCCAGGAGTTGCAGGTCTAGATTCTATTCGAGAAGTATTTCGGCTAGGAATTGATGGGAAGGCCGTGAAGGGAAATCTTGAAGGAAACCCTGTTCATGACGAGATGGTTGAGGCTGCGGATCTTGCAAAAGTCGATTTCACCCTTAATATTGTGAGAGACAGCAATCTGGAAATTGTAAAGGCATTCGCAGGCAACGTTAATGAGACATTTGAAAAATCAGTTAGACTCGCAGAGGAGATTTATAGAATCCCTGTGGAAAATCGGGCTGACATAGTCTTTGTAAGCCCAGGCGGCTTTTACTTCGATAATTCTCTTCAAGAAGCCACCGTCTGTTTAGATGGCGCTTTAGAGATGGTCAAGAGAGGAAAGGCCATCGCCTTAATTGCTGAATGCGCCTCCGGATTTGGAGATAAAGAATTTTTTGAGGTCTTATCTAAGTTTAGAAATCTAAGAGAGCTAAGGAGACATTTGGAAAAGAAGTTCACCGTACCAGGGCTTATGGCTTATCGATTAATTAAGGTTCTTCAACAAGTCAATCTTGTAGTGGTTTCTGTAATGCCTGAATATTATCTTTCACGTATTCTCAAGTTGAAAATCGCGAGGACTGCTAATGAAGCTTATCGTCTTCTTGCAGATACCTTCGGAAACCGGGGAAAAATCTCTTTTATTCCTTATGGAAATTTGACTGTTCCTTTCATAAAGACCTAAAAGGTGACTTTTCGAGAAAGAGATAAATTTCTCAATACGCTTTCTAAGAAAAGACGAAATTTCCAGCAAGAAAAAAGGGGTTTAGAACGTGGATCCCTCCTATAATCTCAGAAGGTTCGAGCCGAAGGATCTTTACCAGGTGATGGATATAAACCGAAAATGTCTTCCAGAAAACTACTCAGAGAGTTTTTTTATGAATCTTCATAAGAATTTCCCAGAGACTTTTATTGTTGCGGAGAAAGACGGAGTGATAGTAGGCTATATAATGTGTAGGATAGAAAGTGGACTTTCAGGTTTAGGTTTCACGCCGCTGAGTCTTTCAAAGAAGGGACATATCATCTCGATTGCTGTTCTTCCTGAGCATCGTAGGAAGGGTCTTGGAGAAGCATTAATAAAGAAAGCATTAGAGATGATGACGAAAGTTTACAATGCGAAGAGCTGTTATCTTGAGGTTCGTGTAAGTAACGAGCCTGCGATAAATCTGTATAAAAAGGCTGGTTTTGAGGTTCAGAGGATCATCAGAGGATATTATGCTGATGGAGAAAACGCCTATATAATGAGCAAAAGAATACAGGACTGAGAAGGGATCTAGGATTTATAAAGTAAACTTTAATTTTTATTCTAATAGATTCTTTTTCAGAAAAATGTTATTTTGTTGAGTCCATGTATGATTTTTAAAAATGTGCGTAAGGGATTTTAGGATGGTTAGGAAGATTGTTATAATAGGAGCGCATGCGGCTGGGACAGACGCCGCCTCAGCTGCGAGAAAGACGGATAGATCTGCGGAGATTACCGTGATTACACATCAGAGCGTCGCCGGATACTCTCCATGTGGAATCCCCTTCGTTCTTGGGAGACATATATCTAGCTTCGAAGACCTCGTGGTTTTTCCGCCATCCTTCTATAAAATGATGAAGATAGACCTTAGACTTGAAACTACCGTGAAAAAAATCAATGTTGAAGATAAGACTGTAGAAATTGAAGATAAAAATGGGAAGAATAAGATTCTTCAGTATGATAGTCTTGTCATTGCAACCGGAGCTTATCCATTCGTCCCACCTATAAAAGGGAAAGATAAGAAAGGCGTATATACCCTTCGAACCATCGATGACGGAAAAAGAATCAATCAAGCCCTAGAGAAGGCAAAATCAGCAGTGGTTATAGGAGCTGGATTAATAGGCTTAGAGACTGCTGTAGCCCTCGTCGAGCGTGGATTAAAGACAACGGTGGTTGAGCTTCTTCCTCAGGTCTGTCCAGCCATGCTAGATAAAGATATAGCTAGAATCGTTCAGAAGAGCCTTGAAGAGAGAGGGCTTAACATAATAACGGGCAAAGGTGTTGATGAGATCCTTGGAAATGACCATGTAAGCGGAGTCTCTGTCTCCGGAGAAGAAATTCCCGCGGATCTAGTCATCGTAGCCACAGGAGTTAGGCCGAACGTTCAGCTTGCTAGGGATGCGGGCATAAAGATTGGAGAGACTGGCGGAATAAAGACTAACATGAGGATGGAAACAAGCGTCAAGAATGTATATGCAGCCGGCGACTGCGCTGAATCCATAAACATAATTACTAAGAGGCCAATGCTCAGTCAGCTTGGAACCACAGCTGCTAGGCAAGGAAAGGTTGCAGGCATCAACGCAGCTGGCGGATATGCAGTCTTTACGGGATGCCTTGGCTCATGCGTCACGAAACTCTTTGACTTGGAAATCGGCGCAACAGGCCTAACAGAATTTACAGCCGCACGTGCAGGGATCGAAACCGTAGCTGGAACCATAACCTCAAAGACTAGGGCTGATTATTATCCTGGAGGAAAACAGATCAGAGTGAAGATTCTAGTCGATAAAGATACGGAGAGAATAATCGGCGGGCAGATAATTGGAGGAGAAGAGGTAACTCAGCGGATAAACGCCCTTTCATTCGCTATACAGAAGCAGATGACGGTGCGGGAGCTAGTTAAGGCTGACACATGCTACGCACCACCATTAAATGAGACTTGGGAGCCGATGGTTCTAGCAGCGGAGATCGCTGCGAGGAGACTATAGAGGTTAAAAAATCAGTAAAAAACTTTTCTACTGGTTTTCATAGCTTCTCGGCGTGGATTCTAACTCTTCAACAAGCCCCTTATTTTTTAATCTTCTAAGGGCCGCAGAGATTTCCCAAAGGTGACAGTCAAATCTTCTCCAAATAGCAGAGAGAGGCAAAGATCTCTTCTCCCTTAGAAGCTTTAAAATCTCTACTTCCAGCTTCTCCAGAGAGCAACGCTTGAAGAGGTAGTAGTGCGCACCTTTAATGACGTTCTCTTCATCTTCAAAAATAATGCTCATGGTTCATCTTCACATATAACTCGAAATGAAGCCTAATAAAAATTGTTAAAGAATCCCGCTATGGAATTCAGATTCGACCGTATTTCGCCATTATTTCTTTTACCCGACCTAATGGTATAGCCTTTCTTACATGATAGTCTCTGCCAATCATCGTTTCGGCTTTAAAGAGCGCATTTATAATAGCCTCCTCAGTTGCCTCGACGGTAGCTCTATAAACTGGATTGAGAAAAGCCTCATCAAACTTGATCCTTTTCTTCTCTTCTATTTCATTATCCTCCCGCATTCTTTCTATGAGCGGTTCAACATCCCTTTTTGAGGTTGAGAAAGCTATAATGAAATCTCCGCTGTGAACTCCGCCATAAGAGCCTGTTCTAGCCACACCTAGCATCGCTCTCTTCGCAACCTTCCAGAGTTGACGTGAAGTCAGTTTCAAATCCGTAGCTACAATAATCATTATTGAGTTTGAAGACTGAATTCCTCGAGGATCAACGTCGGAAAGCTCCTTTCCAACAGGAACACCATCAATTCTTAGGTCTTCACGCCTACCAAAATTTAACTGAACCAATACGCCTAGGCTAAATTCAGATGTAACCCTGGAGGATGTTCCGATTCCTCCTTTAAATTCAAATCCGGACATCGGCGTTCCACCGCCTACATTCCCCTCCTCGACAGGCCCCCTCCCACCTAGACTATAGGCCTTTTTTAGCGCTTCATAGACATGCTCTTTTCTGACATGTCGGCCTATCGAGTCATTTAGGTATGACCCGTTAGTTTCGCCTACAACCGGATTGATTGACATCGCCTTAATGTCCATGAATTCATACATGTAATCGACAAGGGCATCTGCCACGATCCAAGTGTTAAGCGTATCTGTAAGTAGGATCGGAGTCTCAATAACGCCCATATGCATCACTTGAAGAAGCCCTACAGCCTTTCCATAGGCATTATAGGAGTACACAGCCGCTCTAACTTTTTCTTCATAAATATTACCTTGATGAGGAACTATTGCTGTTACACCTGTTCTTATGGGCCCTTTCCCAACTACAAGAGCTCCCTCGCCCTCAATTATTGTTGAGTGTCCAACGCCTACTCCCTCAACATCCGTTATGGCATTGTATCTGCCAGGACTCATCGTGCCGATCTTTATTCCAATCTCCCTAGCTCTCGCTCGTTTCTCCATTCTTCCTCTTCTCCAAGAGCTTAAAGAAGTCTATGCTTCTAAAGGAAAAGATATCCTAATAACCTTTGACTTTTGTCTTGCTGAAATGACAAAATAAGCATTATTGAAATGATTATCTGAAAATTTGAAGACTCAAATTTCAGTATTCCCTTTTTTAAAGAGCTCGTAAAATTTAAATCTGTCTTGTCCCTTTGGTTAAAAATCTCGATGACAAGCTGAAGGATTCATAAGTTTCTCAGTCAGCTTGGAGGATGATTAGAAATGTACGGTCTTCTATTCTTCGCTTTTATCTTGCCTTTACTTTCCTCTCCTATGATCTATCTGGCTGGTAAGAGATCTGTGAAAATATCCGCTGCTATTCTTTCAATCGTTTCTCTTCTAGTCTTATCTTTCTTTCTGTTTGTGATTCCAAAAGTTTCATATGAAAGAAAGTATGTAGAATCGTACTCTTGGATATCGAATATAAATTCTTCTCTTACGTTATTCGTAGATGGAGTTTCGCTTCCCATAGTCATTGTGACTATGTTGCTTTTCACATCGGCTGTTCTGTTCAGCGTGGATTATATGAGGGGAAGTCATGCACTCCCTGGATATTATACGTTGCTTACTTTGCTAATGATAGGTCTCATCGGATTCTTCATAACCTCCGATCTTCTAGTCTTCTATTTCTGTCTAGAATTTATGCTTCTCCCAACCTTCTTTATAATCGGAGAATGGGGCTACCGGAATTCTTACAGAACCGCCCTAAAATTTTTCCTTTTCACCCATGCAGGAGTTATACCCATCTTACTAGGCATAGGATGCATCTTCATGCTTACCGGAACTTTTGATATGTTTCAGGCGAGAAGCATATTGGCGCATTCCCCTCAAAGCCTTCTAGTCTGGATTTTATTAGCATTCACCTTAGGCTTCATAGTTAAGATGGGTATAGTTCCAGTTCACATGTGGCTTCCAGATGCTTATGCTGAGGCCCCCGCGCCTATATCTGCTTTGCTAAGCGGAATAATAACGGAAGCCGGTGCCTATGGAATGCTGAGAATACCATTCAGCATTATTCTCCCCTCAATCACTAATCCTCAGATTCACAGCGAGTTTCTTTACGTTTTATCCATTTTAGGGGTGACATCCGCCTTTTATGGAGCTATAGTAGCCCTAGCTCAGAATGATCTGAAAAGAATAGCGGCATATTCAAGTATAAGCCATATGGGCTATATTCTCTACGGTTTATCGTTATTTCCAATCGCGGAAGGCATGGTTGGAACGATCTTTCATATGATAACTCACGGAGTAAGTAAAGGGCTTCTGTTCCTCACTGCGGGAGCAATCATGAGAAGGACAAACACGAGAAATATTGGAATGATGGGCGGATTAGCTTCAATGATGCCGCTGACAGCGATATCAACAGCGATATCCTGTTTCAGCATTGCAGGAATCCCGGCTTTCGCATGTTTCATAAGCGAATTTCTAATATTGCTTGGCGGATTTGAAGATGGAGCTATCAACAGCTTCTACTATGGAACAACGTCACTAATGATTGTGATTACAGTCATCAGCGCAGCTTACGTTCTCAGATTGTTTGGAAAGGTCTTCTTTGGGTCTCCTAAGATTCAAGGCATCAGGGAAGCATCTATAATGATGGCGGTTTCTATGCTTCTCCTTTCCATCAGCACAGTGATTCTAGGAGTCTGGCCCGGACCAATAGTCAAGCTAATCAACACAGCAATTAAAATGGAGATAATTAATATTTGTTGATCTTCCTCACACATGAAGACTGATTCATAATTTACAAGATATTTTTAAAGCACTATGATCATAACATTAAGAGGTAGAAAAGACCATATAACATAGATGCTTAAATATTTTAAGCATTTATTCTCGTCTCGTTAATGAGATGCCCAACAATTCTACGAGTTTAAAGTTCCCTAAGCATACGTCTTTTCTCATATAGTCTTCTTATCAGGGAAGCCATCATTTCCATGTCGAGTTCAACTTTATCCATCTTTCTCGCCATTACGACTATCCCCTCTTTTTAAGCATTTTTGAAAATCCTTCCAGAAAAATTATATTTAAGCTTATTCTAACCGAAGAGGATATAATTTTCCATTTTCAGAAAACATCCATAAAATTTTTTCCAAATAAGGAAAAATTCAAAACAGAGCCATTATGGCTAGTTCATTCCATGGTGGGGCCGGTGGGATTTGAACCCACGACCTCGCACGCCCCAGGCGCGAATCTTAGACCAGGCTAGACCACGGCTTCACGGGACTCCCCTAAATCCTCCCATGCTCGTTGTCTCTCTTGACTTTCGGCCCCGAAATGAGCTAAGATTGTTTTCACTTTAATAAAGCTTAAGGCTTCACAAGAACTTTTACAGAGACCTCGGTGTTTGAGGCGGTTTCGAATGCTTTTCTAATCTCTTCAAGGGGGAATTCATGTGAGATCAAAGGTTTAAGATTCACTCTTTTCTCATTTATGAGCTTAACGGCATCATTAAAGAATTTAGTACCATACTCAGGCCCATAGACATCGAGTGAATTGCCAACTATAACTTCAGGATCTAAAGTAACGCTTTGACCATAATGAGCAATCAACCCGATTCTTCCACCATGTCTGGTAAGTGAAAAGACCTGATTAAGAGCCTCCTGAACGCCTGCACATTCAAATGCCACGTCAACTCCCTCACCATTGGTCCAAGACTTCACATACTCATCCAGCTTCTCCTCTAAAGCGTTAACAGTAATTGCTCCAAAACATGAAGCCAGCTCTAATCTTCTAGAAGAGATCTCGCTAACGACGACTTGAGAGCCAGCATCTAAGCATATCTGCAATAGACACAAGCCGATCGGACCGGCCCCAACAATCAAGACTTTCTCATCCAATTTTGGTTGAGGTTTGAAAAAACTGTTTAGTGCAACGAGTAACGGCTCGATGAGCGCCGCCTCTTCATAACTCATATTCTCAGGAATTTTACAGAGTCTTTCGTCAGCCTTTAAGATTAGAACATACTCTGCGAAAGCTCCATAGCCTCCTCTTATCCAGTCAACTCCAAGCGTAACTCTATCACCTACCTTAAATCGCCTTACTTTTTCTCCAACCTTAACAATATCCCCTGAGTATTCATGTCCAGAGTTGAGTGGATAGCGGAAACGTCGACCATAGGCTGTCCTTAAAAATCTATGAACGTCAGATCCGCAGATTCCACATGCTCTAACACGAACCAAAACGTCTTCTGGACCTACCCTTGGAACCTCTACTTCATCGATTCTAACATCTCTATAACCATATATCATCGCAGTTTTCAAGATATACGTCTCCTACAGTTTTTATCAAACATGAACATATCGAGAGGTTATGGAAGCCAAAAATAATCTTTCCGTGAAAAATCAGCCTCAATTTTAGATGAGACATTAAAAAAGAAATGATGTAAATGAGGAATTTTCGAAACTATTTGAACCCCTCTAAGAATTTCGCTTCCGCCTCAAACATCTCATCAACCATTTTGCGAATCCCATCTATCGTGAGTATGGCGCTGCTTAAAGGATCAAGCAGTACGGCTTGAAAAACTAAAGTCTTATCTTTCTCGATAGCCGCCTTCACCGCTAGTTCTTGGACATTGATATTTGTTCTGTTCAAAGCGGCGCATTGAGGAGGCAGGTCGCCAATATAACATGGATGGATGCCATTCTTATCTACAAGACAGGGAACCTCAACGCAGCATCCTTGAGGCAAATTAGTTATTAAGCCCGTATTCTTAACGTTTCCGTAGATTAAACTCGGCTCGCCCGTTTCTATCGAGTAAATGATATTGGAGCAATATTCACGGCCTCTCTCTAGCGGAATCTTCTGGTCACTCTTCAAGAGTTGCCTCAACTCTTCATCTTGGAGAGGCCTCCTTTTCATCTCAAACTTTTCTCGAAGATGATACATGAGCTTATATTTCTCGAAGAGTTCAGGCCTCTTTCTAAAGTATGGTACATACTCTGACATGTGCTGGCTGGATTCGGTGTTGAAATAACCAAACGCCTTGAAGATTTCAACCCTAACAATGTCCGGTCCAGCCCAATGTGCATCCGGTCTTGAATAAACCTCGGGATCCTTAAACTTCTCTCTTAAGATCGGATACGCATCTCTTTCACGCCATCTGAGCTTCAAGAACCACGCCATATGATTTATGCCGGCAACCCAATAGGATAATTCCTCCAATGGAGCGCCGAGATACCTTGCAAGGTCAGCTGCTGTTCCCTGAACGCTATGACATAATCCCACGCTCTTTATGTGAGTATAGTCATATATAGCCCAGCAGTTAATAGCCATAGGGTTAGTGTAATTTATCAGCCAAGCATCTGGACAGAGATCCTCCATATCGTGACAGATATCGAGGAGCACAGGTACGTGACGCAGCCCATAAAAGATTCCGCCTGGTCCAATAGTGTCCCCAACGCCCTGCTTAATTCCATATTTAGCCGGGATCTCTAAATCGAGATTATTCGCCTCATCCCCTCCAACTCTTATAGTCACTATGACGTAATCGGCTTCCTCTAAAGCTTCGCGGCGGTCAGTCGTTGACTCAATCTTCGTTTCAAAGCCGTATTGGCTTACAAGTTTCTTAGCAAAACTCGTTACAAGGCTTAGATGTTCGGGATCTATATCCATCAAAGTTATCGTGCTATCTCTGAGCTCTTCATACGTTAAGATGTCCGTTATTAAACGTCTCGAAAAGACGTGGCTTCCAGCTCCAATCAGCACTATCTTAGCCATAACATTACCCCATTTTACTTATAAAAGTCAAAGGCAGATTTAACATTTCCAGCAGTTCATAAGTTTAGATCCTTTATTTAAAGGAGTCTTTCTTTTTCATTTTTGATTTTTTGATCAATTATTTCTGGTTTTTAGAGTAATTTTTTAAATTGAAATAATCGAATTAGATAAGGAATAGTATGTTTCCTACATTTAGCATATTCATACCAGTCTATAGAGAATCCGATCTTCTAAGGCCTCTACTAGAGAGGCTTATAGCCGATCCTTACAAAGAAAAAGAAATCTTCGTTGTTATAGATGAGCCGACGATTAAAAGCTTGAGGTTAGTAAGAGATTTTGCTAGCAGCGTTTACTTCATCTGGAATGGAAAGAGAAAAGGTAAGGCTAATGTCCTTAACGATCTTGTAACGAAATCTAAAGGTGAGGTTTTACTATTTCTCGACTCTGATGTTCTGATAGATGAGAGCTCAAAAAGTTTTCTGCATAAAATAGCGGAGGAAATAGCTGACGCGGACATAGTTGAGATGAAAAAGAAGGTTCTTCGAGATTCCTTCGTCGCAAGACTCGCCAGCTATGATTATTTAAGCTTTAGCTTCACAAGTTGGTTCTTTTCTCGCAGATTAGGAAAATGTTTAGGCATAAACGGTGCGGCATTTGCGATTAGAAGGGAAGCATTTGAACGTCTTGGAGGGTTCCGGAGAGTTGTTGTTGAAGACTTGGACATCGCCACGCGTGCATTCATTGAAGGGCTTAGATACAAATTTGTGGAAGATATCAGTGTAAGCACAAAGGCGCCGTCCTCATGGAGCAAATGGTTCGAGCAAAGAAAACGTTGGGGAATTGGAGGAGCCTTATGGTTCAAGGAGTATTTTGATAATCTAATAAAAATCGTTAAGGATCATCCTGGAGTTTTACTTCCGTGTATACTCTTCATCTTCCCTTCTCTTCCATTCTTTCTATTTACCCTTTTTATGCCAGACGATCTCTATATTAAAGCATTATATCTTTCCATGATTGTCCTCTCAACCCAGACAAGTTTGCTGTTACCACCCATAGCTTTTACATCAACTTCTCTTGCTTTTATGAGAAATCTCTTCCTTATGGTCGGCAGCATCGGAGCCTACACCACAATATTTTATGTGATCGCTAGAAAACTCGGATTTATATTCAATCCTGTGGAATTCATGTTATTCTATATCGTTTACTCGCCCTTGTGGCTTCTTATAATAATTGTAAGCTTGGTAAAGGTATACGTAGGAATTAGAAAATTAGATGTGAGCTGGAAAATCTAAATCTGCTTTTGAATCTATCTTATTTTTTAGAGACGAATCTATTCCCCTCAACATAGAATCGTAAATCTCGATTTAAATCAGCTTTTACACCTATTCTCCTCGAACTCGAAACTTGAAACCGAGTTCTATTATCAACAATAATGATCGGACTATTCTCTGAAGTTAAGCAGACACCATTAAGAGTCCTATCGATTCCAAAGGCAACGGTAAATTTTCCAGGACCATTCGTCAAATTAAAAATCTCTAAGTCCTTGCTGATTCCCCTATTTCTCTTCATGGTTTCAATGCCCTCTAAAGGTTCCACGGCTCTTATGAGAACGGCTCCAACGTCACCTGGTTCATGAGCAACAACATTAAACATCCAATATTTATGAACATTATAGATGAAGGCTCTGCCAGGCTCGCACCACATGAGCTTGTTAAAATTTTTCATTCCATCGAAGGCGCGAGAAGCAGGATCTCCAAGGCCATAGTATGCTTCGGTTTCAACGATCATTCCACTTAATCTTTCATCTCTAATCTTCCTTACTAGGACCTTGCCAAGTAGATCTCTAGCAACTTCTTCTGGATTTCTCTCATAGAATTTTTTAGGCAGAATCTTCGGAGAATCCAATCTAAATTCCCACGCCTGTTATAGTTAATTAGGATGGAATATTAATATGGTCTTTCCATAGATACGAGAAATGGAAATCTTCGATAAGTATATTACTTACGCAATACACAACATAATTCGACGTCAAGCTTAACCGTTCATAAACTGTTTAAAAATAATCCGAATAAAAATTTCAATCTGACTAGTTTAGAAGGGTGAGAAGGAACATCCATGAGCTCAGAAGATAGAGGAAGAGCAAGCTATCTTGATCTACTCATAAATACGCTTATGGAACATGAGAAGAATCTGGATAGACTAATAGAAAGACTTGAGAAGATATACGAGAATCTCCAGGAAATATATGAAAAACGTGAAGAAGCTGAAACCCCGAAAAGACAAGCTCCTCAAGAAATAGTAAAATCTCCATCTTCGGAGCAGCCCTCCCTCATATATATGAAACTGAAACTCGGAAGAGAGATTGAAGACATTATAAAGATAATTGAGTCGCTTAAGGAATAAATTTTCATGAGAAGGCTCCGCTGAAATCTACAATCTTAAAAATTAGAGAGAATATCATTTTAACGATCATCATCGTATCTTAATAAAATTCCTCGAACATTTTCCAGAAAACTTCGTTAGCATCAAAGATTCCTTAGGTCTCATTTTTAAAAGCTGGAGAAGGTTCGGATCATCAGCATGAAAAGATTTTAAGTATAAGGTGCCAAGCGATGTTTTAGCATTAAAATATCCGATTTGTTTGGAGGAGACATTGGGATGGCGTGGGAGAAGACATTAGAAAGCTACGGCGTGATGATTGAAGATAAACTAAAAGATTACTTTAAGAATCTCATCAGAGAGGCTAGATGTTACCATTCTTTCATAGCCAATCTCTATTCGAGCCTCGAAGAATATGTGCTGAGAAGAGGGAAGAGACTAGCCTCATGCGCTACTCTTTTAACCTATAAAGGATATACGGGCAGAATTGACGATGATATCCTAACTGCCTGTGTGGGAATCGAAATATACCGTCACTCCATTCTAATTCATGACGATATTATCGACATGGATATGCTTAGGAGAGGGAGAAAAACAGTTCATCAAATTTTTGCAGAGAGCTATGATAATAGATTTGGAGAAGGAGTCGCGATCTTTCTGGGAAATATCGCCTACTCATTAGCGTCATTAGCACTGATAAGATCAGGTTTCCCAGAAAAGAAGATCATTAAATCCTTATCACTACTCTCTAGAGAATATCAAGAAGTTAATGAGAGTCAAGTTCTAGATTTACTCTTCGAGTATAAGAACGTAGATGTCGAGGAATGGCATGTCATGGCTTCCAAGAGAGCAGCCTCACTTTTTAAGATTGCAATCTTGACCGGCGCAATTCTGGGCGACGCACCAGAGGAGGATCTAAAGAAGCTAGAGGAAGCCGCAGTGAATGTAGGATATGCATTTGACATACAAGATGATATCATAGATACCTTCGCCGATGAAAAAGAGTATGGCAAACCTCCATGCCGAGACATCACGCTAGGTAAGAAACCACTTCATGTAATTTATACATTAAACTTGGCAGAGCCAGAAGATTCTGAAATTCTAAAGGCTCTTTTAGGCAAGAGAGAAGATCTCAAGAAAGAGGATATACGCCTAATAAGAGAGATCATCAAAAGAAGCGGAGGGTTGGAAGCAGCGAAGGAATCATCAAGGAAACATGCCGAGAAAGCTAAAGAATTAATCATGCAGACAGGCCTAAATAGTGACGTAAAGAAGTTCTTTAATTCCCTTATCGGGTATATCGAAGAAAGCCTCGATTGGTATAGATAGAGAAGAAAAACAAATTTTGAGAATTAAAAAGCTGGTTACAACACGAAATCCTCAATGTAAAAGGGCGTCAACTGAAACCGAAGGTTCATAAAGCTTATAAGCAAAATAGCTAACCTATCGCACGGCGAACAAGGATGGCGAGAAGATCGCAATTCGAAATATACCTCGACATTCTTAAGGCAGTCGCCGAAGGAAAAAGGAAGCCGACGCACATAATGTATCGTGCCAACCTTTCATGGACAAGACTAAAAAAGTATCTTGACTTCCTAGTCTCGCAAGGGCTTTTGCAAGAAACAGTGAATGATTCAGCTACGATCTTCACCTTGACTCAGAAAGGCAAGGATGTTATAGGGTACTATAGAAGAATCGAAGGATTTCTCTATCCTAAGAGAAACGTTATTCCTTCCGAGGTTTACGTACAATACAAATAGTATGTTGAAACTTTTAGACGTTAAAAACAATTAGCCTCTTTTTATTTTATTGCTATTCTCTTTATTTAATGGATGATCGCTACATTGTTGATTTTGTAAAGTTTAGGTCTCTAACAACCACGTAGGGCGACAAAGTTGGAACTTCAACTTCCCACCATTTCACCCAGACTCGTGTCCTACTAATTTCTTCTATATTTTTTAGAATACGTAACATATTGTCGCTTATCCTAAGCTCTCTTATCGAAGATGAAATAGTCCCATTCTTGATCAGAAACATTCCGTCTCTTGGAATAGTAGAGAAATCTCCAGTTCTATAGTTTTGATACCTCAAGTACCAATCATTCGTGACGTATATTCCCTCATCAATATCCGATAGAATTTCATCAAATGACCTTTCGCCAGCTTCAACCATGAGATTCCATGGATGAGGACGTATCAGCCCTGCATTACCCGTAGTTTCGACGCCGAACTTCTTAGCCGTAGCGCTATTGTGCAAGTAAGTTTTGAGTATTCCCCTCTCGATGATTATGTTTTTACGTGTCGGAACTCCTTCTTCGTCGAAAGCTCTCATCCCATAGGAGCCAACAATTGTAGGATCATCGATGAGAGTTAGACTGCTGCAGGCAATTTCGGAGCCAATCTTATCTGCAAGGAACGATTGTCCAGCATCGACAAGGAAAGCTGAAGAGACTATTCCAACTTGACTAATTAAATCGGCAAAGACAAGAGGCCCTAGAAGCGCAGTGAATCTCCCAGGTTCTCCAGAAGTAGGATTTAAGGCTGCTTTGGCTATTTCTCCAGCTGCTCTTCCAGCCCCTGAAGGATCAAACTTCTCTTCATCCCCGCTAATAGATACGAAATGCCCCGAAGAAACGGGAGATGTAAAAGCTCTAACTGAAATTTCCAAGCTTCCCTTTTCTTGACGTGCATGAACATTACCCGAAGTAGTGAGTATAATGTTCCTTCTCGTGGCGATCAGCGTCCCAGCAACCTTCTTCGCACCCTCCTCCAACGCGCTTTTTATCGCCTCCTCAACATAGCTAGTCAGCCTATCCGGATTAAGTGAAACTTCAGAAGATCTAAGAAGTTTCGGATCGTAGTTGAATGGACCTTGGGGAAGAGGAGCGTAGACGTCGCTTGGCGGAGTGATCTTCGCTATCTTTATGAGATTCTCAACAGTTTTCTCGACTCTCTGGATAGAGGATAGGGGCAAAGTCGTCGAGGCACGCCGCTTTTCAATCATCAAAAATATTCTCAATACAGATTCATTATAGAATTTAGAGATAGTTACTTCATTGTTTGAGAAACGAATCATAACGCGTTGCTCATCTTGAAGCTCAACGACTACATCCGTTGCCCCTCTTCTGAGGGCTAAATCAACAACGTGCAATGAGACTTCATCTTCACACATAACATCATTCTCCCAATACTACATTTCTCAATCTAATATGCGGACCTCCGGTCCAAACCGGTATCCCCTGCATCGGATCTCCTTTCCCGCAGTAGGCAGCTTGAAAATCTAAATCTTTTCCCACCGCGTCGACTGCTGACCAGAGCCCAATTGTGGTTACCTCTAAAATGGGGTTTCTAACCATTTCCTTTACCTCACCCCTCTCTATCTTGTAAGCCTCAAGCCCGACGTAGCGCTGATTGAACCGTCTATCATCAATATTCCATTCCATAAAGCTCTTAATGTACACGCCTTCTTTAATCTCCTCGAAGAGTTCCTCCTTAGAATAGTCACCCGGCTCCAAATACGTATTAGCCATTCTCACTATGGGCTCTCTGTTAAAGGCAACGGCCCGTGAGGAGCCGTTACTCTTAAGTTTGAAGACTTTCGCGGTTTCTCTGTCATGAAGAAACTCATTGATGACGCCTTCCTTTATTAAAATGCGTTTTCTTGCTTTAACACCTTCATCATCATATCTGTAAAATCCGAAGGATCCATCTAAAGTTGGGTCGTCAACAACATTGACAAGAGAGGAACCGACGCGAAGACCTATGGAATCAGCCTTAAGGTATGTCTCGCCTGCCTGCGCAGCTTCTCTTCCAAGAATTCTGTCAGCCTCGCCTGGATGTCCTGACGATTCATGGCAGATGAGTCCAACCAACTCCGGTCCAAGAATAACATCGAATTTTCCAGAGGGCTTCTCTTTAGCGAGGAGAAGAATTTTAGAGAGCGTTTGGATTTCTTCTTTGAAGAGTCCAGGTAGATCCCATCTCTTCACTATCTCCCATCCTCCCGTACCCCCCAGATCAAAGGATCTTTGAACGGTTCCTTTCTGCGGATGAAATACTGTGATTAGTGTGGAGACCGCTGCTCTCGGCGTTAGGCTACGAACATTGGCACCGTCACTTGTTATTATAAGCTTCTCTGTTCTCCAAGTGTCTAAAGTTGAGATGCACGCTGAAATCTTAACTCCATTATTGGCAGCCGTATCTATAGCTTGCATATATGCTTCCCTAAGTAACTCTGCCTTAGTCTCTACGTCTATTGAATAAAAATCAATATGCGGTTTCACTTCGACCTCAGCAGTTTCCAGCTCACTTTCATCCATCGCTATTCTTCTCTTTAAAACTCTTGCTGCTGCACGAGCCATCTTATAAGCCTTTATCGAAGCGTCTTTCACATCCTTTCTCGTAAGCTTATTTGTCGACGCAAAGCCTAAAGCACCATTTACAAGCACCCTTACACCTATGCCTCTACTTTCCTCAAGTATAGTTCCATCAATAACTCCATTCTTTAGTATAAGGCTCTCTTGAATATCACACTGATACCTGGCCTCAGCATATTCGGCTCCTAATCCTTCTGCTTGATCTACAGCGAGCTCAACCAGATCCTCCAAGCCGAGATTTCCCCCAGCATCATTCTCAACATGATAAAATTTGAGATGTAATTTTAGTTTTTGTAACAATTTAAGATTTTCAGAATTTAGCATAACAATTCATTATCTTCATAAAATTTGCTGGCGTTATAAATTAAATGAATCAGTTAATGTCTGTTGAGAAATCAATATTCGCATTTCTTATTTTGATCTTGATTTATTCAGACTTGGAAATCTATAGACCCTCTGTAGGACCCCTCTCTCCTTTAGTTCCTTAACTATGAGATTGCGTAGCCACTCTGAAGGAGTCAACCCCTCAATTTGAGATTCATGTAGAACTGCCTCTTTTATTGCTGAAGTAACCCGGGTGCAAAGAAGCTCTTCCTTTGCGTCTCCTTCTATTCTCGGCAAGGTTTCACCCTTCCTTAATATGACTAGGCTTATTCTTAAAAATTCTCTTCTTCTAGAGCCAGCAATCATGAGATTATAATCTTAAATAGGCCATAAAGAGAAGTAAAGAAGCCTGCTTGCAAGCCGTAAAAGCTAAGATAAGGATATAATAAATATGCCAGTGCTCCTCCTAGAAGGATTCCACATGCTCCTTGAATAAGACTTGATTTGCTTCTTTCTCCTGGAGACCAGACGATTATCCGGCCACATCTGTTGCAATGAATGTGACGTAAAGAATGCTCTGAATCGTATCCCGAAATACTCACCTCGTTTAAATCGACAAGGTGGCCGCAATACTTACATAATATGTTAGACTTAGCATGGCCAGTAAGTGGTGAATGTAACAAACTAAGAGATTTTATAAAGTGCATGAATTGACTTCTATCAGAAAAATTATAATCGTTGTGAAGAAAATAGCTATATTAGTTATGTAACTTTTAAACATTCATGTATAATATTTCTTTAGAATCCATAGTTCAGATCAAAGATCTAGATCAACATATACATAGAAACAAAAATGAAGAAATTCATTTTCCGGAAATAAGTCTTCTCGCATTATCTATAAGCCTAGAAGCAGTCTTCTCTGAGATTCTAAGAGTATCAGCTAGAAATTTGGGAGTAGTTCCTGCTAAATCTTCAGCCGAAACGATTCCGATAGCTCTAAGACGTTCAGCACGTTTCGCTCCAATACCTTTAACTTTTGTAAGGTCAATTAGCATCCGGTGGCCTGAGAAGATGCCCTCAGTCATTGCGTATCTTTCAAAATCCTCTTTCTCAGTTTTTATGATTCTCTTATCCAGTATGACAAATCCATCTGATGTTATTTCATATTCATGCGGAGTCTTCGTGTGGTTTGTCCCTCTCATTTTAAGTATTCTCAACCTTCTTCTGAAGATTTCATTTTCATCGAAATAGGTCTCCAAATGAATTATTCCATCCGCTATGAATTCGGATATTCCCTCGCCTAATGATGATGCTCCCCATGGCTGGTCAATAATTAAGATAGATACGCAACTAGCCTTCTTCAAGAATCTATAAAGGAGATGTATCATAACTCGAATGTCTATGGGTTCCTTTAAACCCATACTTATGGCGGAGAAGGAATCGATTACGAGTCTACTTGCATCAAGATTTGTCATGGTCTCCATTATTGTGTCAAGATTCTTCTGAAGGCCAGCCTCGCGGGTTACTGAGAGATCCAGTATGGCTACTCTTCCTTCCCTTTCAAGTCTTTCAAAGTCCCATCCGAATCTCAGCATGTTTCGAAGGAAAGTCTCCTTTGTCTCAGCAAAACATACATAAACTCCTCTTGCACTGTGACGGGTGGCACCATTATAGAGAAACTGAGCGGAGAATGTTGTCTTGCCAGCTCCAGGATACCCGACGAGAAGTATCATGCTGTTATTAGGGAATCCGCCTTCTATAAGTTCATCAAATTTGGGGATCCCCGTTGGTATACGCTGAATAATCATTGAATACTCCTCATCAAGCTCAATGAACTACGGCGTCTTCTAATTCAGTTTTTCTTTCTTTATATAAAGATGTTTACAAGAGACTTATTATTTTTACACTTTTACATGATAAGATTGTGGTTATGATTGGTAGAGAAGCCAGAAAGTATCCTAGAAGAAGCTACTGTTATTGAAATTTTAATTATGAGTGAAGATTAAATAAGACAATTGTTGAATCATGGAAAATCTATCTTTATGGCTGGCCGTAGCAGTTACATGGCTTCTCATAGTAGCCTCCTACTTATTTCCCGGGGTCTTCACGCCATTAATGGTCTTCCTACTGCTGATAATACTGGTTTTTTCTACAGTTGCTAGCTGGGCGATATCAAAATCGACAAAACGGTCTAGAGGTAGATCTGGAAAAGCCTAATTATAAAAATATTTTTTCATTCTGAACCATGTATTCTATAGTTTTTATATGAAAAGATGCGGGACAAAATGGTCAGGTATGAAAGATGGAGACTATCCTTGTATTCTTTTTTCTTTATTTTGCAGCTTCAGTTCTCTGGATAATACTTAACTTTTACAGCTCAAGAAAAAAGAAATCTGCAAGATGATTAATAAGATGAGAATTTATGCTTAAGCGGTTAAAAGCGCATTTTTTAGAAGTTCAAAGTTTTTTCGTGTAGGTTTATTTTTGTATCTTCTCAGAAGAAAAATTAGTTCATCCCTATCGACGCTTCTGAGAACATTATTTATAGTTTTAGCCGTCTCTCCTTTTATGAAGAGAAATTGGCAGATAGATGTGACATTAGATACTCTCCTCATGATGCTCGCGGTCTCAAAATCTAGAATCCACGGGTTATCTTTATGATCCACTATTATATGCTTCGAAGCTCTACTTAGCTCTCCATGATCCAAACCAGCCCTATCAAGCCTCCAACACTGCTCTAACAGGTCACTTAATACTTCTCGAAGCCTCTCTGCGGTGTTCTTTTCTCTTTTAACCTTTTCGATCCATGCTGGAAGGAGGAGTCCCTTTATAAAATCCATCAGCAGCAAGTTTTGAGTATAGCTTATGAGTCTAGGACCTATCTTGACGGAGTTTGCTATTTTAAGCATATCCGCCTCATGCTTCATTGTCTCTCTATCCGAGTCTGTTCTCCTAATCTTAAGCGCCGCATATCCCGAGTCAGTATAGGCTAAAACAACTATGCCTACATGTCCTTTTCCTAGGACTGATGTTTCTCCTACCTTTTTTTCTCCCACGAAACATAATGCTTTTATTCCTAGCTTCTTCATCTCACAAAGACGTTTTTTAAACTCCTTCGAATCAAATTTAGGATAGCATATAACTTGAGCAAACTTCTCTTCAGAAAGACTACTTAACGGAATTCTGCAATTCATCTTCCCTCGCTCTCTACTTGTACTATCGGAGCCATCTAGGTCTTCCCACAAGATATCTTGTGAAAAAAGAAGCGAATTCTGGATTTTTAGAGTAGAGATCTTTAATCTCATCATTGATCCAGATTTCCAGAGAATACGAAAAAGCCTGAGAGATCAAATTAGCGATGCCTATACTTCTTCCACCATTTTTCAGAACATCTCTAAGAAGACCTGCTGCATCTTTGTATTTTCTTCTCCTTTCAACAATCCAACGGTTTCCCTCTATTCTCGGTCCAGAAATTAACTGTCTTGAAGCTAAATGCTTCTTTAGGAACCTCTCGCAATCTTTCTTCTTCGTAATAGGTGGACCTAAATGTTTCTCGATGGCTGGGAGAAGATGCGACTGTAGTTCAAAGATGAAAACAACGAGGTTTTTTTCATCGCTCCACACAGCTTCTCGCAGAATTTTAAATCCGTATCTAGAAATAGTTCTCTTTAAGGCTCTTTGAGACTTATATAGTTGGCCCCAAAGCACATCTGGAACGGTTCTCGCGACCTCGGTTTTTAAGAAGATGAATGATGTTCCCCTCGAATTCATGGTTTGTATAGCTCTTTTAGTGTGGAAAGTTTTGGCTTCTGGAGGGAAGAAAAAGTCGATGCGAGGCTCTTCGAGAAAGAGTCTTGAAGCAGCTATGAACTCGGCAAGCCTCTCTCTTCTTACGGCTGATGCTACATTTCGACTTTTGTCTACAGGATCTATTACCACTAATGGCTGGTCAAATATTTTCAGAGCTGTTTCTTCTTCGCCTTTATAATAGCCACTTAGATCAATAAATTCTCTTTCACGCCAGTTTGATGCGGCTCTAAGGACATTTAGGAAAGAACCATAATACATGATTAGAATCTCACATAGATATCCGCTGAAACCTCCAATTTTTATCTCTGCGCCGTAGGCTTCGATTCCTCGTAGAAACCTCTTCAGTAGGCGAACCTCATTTCTATCATTTGGTTTAAGATGTTTCTTTACATAGATTGTGTGGAAGGGTGTCCTATCAACGCTTGAGATAGCGTCTTCAGCTCTTTTGAGCTTAAAGCATGGTACGAAATCGACGGTGAAGCCTTCTATCTCTGCCTGTATATATGGATGCTCCGCGTATGCTTCTAGGAAGTTTCCGCCTGAAACTTTCTTTGCAGCTTCAAGAACTTTAACGAAACCGCTTCTACCCTGCTCCCTTGGAATCAATATAAAGAGGTCTATGTCCTTTTCTCCGGCGAGCCATGTGTCCTTTGCAATTGACCCTTCAACTTGCACTTCAGCTTCAAGGTTCATCTTTTCAAGCTCAAGGTTCAGTCTAGTAGTAAGCGACTTGACGAATTGTAGGGTCCTGCTAGCCTCTTCTCTGCTTGGCGTTACTCTTCGCAGTGCCTTTTCACAGACTTCCTGAAGATTACGTTTAGAATCATTCATGGACGTTATCCCTAGCTTTTACGTATAGAAATTTATTTACAAGCATTTTTCCCTCAGCGTTAAGTAGATAGGACCTTTAGGCTTTAGTATGCTCTTCTTAAGTCTTAAGCATCTTGCTTCAAAAGTCCCAAATTCGTAATTCTCAATCTCTTTCAAGCATCTTATCAGCTCAACCTTTCTATGACTTGTTCTGACCCTGGCGATTGTTAAATGAGGGCTAAAACCTCTGGTCTCCTTCTTGAATCCTATTTTTTGTAGTCTCGGCTCAAGCTGATTAAAAATATTCGCAAGCTCATCTGCTCCCTTCTTAATCCCCGCCCAGATCACGTTTATTCGTCTAATGTTAGGGAAGACTCCGACACCCTTTATTTCGATTTCAAAAGGTGAAAAGTCAACTTTTCTCATCGCGTCATAAATCTCGTCAACTTGGGATGGCGAAATATTCCCTAGAAATCTCACAGTTATATGGATGTTGTCGGGTTTAACGAGCTTAAGATGAGCTCCTGTCTCTGCGAGCATCGACTGAACATTTAAGATCTCCCTTATTACCTGCGGGTCTTCGATATCGAAAGCAATAAAGCTCCTGATACTTTCCAATGGAGAAACTATCCTCTTATATTTTCCCTCAATTTTATTTTTATCTAATCATTAGCTAAAGTATATTAAGATTAACCCGAATGATCCGATGGATTTTTTAGTTCAATCTCCCATTACTCTAGACAAGAAACATTTGTAAAATATGAATCATCATCCTCAAAAGAAAGCCGTAAAATTTCAAGACCGAAAAACGAATCGATGCGTACCTTACATTTCGAATTCTAACAAAAAAGATTAAAGCTTAATTTGAATTCATAAAATCATCTTAAAATCAAGATTCTTGCGGATGGATGATTGAGAAAAGTGAATGTTAAGAGAAAGATATTGATTGGTACGGCGGGTATGCCTGGAGCTGGAAAAGACACCGTCAAAAAGATCGTTCAGAAGCTTGGTTTTCCAGTAATTGTGATGGGTGATGAGGTTAGAGCGGAGGCTAAGCGTAAAGGGTTAGATATCACTCCTGAAAACTTAGGAAAAGTAATGCTTCAAATGAGAAAGGAGAACGGCCCAGCTGCTGTGGCAAAAAGATGTATACCCAAAATCGAAGCTATCGAGTCATCAGTCGTCTTCATTGATGGGATTCGAAGCCTATATGAAGTAGAAGAGTTTAAGAAGAAGTTTCCGAACGTTAGAATACTCGCTATTCACGCATCGCCTAAGACAAGATTCAAACGTCTGTTAAAGAGGGGAAGAAGCGACGACCCAAAAGATTGGGAAGGTTTCATAAAACGGGATCGTAGGGAACTTAAAGTTGGGCTTGGAGACGTTATAGCGACAGCTGATTATATGGTAATAAATGAGGGAACAAAAAAGGATCTCGAAAAGAATTTAACAACGCTTTTGAGAAAGGAAGTGAAGGAGATATGGATTTCAAAAAAGTAGTCGTTAGAGTTTATGTTGACGTGAATCCAACGGAAGATCAGGATAAAGTACGTGTTGCCGTTGAAAAGGTTCTAGGGGGAATCCCTCTTGAAATTATGCAAGATGAAGAGAGAAAACATCTTGTAGGTAGATCTGAGGGTCCTGAAGCCCTTTCAAGATTTTATGACCTTCTAAGGAGAGAGCAGATACTGGATGCGGCTAGAAAAGTCCTATTTAATGGAATTCAAGGAAATACCGTATGTTTCTATCTGAATAAGCAGGTTGCTTATGTCGGTCATATCTCCTTCTCTCAATCGGTAGGAGAGTCTCCCCTCGGCCCAATCCGTGTTGAAATAGAAAGTGATAATCCCCATGCGGTTATTGATTGGCTGGCGCCAAAAACCGGCTGAAAAGATTAAACCAAGGTCTTGTTAAAAAGCCATTAGAATTTTGCGGCGTCGTATCCTTTGATTATTCTTTAAGTGGAACATCGATTTTCATAAAATCCTCTGCAACAAGCACATTCTCAAAGTTTCTCTTCGCCTCTTCTAGAAGAACGTTTGGGTCGCTATATCGAGCACTTATGTGGGTTAAGATGAGAAGATTAACCTTCGCTTTTTTTGCAATTAAGGCGGCTCCGCTGGGAGTAGAATGCATATCTTCCTCAGCTCTTTCAGCAAGATCCTCAGCAAAGGTTGCTTCATGAATCAAAACAT
>CAZEGS010000002.1:0-55085 GCA_964512445.1 uncultured Candidatus Bathyarchaeia archaeon
GCCAAGGCTGACGGTTCCCAGCTGAAGGAGCCAACCTAGCAGCCTCAAGTATATTGGTAAGGACATCTTCTGGAACTGGAGTAGGCTTATAACGTCGTATGCTCCTCCTCTTTCTGATAACATCCATAAAATCCAATCTATAACCTCCTAAAGGATCGATAACATAGTTATTTTAGGCCGCTTTTAAAATAGTTTTGGTACAATCCCTCTTCGTCACAACCGGAAATCACATTACCACGCGCATTTTCCATAGGTTCGGGGTCAAGCGTGACGACAATATTCTTTTTCTTTTTGCATGCAGAAAAAAACTTCTTTAAATAGTTTATATAGGGCTTAATCAAGCCGCCGTCATACTGTTTGCTGACTGGGCGGAAGCATTATTTTAGGGGATCGTAGGGTCTCTTGGAGATGATCAGGGACTAGACGCAGATGGGTTCGCTACTATAGGGCTGGAGAATCACTGGAGCGGATGGCTGAGGAAGAGGCATATGGAGTATCTCGGCTTCAAATCATCAGATTCATTCACTGTATCGCATAAGACTAAGCACACATGTGAACGCTTCAAGATCCATCTTATGTGGCTTCCAAACAAAAGCGACAGACCGCCAACGTGAAAAAATCAAAACTCCTACGAAGCATAGGTTTCTGTACGGCGCATCCACTCTATCACCCACAAAGCATAAAAATAGAAGAAATACTTCGGTAAATCCAATAATTTTCTCTTATACCTTAATCTTAAGGCAATAAGAACAACTACATCTTGTAGATGCGTCGGGGAGAAAGATACTGACGAAAGCATCGAGAAAATAAGAAGGGATATTTTGCCGCTCTCCATGGAGAATGCCGTAAAAAAGGGCAGCAGTATGTAGAGCGCACAGTTATTTTAAGATCTACTCTCTACGACGCCAATATATGAGGAAGGCTACTGCTGAAACTGCTCCTCCAATAGCTGTTGCAATGTACATCATGAATCGATTTACGAATGTTAGGAGCATGTGTATCAAAGTATCATTCACGACGAGCTCCTCCACCCTGCTGCTTGCTGGGAGGTAAATCTCATCTCCTCCAAAGACTGCCTGTAAGCTCCATTTCCCAACCATCGATGCTGTAAGCTCTAATGTAAAGTTTCCACCAGCCTCTGTGTAGACTGTCTTCTTAACCGTAGAGCTATTCGGCATTAAAATACTGATCTCAACAGCTTTGCCCCCTACGGCTGGACTTATCCTCCCCAAAACATTGACTTTTCCGCCAATATCGATGACGCTGCTGCTTAATTCTAGGCTGAGCGATGTGGGAATCTTCTCGACTCTAAACGACTTCTCCTCTGAGACCGCTTCGAAATGACCTTCGTCTCCCTGATAGATCGCCTTAACAGTCCATGTTCCAAGCGAATCAGGCTTATACTCATATCTGAAGGATCCGTCCTCACCGATCTGAACAGAATCTGAGAAGTTTTTATCATCTGATGTGAAGTTAAGGATAACGAATCCTCTTCCATGCGGGATCTTCCCAGTCACCACTATCTTCTCATCGGGATGAATAACCGTTCTAGACAGTTCTAGAGAGATCGTTGTTTTATCCTTGACCAAGTAGTGACCGGGGGCCTCCGCTTCGTTTCCAGCCATGTCAACGGCGACAACCTTATACTCCACTCTGCTGCCCTTGGGATGAGCAGGTATAGTTCCTGCATAAATCCCCGGAGAAACCTCGTTCATCTCGATCACGTACGAGGAGACCCAAGAATCATTTGTGTAGTAGAGAAGGACGGATCTCAAAGCGTCTTGGTCAGAGATCTCCGCCCTTATCGTCGTTTCACTTCCGGCCTGAACCTCACTAAAATTTGCTTTTAGACTGATTAATGGAGGTTCAAAATCCGTCTTAATCATGAATCTAATTGTGCCCTTTCCATTCTCACCTATGAAGACTAGATGATACAGAACCGTCTCTCCCTTGAAAGGCGACGTATAGTTTATCAGCATATCCTCCCCGAAGAACTCGCAGCTTGCAAAGGCATCCTCATGCTTGAAGCCCTCATCATCCAAGTTGTATCCGCCGTAATATCCAGAGGAATCAACCTCACCGTATAATCCAGGTTCCCACGGCAGAGGATAATCATTTAAAACATCGCCGACTCCTCTAGATGGGTTAGCCATAAGATATAGCCTCGCCTCATACATGTCAAGAGTCTCTGGAACATCGATCCAAACCTCGATTCTCTCACTATCAGTTGCAAATTCATAAGCCCATGTAGTCTGAGGCGTATTAACGAAGTTAACCTTTCCGCGAATATACTTCTCATACCATCTATTGCATTCTAGATGCTCAATAGCCATGAATGTTGCTGCATTCTCACCTTGACTTTCACGCGGATCATTAAGTATGACAAAGTAATAGTTTCCACTCATCTCGGGAGTGAAAAACGGATTGTCAACAGTATCTCCCAGATGCTCAGGAAGCCCCGCGGCTTCTGTATGAACCGATTGAAGATTCCCCTTCGGATCAAAGACATAGACGTCATAATCTGTTTTTGTGCCTATCCAATCCCCCATGAAATATATGTGATATCGGGAGCCCTTATTCAGCTGATAAATGAATGTCCAAGTTTCTCCTACTGGAATCTGGGAAGCATTAATTCTCATCGGGTAAATAGGCCTATCCACATATGTTCTATTTCCCATCATAGAGAAGAGTGACAAGCCGCTTGTCGTATTGACCTCTACAAATGATAGAATCCATAATAGAATGATCAATGAGGATAAAAGCAAAAGGCCGCGTAGAAGATTCTCAGTTCTCACCATATATTCAAGCTCCTCTAGTGATCACTGGAGATTTACCTCCCAGTCGAAATGCACTTTTCAAAATGTTAAATCGCTTATGAATCGATGATCTGAACCCTAAATCATCCTAAACATGAAGTTTACATGTCTACACGCATACATGGAGACTTAAAAAAGCCGATGCCTAAATGAAATACAGATTCCAAGGAATGAAGGGAAGCGGCAGATTCTCCAAGAAATTTTAGGCTATATACCATAATCTTTATATAAAACTGGCTATTTACACCGTAACCTAATGGTGATGGAAATGAGGGATAGCTTTTGCCCTTAGATTTGATGGGCAAATAATCAAACTTAAATTTTCAGTATTCTCCATCACCAATATTCCAGACAATTATTCTTTAAACAAATATCCCACTTCGCTATTGAAAAGAACATATTTAATTTTATGCCGGGATGGCCGAGTGGCTTAGGCAAGCGGCTGCAGACCGCTCTACGAGGGTTCAATTCCCTCTCCCGGCTCCATCCTAAAAAGGGATTTTAGCCAAAATCTTATCGATTCAATCTTTATAACGGCGGCTTTATCCGCCACCCACCCAGGGGAAGAATCGATATGACGTCTCTATTCTTCAGCTTAGTTCTGACGCTTTAAAGTAGAAAGATGTTCTGGCCGTTCAGAAGCAATCCACAAAGCCTTCTCCCTCTCCCTTTTAGAAAAGGTAGAAGACCTCAGTAAATTGGTGAAGATTCATTTTCTATAAAATACTTTTGGTTTAATGCATATGCGTGATTATGCAGAGTAATGTGACGGGGGAAAAGGAAGAATTAGATTATTCTAAAACCAAAAATCGATGCAGAGAGCGTGACTAGATGAAATAAAAGCGAAGTCTGACGGGCAATAAGTAGGCGGCCATACCCGATCCCGACTCAACCACAAGAAGGCTGAGGCGCCATTAAAGATGAGCGGGAAGCCGAAAAGGCCTTCACTACTCATCCTTCAGAATCGCTGGTTTAATAGTCCAGGATTGAAGTAGAGTTAGCTCCTCGATACGTTCAGATCTAAACTCCTCTGGAAAGATTATCCATCTCCACTGTCTATTAACCCTCTCAGTAAGGCTCCACCTCTCCACAACTTCAGGATACTCTGAAAGGCAGCATATCTCAACGCTTTCCGGCAGCTCTCCATGCAGAGAATAATATGAGATTGTCTTGGCAGCCGCCTCTAATAGATCGCTTGGTCCAGCGTTAACCTCGCCTATAGATACTTTAGACGGCAGTCTACCATGATTATCCATGAAATTCTTTGCGTAACGAAGCATCTCTAAAAGATCATTCATGCCTATTTTTCCAGAAAGCTGGTTCTCTCCGAGTCTCGATGTCGGTCCAAGCGTAAAATGTAAAGGTGCAGATCTAGGCTCAAAGCCCTCCTGCAAATAATCTACAATTACATCCGTAAAGAGCCGAAGCATCTCAGCTGGAGAGACAGATACTCCATCGATAACTTGCCAATCATTGCATTTAGATGTCCTCCTCGCCAACTCAAAGATCTCCTCTAATCTCAGCCTTCGTTCCCTGGGCCTACGATATAGATCCGTAACCTCCCTGAAAGTAACTATCTTAACGTTCGGATGCTCAAGAATGAAGCCTAAAAACTTTTGAAAGACCTGAAGAGACTCCTCAACTTCTTCTCTATCTCTTAAAGGAGCTGGCGCAAGCCTATCCATCGGCGGATTCCTTCCATGAGAAAAGTTCACTGCATCCCAGAACTTTTCAGTAACAAACTTACATGGATGCATAACAATAGTGATTAATCCACCGTCGATCTTAGACCTATAAATCTCCTCAAATCTAGATTTCAACGCGTCTAGACAGGCGAAGGTTGAATCCTCAGGGAAACTCATAGCCGCCCTAAAACATAGAGCTCCACAAAACCATACAGGAGTATCATGGAAGATTCCATCTACATAAGTCGGCACTCCCATCAGCGTTGAGGCATAGGGGGTCTGGGGAGCCCAGCTTCCACCAGGCTGAATGAAGGCGGAAGGCTTCACACCGAAAGTCTCTTCAATACATTTTATTCCCGGCGATTCTCGCCTCTTAACCTCCTCAACACCGTCGTCCCATCCTTTATCCCTAAGATACTCTGATATAACCGGATGAACTGAATGGAAATCAGATTGATATGCGACGTCATGTCTTTTAAGAGCCTCCAGAACATCAGATCTCCCCCTTCTCTTCAAAGCTCTTAATTTTTCGCCGACTATGCAAAAGGACCCTTTAACATCGAACTGATCCAAAATTTTTATTAGATCCAACAGAACATCGTCAGCCTCTGGAGTTATAAAATCTTCAGTATCGAATTGAAAGGCAACATAGATCCTTCTCATTCCATACAGCCTCACTTCTCGATATGCATGAAATTCTTTCGTATATATGCGCTCCCATCAAATAAGACTTGAAGAGTCTATCCTTCGGCTCTCCATACAATCATGATAAAGACTATGCTGCTCTGAAAGATACGGTGACAAAAGAGATCGGGAAGCTATCTCGAAATTCTCTTTAAATACTCCTCAAACTCCTCGATGCTCCCCAATAGAACATCGGAATGAGCCACAATCCACGGGCTTGGATCCTCAATCTCACAGATAGCTATCGTCTTCTTCCCAATCTGCTTCGCATAGAAGAGCTCCATACACGTTCCCGCTGAGAGCCGAGGCAAATACGCTACAAAGATGTCGCAGTCCTCAATATCTTCAAGATCTCTTTTGATAAAGCCGAAATAGTCGCTCTTACGCTCCTGAGGAGTCCCGCTTTTCCTATATATGATCTTCTCTCTGACCCAGGGATCCACAGGTTTAAAACCATGCCGTCTACAAATCTTCCGAAGGAGATCCCGGTAAGACTGTTCCTCCTCCATGCCTTGAATCGGACCTGAAATGAAGATCTTCTTCATAGCGAGCTCCCTTTTAAAAGGCAGGTTAATCTCTATAAGACTGTGAATTCAGCGTATCCCCATACGCGGATGATCCCGTCTTCATTCTCTACCCATCCCTTTGATACAACTCGATATTTCCTGGGATGGAACAAACCTGCATCTAACTTATAGGTTATTCTTTCTTCTCCCGGATTAAGATCGGTGATCACGAGTAAGCCTACCATTCCAGCATGAAACCTCCATTCCTTCCCATCCCACCTCTCAAAATAAGCGCCATAGACGGAATTTCCAAAGGTGAAGGTCTCATTTGATAGGTTCTGAACCACGATAGTCAAGGTTTCATTTGCCTGAAAAACATCCTTATCAACCGTAACTTTCAGGAGGCGAAAATAATAATTGCGGATTATCATCTTCTCCTTCTCAAGATCACTTGCCTCATCAAATCTTCTAATGTATGTTTTAAATTCGCCCAGTCGATCGGGTAACGATTCTCCGTTGACTACATCATCTACATAAATAGATATTCCAATAATCCTGTTGCTTTCATCCCTAGCTATCCCGGCTCCGACAACGCCGGTGATGCCTAAAAGTCTCCCCTTATTCTCCTCTAGGGTCTCAACTATTCTCACATCAACGGGCTTAACGCTGATTTGACTGATGTATATCAGCACAAGAGCCGCTATGATCGCTATAATCCCCAAGACCTTTAGAATCTTCTTGTCAATCTTTTCCCACATGCATATCAATCCTTTAATAAAATCCGGGACTCTTCATGTGGATGCCCTCTCAAATGACCATCTTGTTCCCTTGGGAGTATCCTCAAGAATCACTCCTATGCTCTTCAGTCTCTCACGTATATCATCAGCTATCTTCCACTCCTTCCTTCTCCGCATCTCATCCCTCACGTCTACAAGCATCTCTATGAGATCCCTAACCATCTCGATCTGGGGGGTCTCCACGCTTTTTTCGCTCCATTCTATCCCAAGCACATCTAGAAGACTGGTAAAGATTTTTGAGACTTTCTGCTTAACGAGTCTCCCAATATTCTCATGCGTATCTACATAGTTATTTATCGACTTCGCAATGCTGAATAACGAGGCGATTGCTAATGGCGTGTTAAAGTCGTCATCCATCGCCGCCTCAAACTTTCTCCTACCCTCCTCAACCTCAAAGAGCAGCTTCTCATCTTCGGATGTATGCAAATCCGTCTCGGAAAGACCGTTAAGCCTCTCCAGAGTTCTAAGCAGCCTCTCAAGCCTCCTCTCCGAAGCCTCTAAGGCCTCGCTGTTAAAATCGAGAGGACTCCGATAATGAGCTGAGATTAAAAAGAATCTTAAAACGGAGGGTTTGCAGATCTTTAAGGCGTCCCTGACCGTTACAAAGTTTCCAAGAGACTTAGACATCTTCTCTCCCTCAACAGTAAGCCACTCATTATGAAGCCAGTACCTCACAAAGGGCTTCCCAGTGATAGCCTCCGCCTGGGCAATCTCATTTTCATGGTGAGGAAAGATCAGATCCTTTCCACCCATGTGAATATCTAAAGTCTCACCTAGATACTTCTGAGCCATAGTGGAACACTCAATATGCCATCCCGGCCTCCCCTTCCCCCATGGACTATGCCATCCCGGCTCCCCAGGCTTCCACCCCTTCCACAAAGCAAAATCAGCAGGGTTTCTCTTCTTCGGATTTACCTCTATCCTCGCCCCCATCTTTAGAGCTTCAGCCTTATTACCTGAGAGCTTACCATACTCCTCAAATCTCGACACGTCAAAGTATACGTCTCCATCAGCGACGTAGGCATATCCCTTCTCAACGAGTTTTTCAATAGCCTCAATAATTTCAGGAATATGCTGAGTAGCACGAGGCGTAACATTAGGCCTCTTAACATTCAGCTTAGCGATATCCTCAAAGTAGGCGTCGCTATAAAATTCGCCGAGTTCCTGAACGCTGATCTTCAATTCACCTGCTCTTTTTATAATCTTATCATCAATATCGGTGATGTTGCTTACATGTTTGACCTCAAATCCCTTATATTCCAAGTATCGACGGACGACGTCAGCCACGACGAAGGCTCTAGCATTTCCGATGTGGATATAATCATAAACGGTCGGTCCGCATACATACATGCGGGCCTCTCCTGGATGAAGAGGAACAAACTCTTCTTTACGTCTGCCAAGAGTATTAAACACTTTCAACGTCATCTTAATATCAGCCTAGCAGCCGCTAATCGAAAAAATGGGTAGCAATACTATATAAGTTGCTTGTAGAAGGGGTGGAGACTGCTAAGCTCTTTTCTTCCCAAAGAAGATCCTGTAGGAGATGCCGTTCAAAGCGACTATGACTCCGCCTATCATGAAGGGTAGGGACATGCTGAGGCTCTGCATTATGTATCCTCCTATTGCAGGTGCAAAGGATCTAAAGCTCATTCTTGCGAGATTGCTGAATCCGACGGCTGAGGCTCTTTCAGAGGGATCAACGATGCTTACTATGAAGGCCTGCCTAATAGGCATGGTTATCGTTGCGGAGACCCTATACACTACGAGAAGAAATGAAAAACCAAGATAGTTAGGCATGAAGGGTATGAGAAGCATAGAGGCAGCTGTGACCATCCTATTAAAAGCAATTATCCTTATTTCATCCAGATCCTCTGAGGCCCTAAAGATTAAGAAGTACAGAAGCATGACTATGAATCTAGAAATAGCATAGACGGGGCCTAGAACTTCCTCACCCATCGAGAATCGAATCTTAAACCATGGTCCTATAAGATCCTCAGTCATGCCGAAGCCGAATCCTCCAATCGCCCTAACAAATGAGAATCGAGATATAGTTGCAGATGATCTTCTTGGAAGCAACGTGCTTCTCTTATCTATGCGGATTTCAGACGGCTCCTCCTTGATTGGGAGAACAAAGATGAATGAGATGAAGGAGAGGAGCGAGCAGAATAAAAATAGCAATCTGAAAGATTCAGCCTCTCCAACAGAAAGTATTGATTGGAGCGGTTTTGGGAGGCTTCCAAGCAGCGAGCCGAGAATGCCCACGAACGAGTTTGTCAATGCAAAGATTGTGAAGACCTTTGTCCGAGTCTTCTTCTTACTCTTATCCGCTATAATTCCCGAGACGGAAGGCTGTCCAGCACCCGCGCCCTCCCCCATAGCCCCTATTACCTGAGCTAAAATAAGCATCGCATAGTCCGTAAAGAATGCGTAGATTAAAAGTCTAATAGTGTAGAAGACTCCGCCTAGAATAATGAAGGGTTTTCTTCCATACCTGTCCGCTAAGATGCCTACTGATACGGAACGTATCGCGCCTACTATCGTCGCTATCATGGAAAGCAGGCCGATGGCTAGAAGATCATATCCTATAATATATAAGTAAAGAGTTCTGATAACCTGTAGGCATCCTAGAACTATTCTCCTTAGGCTCATCGATAAGATCAGCAAACGAAGATCAGTGTTGAGAATGCTTTTCGGCATAGGCTAAACGTTCCCTTACAAGAGTCTTAGAAAGAATAGAGGGGAGAGCCTCCTTATTTCTTTTTTACTTTCCAGATGCTCCTCCACGTAACCCGCGATAAGCCCCCTCAAAGACTCCTATAATCTTATCCCGGGTTTTCCCCCACGAGATTGTTACGCAGATGATAATCGAGGATAAGACTACTATAAGCGAGAGGAGCCATTCATCAATAGCTCCCGTTAAAGATTGAAAGATTATTCCTCCTACAGATGCGCCTACAGAATAATATGCGCTTTTACCTACAGCCTCAACTAGAAGGAACTTCTTCAGCGAGAAACGGGCTGATCCCGCCAAAAGCGCAATCGGCACATCAGGCAATGGGGAGGCTGCGACAAGCAAAATGACGAGAAGCCCGTACTTCTCAATCCATCTATAAATGACATTCTTCTCGCCGCTGCCTCGAAAAGCCTCTCTGATGCCGAGGCCCCAATAGTAAGCGGTGACCTCTCCTATTGCTCCTCCTATGCCGGCTGAGAGCCCAAGCAGAGCTGGATGATAATTCCTTATTAAGGCGATAAATGCGGGTGTAAAAAGGTCTCGTCCAACAACTGTTAGATGACTAAACATCGAAACTAGAAAGATTCCCAGAAGCCCCTCTTCCTCAAGCATTCTTCCGACAAACAATATCTGATACAATATTGCACCTGAGATTGCGGCGGTTAGGATCGCGGCTGAAACGTTTAGGAGGGCCTTTCGGTTCAAGGCGATTCTCGTTTTCCTATTATTCTTTCCAGAATCAGCTTTCCTAAGATGTTGGAGAGCTCCGGTTAAAAATGTTTCGGATCGCCTTTATATAGACAAAATATAGATGTGCCCCCTAAAGCCTTTTATGTCTATACATCCACGTCGCCTCTTGAAGTTAAAAGCAGAACCATTATCTGAGTCTATCTACAAATTTTAACCGAAATAAATTGAGGTGTGAAGCAACAGGAATATTTCAGATACGCAACGTGAAAGAATGCATTATTATAGAGAGAATCAACAAATTTGCGGCTAAAATAATCCTAGACGGAAAGATACAGACAGCATACATCAATAATACCGGCAGGCTTCTAAATTATCTATCTAGGGGACAAAAAGGCTTCTGCATCATGCATGAGAGAGATTTAAAGACCGACTGCAGACTATTCGCTGTTAAAGAGGACAGTCTCGCAGCAATCATAGATACCCATCTTCAAATGAAAGCTCTAGAAAGAATCATAATGTTGAACCTTCTGCCATGGATGAGGGGATGCCGCATTCTAAAAAGAAACGCTAAGCTAAACGTCTCCTACATCGACTATCTACTGGAATGTGAAGAAGAAAAAACCTATTTAGAAGTTAAAAGCGCGGTTTTGAGAAGCAACAAGTATGCGATGTATCCGGACTGTCCATCACCGCGGGGAAGAAGACACATTATGGAGCTAACAGACTATGCTAAAAGAGGAGGATGCGGAATAATACTCTTCATTGCCGCCCTACCTAATGTAGAAGCCTTCAAACCTAACAGTTCAGCTGATCCGAAGATAGCTCAGCTTCTCCTAGAAGCAGAGAAGGCTGGAGTTGAGATTCGAGCTCTCGAGATGTATTATAACCCGGAGGATAACTATTTCTACTTATCTAAACCCGATCTTCCAGTCGAGTTTTAACCGGAAAAGATTGAGTAAAGATGAATAAAGAGTCTTATAATAACGATATGATTAAACTGGTGGAAGAATGGCTGTCTGATGATCTTGAACAGGGCTGAAGAGCTGATTAGATCGATAGGAAAGCTCAAAAAGACTCATGTAAGGACACTTGTGAAACGGAGAGTCTTGGAATTTAAAGAACTTGGAGAAGGAGAAAGCAGGGAGATCTTCAAAGAATTATGCTTCTGCATTCTATGCGCGAATTATTCGGCTGAACGCGCTATAAAAATCCAGAGGCAGATAAATGATGGATTCCTAACCTTATCAAAACAGCAGCTAGTGGAAAAGTTGAAGGAGCTGGGACACCGCTTTCCAAAAACACGTGCAGAATATATTGTCTCGGCTAGGAAATACAGCGATTCCATTAAGAGAATCATAAAAGAATCTGAGAATTCAAAAGAGCTGCGAAATTGGCTGGTTGAGAATATACATGGAATAGGAATGAAAGAAGCCAGCCACTTCCTTAGAAACATAGGATATACAGATCTCGCCATCCTAGATTTCCATATACTTGACTTGTTAGCCAAGTATGGAATCATCGAGAAGCCTAAGAGATTAACGAAGTCAATATATTTACAGATTGAGAAAGAGCTGAGAAGAATAGCTGAACTTGCAGGTCTTAACATGGCGGAGCTAGACCTGTATCTATGGTACATGGAGACGGGAAAGATTCTAAAGTAGTCTGGCCTATCAAAGACATGTATAGTCCTAGCTGAGAAGGAGATGAATGATGAACGTTTATTCCCGAGATATAAGGATCTCAACGAGGAAGAAGATAGAGATCCTAGATGTAACTAGAGAAGTACAGCGTATAGTCGAGGAAAGCGGAATAAAGAACGGTCTAGTTAACATATGGGTTCCCCACTCCACAGCGGCCATAGCTGTGAATGAGCATGACACTGACCTCTGGGAAGACATAATAGATGTTCTACAAAAGATCGCTCCTGTTAGAGGAGATTATCGACACAATGCAAAGTATAGTTGGAGCATAGGGGAACAGAACGCCCACGCCCATATTCTGAGTTCTCTGATAAACTCTGGAGTCTCGATCCCTCTAGAAAACGGAAAGGTGCATCTTGGAACTTGGCAGTCAATCCTCTTTATTGAGATGGACGGTTCAAGATCACGTAGAGTTCACGTGCAGATCATAGGTGAATAGAAGAGCCCTAACTTAATTCTTGCTTGTCCTTCTCTCAACAACCTTAAGGAACCGCTCAACGTCAGAGTATGTCCTCTCATAAATATGCGCGCTATTCGAGAAATCGAGATAGACGCCTACTTCCAAATCTAGCTGCTGAGCTATGCTCCTCTGCAGCTCCGTCATAGCAAGCATATTCATATGCATCGCTCTAAAGACGTCGCGGCTCCGCCAAGTTGTATGCATGACTAGACGATTATCCCTAACCGTACACCAGATTCTTTGGAGGCATGGAGGAGATTCAACCCACATGTCCTTCTTGGGAACCCACGTTATTGCCTGAGCTCTTCGAGAGAAGCTCTTCTTCTTTAATTTCTCAACGATATATCTTATCTGGTCTATTGATTCAGGTGGATACTTGAAGAGCCTCTCATGATATGTATAATGAAATTTGCGTTCCTCTACGGCCCAATCTAAAGAGCCATGGAGAACCTCTTCATAATATCTCTGGAGAGCTCCCCTTACTGCAATATTAATATCTCCCCTATGAATCCGAGGTTCCTCAAACGGATCCTCAACGACCACCAACAATCCCAAGATCTCCTTGGACATCTCGCCATATTCTGTTGGAACCTCTGCTCCATTCCTCCAGCATTCAAGAACAGATCTCTCCCAAGCTTCCGAAATAGTCCTCGCCGATACTACAACCCCAACAGACTTTCTATCCAAGGCTTGATACTCCCACCGGATAAATTAAAATCGCTGAACTCGGATAAAATCTTTAGGGCAAACTTATCACGGATCCTAAAGCATGTTTAAAGATGAGATGATGAAATATCCATTGAAGAGCGGCATACTATGCATAAAACATAGATGTAATGTATGCTGTGTAGAGACCAGGATGCCCCTCTCAAAGGATGACATAAAGCGGATCCAGAAATTAGGATACAGCCTAAAGGATTTTGCAGTAAAAACTGTGGATGGATGGCGGCTGAAAAACCGCGCTGGCAGATGCGTTTTTCTCGAGGAAGGCTGTAAAATATATCCGTATAGGCCTGAAGGCTGCAGAGTATATCCTCTCGTCTATGACGAAACTCTAGGGATCATGAGGCTCGATGATATATGCCCACACAATTACGAGTTTAAAATAACCAGTGAGGATATCCAGAGATTAAACAGGCTGCTAATTAAATTATCGAAGGAAGAATGATTTTGTCTTGCAAGTTATGCCTGAAGGAGTTCTCAGCCCAAAGGCCTTATAAATAGAGAAGGAAAGGTTTCTACTGAACTTGAAATTTATTGGGGATGCGGATCGTCTTGCTTAGGCTTATACAAATAGGCGTAGGCGGATTTGGAAGAGGCTGGACAGATATAGTTGAGTCGTCAAAGTTCTGGAAGCCTGTGGCATACGTCGATATAGATGAGAAAGCTTTGAAGGAAGCAGCGGAAGCGCATAAGATGCCTAAGGAGAGATGTTTCAATGATTTAGAAAGCGCATTAGCGGAGGTTGAGGCCGACGCCGCCTTAATCGTAGTCCCTCCAAATGTGCATATGGAAATAGCATTGCAATCATTAAAGGCTGGTCTTCATGTATTGATTGAAAAGCCTCTGGCTGATGCTTTGGAGAACGCTAAGAGAATAGTTCTTGAAGCTGAGAAACGAGGTCTAAAATTGATGGTCAGCCAGAATTATCGTTTTAGAAGGGGAGCGCGGACGGTTCGAAGACTTATTGAAAGAATGAAGGTTGGAAAGCCGAGCTATGCTATAGTTAACTTTCATAAGGCTCCTAAATTCAGAGGGTTCCGTCTAGAGATGGAATATCCCCTTCTCATAGACATGGCAATTCACCATTTCGATCTGATGAGATACATATTTGCTTCGGATCCGCAGAGCATATACTGCGAAACGTGGAGGCCGGAGTGGAGCTGGTTTAAAGGCGATCCTTGCGTCACGGTTACGGTAAAGATGAGAAGCCAGATTCGCATCACGTATGTTGGAAGCTGGGTCTCCTTAGGCTGGGAGACGACATGGGATGGAGATTGGAGAATAGAATGTTCAGAAGGCGGGATACACTGGAACGAAACCGTCAAGGTGAAGCCGAAAGATTCTGCTGAGGAAGTGACTGAAAAGCTTGTTTCGATGCCCTATGAAGATCGAGCCTACTCTCTATATGAATTCGCGGAGGCCATCAGAAAGAATAGGGAGCCGGAGACCAGCGGAAAAGACAATTTGAAGAGCCTAGTTATGGTATCTGCATCTCTAGATTCGGTGAAAAAAGGCAAACCCGTGCCTATCAGCAGATATCTTTAAGATCTTATATCAAAAAGGCTCGGTCCTTTCAGTTGCTGCTAAAAAAACATTAATTTAAATGCGAAGACTAATTCATATTGGATTTCGGTTCTTAAGGGTCGAAAATAGTGAAGTTTCCACTTCCCAAAAAATCAATAAAGAAGCTTAAGAGAAGGGTCCCCTGGATAGGGCATGTTATAAATGAGGAAACAGCTGGAGACCTAAATCTATCCAGTCCAGAATTAGAGATTCATTTTAGGGAGGGAAGCCTATGCCTCGTCTGTAGGGGAAGCCGAAGACTATGCGGAAAACCCAGATGTCCAGCTATTCTGAAGCTATACTCCTTCATAAGAACGAGAAACGCGGTAAGATCGAATCAGATGGTTGGGTCTTCTCCTCCCGGAATCTTTGTTGGACGAATCGGGTACCCCTACGTTTACGCCGGGCCTTTAGTCCCTCCAGTTGTAGGCGATACTTCCCTCTATGACTTTCCGGAGAAGTGGCTGGGCAGAACAGCAGACGATATAATAGAGTTTAGAACAAGCCTCGTTCGAGGCAAATTTAGAGTAAACGTGAAGAAGCCTTGGAAGAATGAACGTTTTATAAGCAAAACTCTGGAGGTCGCTCTGTCTAGAAATTCTGTTGATACTGAGGTGACTTTTCGTAAAAAGCCGTCTGGAAAGCTCCTGCTAGACGGTACGCTTCAACCTATGGGTCCCTCAGCCGTATTGGAGAAGATGGATGTTGGAAGCCCTAAGACTGACTTTAAGATCGAGGAAGCCTATAGTGACGGCGACTTAAAAGCGGAAGAAGCCATTACGAATCTATACCTGGATGGGGTTCCCGTCTCGAGGCTTCAAAGAGCATTCAGTGTAGGGGCATTTGGACTTAAAGATCAGAGACGGATGGTCCCTACAAGATGGAGCATAACGGCTGTCGATTCGATTGTATCGAAAAATTTGATTGAGAAGGGGATCAAAGGTAAAAAGCCGATTAATGAGTACAGAGTATACGAATTCAGCTATCTTGGAAATCGATTCATAATCCTCATGACTCCCTCATCATGGAAATATGAGTGGATTGAAGCTTGGTATCCTGGAACCGTCTGGAATCCGGGCGGTCAGAAAATCGCTATGGGAGGCGACTGGGAAGGATACAAAGGAAGAACAACTTACGCTTCAATAGGCGGATGCTATTATGCGGTAAGATTAGCAGTTGCAGAGTTTCTGGCAAAAGAAGGGAGACAAGCCGGCGTCATAGCGATGAGGGAGATCTATCCGAGCTTCATAACGCCGTTAGGAGTATGGATAAATAGGGAAAGCGTGAGGGAGGCGCTGCGGAGGAGACCGGTAAAGTTCGACAGCCTCGATGACGCTATAAACCATATAGGCAAAAGATTCTCGATAGGAATAGACGAGTGGATAAGAACAAGCGTCCTACTAAAAGAGTCTCTATATCAGGAGAAGCTCACCAAGTATATCTGAAAAATAAAAATTAGAGGCTATTAGAAAGGAAACCTTCATATTCTGCTTATTCCCTTCAAGAGCTCCTTCAGAAGCACGTCGGAAGCGTTTCTTCCCTCCCTCTCTCTAATTTCCTCGGCATACTTCTTGAATTCCTCAAGAGTAACAGGTCTCTTTCCCTTCTTCTGGGATAGGTATGCAGACTGCACAATCGCTGTGGTTTCAGCTCCAATCTTTTCGTCGCATAGCGGCTTAACACCATTCAGTATGCAATTACACATGTTCCTTATCTCTCCCTCAAAGCTCTGAGTCCATGTGACCTCGCCTAAGTTGAACTCTCTCTTCCCCCCAGCTGCATCAGTTATCTCAAGAAGAGTCTCCTTCTCCCTTTGAACAGGTTTAATTATGCCATTCGTTCCGATCACGCAGGTATCTAGAGAGTCTCTGTAGGACCATGATCCCTCGACATGAGCAGTAGACCATGATCCATCATCCCCCTCAAACCGGATTATTACATGCGCATCATCCTCAACCTCGAATCGTTTAAACCTGCCCTGTAGAATTCGCGTCTTCATCCTAATGCAGATGCCGTATGGCTCAGCGGCCTTAACAACGGTAGGTCTCCTATCAAATCCGCTTAGGAACCAGGAGCACGTTATTGCATGAACACCATTATCGAGGAGAGATCCGCCGCCAGCGATTTCCGGATCCCAGAACCATGATGCCCATTCAGGGCCTCCATGAGCCGTAGCTAGAAAAGTTAATTGAAGCTCCCCTATAACTCCACTCTCAATAAACTTCCTCATATTATACCATACTGGACTGTAAAGCCAGTTCTCATTATGCTGATAGAGCTTTCCACTGTCCTCAACAGCCTCCACAACCTCGAGGCATTCGAGATATGTTCTAGCCATAGGCTTCTCAGCCATTACATTCACATCATGCTTTAAGGCTTTAATAGCAAGTACGCTGTGAAACTTAGTTGGAGTACAAATATCAACCAGATCAAGATCCTCCTTAGAAAGCATCTCATCAACATCATTGTAGATTCTTAGAGATTCCGCATCCTCCTTTAGTCTCTCATAAAGATCCTCATCACCATCCTCCTCAGCCCTTCTAGCCCTATCAAGGTAAACCTTCCTGGTAATCCTCTGCGCTTCTCTTAATGCGCTCTCCGAAACGTCGCAAAGAGAGACAAGCTCAGCTTCCCTTATGTTTGGATACGCTGGGAGATGAGCTCCACGAAAAATGCCGCCAGCGCCTATAACTCCTACTTTCACCCTCTTCATCTTCATTCACATCCACATTAAAAGATGTTTAAACTTCCTCTGAAGCATATTAAAGAATTTCGAAGAACCCTCTCAAGAGGCCTTACATCGAATTTTTTGAAAAGGAATAGAGGATGCTATTCACAGCTCTTCTAGACTTTAATTTAATTCCAAATTAACTTTTATAAGTCAGTTCATAGTATTAAGGTCACGTAGATCAGGGGAGGAATGGGAAATCAGCTTTGAATATGTAGTTGAGACTGAGGATCTCGCTAAATATTATCAGATGGGCCCGGTAACCGTTAAGGCTCTAGATGGAGTCAATCTGAAAGTCAGACGTGGCGAGTATCTTTCCATCATGGGTCCCTCAGGCTCTGGGAAGACAACGCTCTTCAACATGGTTGGAGGAATAGATAGACCTACAAGAGGAAGGGTCTTTATAGATGGAGTGGATATAGCGAAGCTGGACGCTTACGAGCTCGCCTGGCTTAGATGCAGAAAGATCGGCTATATATTTCAGACATTCAACCTGATACCCGTCCTAACCGCCCTTGAAAACGTCACGTTGCCGATGATATTCGCAGGCGTGGAGCGTGAAGAACGTCTAAGACGAGGCCGCGAAATATTAGAATCCGTCGGTCTCGGCGACAGGCTTGATCACAAACCTGCAGAGCTGAGCGGCGGCCAGCAGCAGAGAGTAGCTATTGCAAGGGCCCTAGCTAATAATCCAGTCATCATTCTTGCAGATGAGCCTACTGGAAACCTGGATCTACATACAGGACTGGAAATAATCACGCTGCTTCGGGAGATGAACAAAGAGAAAGGCGTAACGATAATCGCTGCAACGCACGACTTAAAGATGATTGACGTCAGCGACAGAATAGTCTATCTGCGAGATGGACTTATCGACCGATACGAGACGAGAGCTGAAGTCTACATTAGAGCAGAAAGATAAATCTTCATCAATAGCAAGATACCAACGAATCTTTTATTTCTAACAATGAAATGGTAAATGCTGATCGTTCAATCCTCTATGATACGAATTACCAGTCTCTAATTATTCTGCCAGAGTATGAAGATTACGCGACTCTAGTCAGGTAGTTTTCCGAGATTCTCTAGTTTATCAGCTACATCTTTAAGGCCATGTTTTTCTAATGTTTCTCTCTTCGGCCACCCAGTCTCTCGATCCCAACCTCTAAGATCATAAAACTCATCCATCAACGCTCGAAACTTCTCCACGTCAAGTCTTATCCCAGCTCTATCAGGCTTCTCAAAGTATGGTATGACGCTTTCATCATCCTTTCTTGTTCTACCTTCAAGCACCATGATCGCCCTTTCGAGATTATAGATCCTGCTGCCGATATGGTCGAGCTCCTCCTCGCTGAGATTGATCCCGGTGGCTGCAGAGAAGAGTTTAGCTTCTATAGATGTATCGCCAAAGCCGTCGGGAGAATCTTCACTATAAATTACTGGAAAGAAAGTTTCGCATACCGGAATCGAGTCGTGGACCGCAAGCCGATTTTGATGCCATATTGTAGGCTGAGCCTTACATTCATAATTGCTATTCGGATCTACCGAAAGTTCAGAGCCATATAGACGTTTACCGATTGCCTTAAGCTTATCCACAGATATTGAGGCTCCAGGCCTAGAAGTCCAATAAGTTATCTGACTAGCATAGCCGTGCACTAGGGGATCTCTGGAGTCCATTGCCCATTGAAGGGCAGCAACGATCCAGTATGGATAACGCGGCCCGCCGAAGAAGTGTCCATCCCAATGAGTTTCAAATCCATGAGCAACATGTGGCAAATATTCATGGCCCTTACCGAGAATATCAGCGGTTCTAGGCACTCCCTCGGCAAAGATCTTTCCAATCCCCTCTTTATAAGCGATTTTTCTGAGAAGCTTGCTCCAGAAAACTCCGCTTTCCAAGTCTATAGGCATCCCTAAATCCTTCTCTGTTATTAGGCCCTTCTCAACGCATCTGTTAAGCCACCGACCTGTTCCGGTAAAGCCTAAAACGATCTCCCAATGATTTATCCCATACATGTCGGCGAGCTGAGCAGCTTCAAACCCGGCCTGCCAAGGCTTAAACTTTAGATATGCTGGTGAACAGCAATGCACGGCGCCCGTATATAGTCTGGAATAAAATCTGCCTTTAATCCCCTTGTAGATCTTCAATCCGCATCCAGATATGTTGCATGATATTGTGCAGGCCTTAGATTCACGGATGTGCGCTTCACGTGAAAACCTTAAAGCGTATCTGCATACTTCTATGAATTCTTTAGGCTTAGCTATCGATACGCCTCCGCTTCCCTTAACCGTGATTGCTTTAAGATTTTTCGATCCCATCACTGCTCCGAAGCCGCCTTGTCCAGCCGCGTTTTCTATTCCATGATGAACCGCAGCTATTCGCACCAGATTCTCCCCTGCGGGACCGATGCATACGGTCTGAGAATCCTCTTCATGCTCCTTCATCAGCTTCTTCTGAGTTTCGAATGTGTCGAGGCCCCAAAGCTTCTCTGCACCTCTAATCTCAGCCTTCCCATCGCTTATCCATATATAGACGGGGTAAGCCGCTCTTCCCTTGATGATCACTCCGTCGTAACCAGCATATTTCAGCTCGGCTCCCCAATATCCCCCCATGCTTGACCTTGTATAATGAGGCTTCGGATATGCTTGAGGCGCTATACCCGCAAATGTTATCCTACCGCCAGAAGTAGGCGCCAAAGTTCCAGTTAACGGCCCGGTCATGATGATCAATCGATTATCAGGATCAAAGGCGTCGATTCCGAAGGGGATCTCGTCCCAAGCAATCGCTGCGGCTAAGCCTCTCCCACCTATGAATCTCCCCGCGTATCTCATCGTATCTATCTCATCTATCCTCTCATTCGTCAAGTCTACGCGTAAAATTTTACCTACCCAGCCGTGGAGAGGCATCTTTTTTATTTCCGTCATTAAATCATTCGGTTAGTACGCATATCTTTAGCATCTTCGAATTTAAGAATTTCTTAAAAATTCTCTGTTCCGTAATGATTTCTGTTGCGAGACTGTTAAAAAAATATTTAGGAAAATCTTAAATATTTTTTACCAAGAGTATATAATACAATGAGCTTTAAACGTCTTAGCTCCTTGATTCTTTTGGTTATGCTTTTTGTGATTCTCAATCAAGGAAACACCATAAAGATTCTTAGTGCATCTGAAAAATCATCCGTCTTGAGAGCGGATGGGGATCTCTCTCCTATACTTACTGCTCCTCGCGATTTAGCATCTTACGCCAAGCAAGTTGCCGAAAGAATAGATATGAACCGGATAAAGGAGCATATTCGTTATCTCTCCAATCTTGGAACAAGATGTCCCGGAACAGACGGTTATTATAAAGCTGCTGAGTATATTAAAGAAAAGTTTGAGGAGTATGGGCTGCTTAACGTTTCTTATCAGAATTTTGAAATGGCCATGCCCGTATCTCATGGAGCTTGGTTGGAGGTTGTATCGCCTAAAATCGATGAGAAGATAGTTCTTGAGCCGTTCCTTCCGAACGTCGTTGCACCCTCAACTGGAGATTATGAAGGTAGACTAATCTATGCCGGCTTTGGAACCTACAAGGAGTTTGAGAAGCTCGGCATGAACGTCTCAGGCGCCATAGCTATGCTTGAGTATGCTTCTGGACGGAACTGGGTGAATGCCTTCGCCCTAGGATGCCAAGCTGTTCTCTTCATAGAGTCTAACTCCACAACGATCTATGGTAACATGATGAAGACGGTCAGCGCGGCTATAAATCTGCCCAGATACTACATAAGGTATGAAGATGCCTCTAAGCTCCGTAAGCTCATCTCTGAAGAGCCTGCTTTTGTCCGCATCAAATCTAAAGTAACCTGGGAAGAAATCCCCGCGATGAATGTTCTAGGCTTCATAAAGGGTACGACATATCCTGATCAAATACTTCTTCTAATCGCACACTTCGATAGCTTCTCAGTCGTTCCGGGGATTGCTCCGGGCGCAAATGAGGCTCAAGGCATAGCTGCACTTCTCGAATTAGCCCGATTCTACTCCGAGAATCCTCCAGCCAGAACAGTCATGTTTCTAGCAGTTTCAGGACACTGGCAATCCTATTATGGCATGAGAGAATTTATGGAGGAGTACTTCTTTGGAAACTCAACTAATATTGGTTCAAAGATTAGAATGTCCTTTTACTTGGACTTTTACACTCTCGATAGCGACAGCATAGTGGTGCAGGCTACAGGACCCGTCCATTCATTCACGGGGCCACGGTATGCGAAATATACCGATTACGTAGCTAAGCTTATCTTTACTTTAGGTTCGCCATCATTCAAATCCTATGTTGATCCATCCGCGCCAATTATGAAGTATGAGTACGGCGTTGACTCCATCTCATCCATACTGCAGGAGGTCTTCGGTGATGGAAAGAATATACGCTTCAAGGTGGGAGACCAGATATATGGCGCGCAGGCTCCCTGGGTTACAGCGGGAGGAACAACTTGGGGCGCAGGCTCATCCGTCTTCATCTGGGACGGAGAGCTTCTAATGGGGACAGGTGGGATATGTTTAGCTATAACCTCGGGCGCTACAAGCCGTATTATGGAGCGTACCCCTCTAGACACTTTTGATAAGGTTAACTTCAAAAATCTGAATCATGTTCTAAAATATGCATTTAACGTGATCTTCTTCTTCGCAAATGCTGATGAGAACATATATGAGAATATTCCAAGATTCCGCATAAGCCGTTATGATCCTAACAGCGGAGTTGCCTTCATCAAGCTTCATGTCCAAGTTCTTGAGTATGACAAGACTAAAACTGGATGGTACAAGCCTGTTCCAAAAGCATTAGTGCTGCTTTATCAGGGAGCTTCCGGCTATGGAACATACGTTCTAGGCCAGGTTCCAAATACACAGATGGTTGAGATCGCTGACGAAAACGGCGTTGCGACGTTTATAGGCCTAAAAAGCGCCTTCATCGTTCTAGGCGCAATGTTCAGCTATAACATTGAAGGATACATGGTAGATGAAGAGACTGGGAATCTCATCTACGCTCCGAACCAAGGAACCTTTGGACTTGCCCAGTTTGTCAGCGCCTACACCCCCAATAAGGCTGAAGAACACGTCTCTATAAGCGTCCTTAAAGCTGGCACAATCGCCCTCTTCGAAGTCTACACCCCACTGGAGCTTCCAAGCGGAGGCTGGAGAACGCCTGTTGGGCAGACAACGGTCTCGCCTTTAGAGGCTCAGTCACTAAGCGTACCATTCTTCTATGGCGCCAAGAGCGATGTGACATTAGCCGTCTCAGCCATCTACGTAGAGCCTGATACGCCAGTAATAATAGAGTATAACTTTCCAGGAAAGCTTGTTGGAATTCTAAGAAACGCCTCTGAAACTTCCCCGTTGGGTGAAGGCTTCAAAGTGGGAGTAGGAGAAAAACTTGTTATACCCTACACCTCATATAGAGTGGCCCTAGACACATGGATCTTGGATGAGAGTAGACTCAGCAATCTTGGGAGATATCACGTCTACAGCGCTGGTGGAAGAGCAGAATACTATCATTCAGAGGCTGCTAAGCACCTAAAGGCGGCTGAGAAGGCCCTACGCAATTACAGATACGATGAGCTCTTCGGAGAGGCTTGGAGAGCCTGGTCCTACGAGGCTATGGCGTATGATCTTGTTAAGAAAACAACGATCGACGCTGTCGTCACCGCTTGTTTCTTCATAGCGTTAGCAGTACCCTTCGCTTTCTTATTTGAAAGACTAGCCTTCAGCTTCGAGAATGGATGGAAGAGGCTTGGAGCAATATTAGGAATATCAACAGTGCTACTAGTTTCCCTCTCAATTATACATCCAGGCTTCATACTCGCTTCAAACATAATAATGGTTGTGTTAGGAACAGCGATAATCTTTCTACTCCTCCCAGTTATTATCGTAATCTTCTCAGACGTCAGAGATCAGCTTAAAAAGATGAGAGAGAGCATGTCTGGAATTCATGCTGCAGAGATAAGCATGTCAAGCGCTATAATGATGGCTTTCTCAGTTGCAGTCTCACATCAGAGGAAGCGTAGATTTAGAACAGTATTATCCCAGATCACGGTTATTCTGATAACATTCGCCCTTGTAAGCATGGTCTCCATCTCAACATTCTCTGCAGTTATACGTGTACCCCAACCCCTCACATACAAACCATTATATGAGGGTCTCTTAGTCCGGGATAAGGAATGGCAAGAACTATCTCAAGACCAGTTTAACACGATCTCCGCAGCATATAGCGATATCGCAACTGTGGTTCCAAGAGTCTGGTGGTTCCCGCCCTACATGCTTGGACAATCCCAAAGCATACTCTTCTGGGTCTCTCAACAGCAAGTTATGTGGAACATAGATGTAGCGAAGACCCTCAGCAAGACGCTTGGCCTAAAAGGCCGTAACGGCACGGTTCCAATATATGCTGTCTGGGGGCTCTCACCAGATGAGCCTAAACTAACTGGATTAAAGGTTGTTGAAGGAAAATGGATCGAGCCTGGAGATACTTGGGTTTGTCTCTTAACGGTTAAGGATGCGAAATCAATAGGAGTCTCGGTAGGAGACACCGTGGAATATTACGGCTCAATCTTCACAGTTAAAGGATTAGTAGATGCTAATGAGACTTACGTCACAGATATTGACGGCGAGCCGATCACTCCCCTATCCTATGAAGACGTCTATTACGAGCTTCAGACTAAACGTCAAGTTGAAAATTACGCTCCCCTCCATCTTAAGCCATGGTCCTACGGGAGATTCGTCATAGTTCCCTATCAGATAGCCCTTGATATGGGCGGCAGCCTCATAAGCATAGCTTTAAAGTTTAAGCCTGGAATGACCGAAATAGAAAAAGTCATAGCGGTAGAACTTGCCGACAAGCTCGGAATGGACGTCTATATGTCTTCAGGAGGATCAACAATCGTTTACAGAAAAGGAGCAGGATACTCCCAAAGAGGCTTCGAAGCGATAGTATTTCCACTGATCATTGGAGCCCTAACGATAGCCACAACATTATATGGAGGTATCATGGAAAGGATCGGTGAGATGTCGATCTTCAGCTCTCTCGGAATGACACCCATGCAGATAGCAGGCGTATTCCTAGCTGAATGTCTCGTTACATCCCTAATAGGAGCCGTCTTAGGCTATCTACTCGGCATCCTAAACATTTACATTGGCAGCGCATTTGGAGCTGTAGGGGAAGCTGTTTCACCCAACTATTCCTCAAGCTATGTATTGACCGCTCTAAGCATCGCTATGATTGCGACGCTAGGTGTAAGCGCTTATCCACTCTATAAGGCAGCGAAGCTCGTTACGCCCTCTCTAGAACGGAAATGGAGAATACCCAAACCTAAAGGTGACAGATGGGAGGTCCCCCTGCCCTTCCTATGCAAGTCGGAAGCCGAAGTTTTAGGCATCTTCGAATACTTGAAGGAGTATCTGAATCAGTTTAGAACCGAAAGGGTAGGCACATTCATGATTGGAGAAATCCAATATTCGGAGAGTCTAAAGGAGGGCTCTCCAGTTATGGATCTATCATTTAACGTAACGTTGGCTCCCTACGAGCAGGGAGTCACCGAAAAAGCTATAATCAGATCTAGCTGGTCTAGTAGGGTAAAGGCATATTCATTCCAGCTTCTTATGAATAGGTTATCTGGATCCGGAAGTGTATGGCGGATCTCTAACCCCAGATTTATTGATGCCGTAAGGAAACAGCTTCTAACTTGGCGGTTATTGTCCGCTGAGAAGCGGGATATGTACATTAAAAAAGCCAAGCCGATTAAAGAAGCGGAGTAGATTATGAATGACGGAAAGACGTAATCGAAGATTAGCTCTCGAAGAAGGATTAACGATAAACTCTATTCTCGCCATTATATATGCCGCTGTTGTGCTTCAGCCAGCCGCCATCTACCTAACAATGACGGCTGGCGTAACTATAGGAGCAGGCTACGTAGCTGTTCTCCTATTTGTTGAGCTCGCCCGGTTGCTCGGCCGCCCCCTGAGACGAGCTGAAGTATTCATTATCTATGCCATGAGCGGTATGGCTGCAATGTCAAACTATTTCATGGCGATGCCCTGGAACGCCTATATAAGGACAAGCCCAATATCCCACAGTTTCTATATTGAAGGAAAAACGGTGGCGGAGCTCGTTCCCGTATGGATGGCTCCTCCAGCGGGCTCCGAGGCAATAACAAAACGACTAATATTTCATCCAGACTGGATTCCGAACCTGCTTGTCTGGCCGATCACATCCTTCATAATAATCCCCATAATGGATATCATGCTTGGTTTCCTAGCCGCCCAGCTATACATCGAAGTTGAGAAGCTTCCATTCCCCATGCAGCAAGTCGACGCTGCTGTGGTTGAAACGCTCAGCGTAAGAGAACCTAGAAGAATGAGAGCATTCACAATCGCAGCTGCGCTTGGCATGGCCTACGGATTCGTCCTCTACGGACTGCCAATCATAACTGAAACCTTTATGGGAATCAGATTGACAATTATCCCCTGGCTCTGGCTGGATCTCACCTCAGGTATCGAACGGTATCTGCCCGGCTCCACCCTAGGCGTCGCAACGGACCTCACAACCTTCCTAATGGGATGGATCATCCCATTCAATGTAGTAGTCTCGATGCTAATAGGATCCATAGCCCTAAATTTTGTGGGGAACCATCTCCTAGTAAGATTTAACATTCTAAAGAGAGGGATAGATTGGTTCCCAAACATGGGAATATCAGGCATAACCCTTAGATTCCAAATGAAGTTCTGGGCAAGCGTCTTTGTAGGTCTATCAATAGCTACGGCTCTGATTCCCCTGATAAGGAGAAGAGAATATATAACCTCAACCTTCAGAAGCCTCTCAAAACTTTCTAAAGCCTCAAGAGAAGCTGGATATCTCCCCTTAAAGGTGATAATTATAGGCTACCTAGCAGCCTCATTCGCTTCAATAGCGATCTTCTATATCCTCGTATCACCAGAGTTCCGAACAACCTATTGGTGGTTCCCACTTCTACTCGGGCCAGGATGGACCTTCATTGTAACTCTAGTAGCGGCAAGATCGATAGGATTAACCGGCTACAACCTCTTCGCCGCCACAGGATACGGCTACACGGCGTCCCCAGCATATGTTAAAGAGGGCATACTCCTCTCAATTCCATATCAGGGACTTGACGCTTGGGCTGCTCCTCTAGCTATAAGTCAGGGCGGCGCCAGCTGGTGTGCAGCCTTTAAGCTATGCCAGCTAACCGGAACAAAGCCGATAAGCTATATAAAAGCATGGTTCTTAACGATCTTCATATCCTTCATAACAAGTATGCTATACATGCAGATGTTCTGGGCGCTGGCTCCCATACCATCAGCCTCCTATCCCTTCCTCTCATTCCAGTGGCCCATAACCTTAATGTTCTGGAATCTATGGGTAACAAAATCTATAGTCATGTTCCAGCCTATTGTGATCATAGCATCCTTCATAATTGGAGCCCTCATGGATATCATCCCAGCGGTCATGCATCTGCCCTTCTCTCTAATAGGCTTCGTCGTCGGAGCCTCGACGCCGATGCCGAACTCACTCTCCATGTTCATAGGCGCCTTAATTGGAAGATTCATGATTCGTAGAAGGCTGGGTGAAGATTGGTGGAGAAACTACAGATACGTTATGCTGGCAGGGGTCTTTCTAGGAGAAGCATTAATGGTTGGAATATCCGCTACCCTGATGTTGATGAGTAAAGCAGCCTGGATACTTCCATTTTAAAAATTTAAAATAATTCTATATAAAATTATTATTTTTGTTCTTGATATTTCACAGATATTTTACATCTTTACTGATAGATTAATAGTTTAAAAACAGATAGAAAATCTTATTAACTTTCAATAGATACTAACATTTACTCTGTAAAAACTTGTCGTATCAAAGAGGAAAATAAGAGGGACACACATGTCTGAAAGTCTCTCGGAACTTCGATCTGGCTTAACACCACGTGCACTTGCCTTCGGCATTTTGTGGGTATTCATCGCTACGCTATGGCAGACAGTCTTCTGGGGTCTATCAACAGTTCCAATCGGAAACATGCCAGGCGCAGAGCAGTTAACCGGTATGCCGACAGTCGCAGTATTCTTCGCCTTCGTCACAATAATGATAGGAAATGTACTCTTGTCTAAGATGCGATTCACCGTGCAGGAGCATACGGTAGTATATGCTATGATGCTTCTGGCAGGGGCGCCCGTAGGATTTTATCAGGGATGGTTCTACCTAACCGCGCTTTTCGGATGGCGAAGACCAGCAAACAATGAAGTTTTAGCCTGGGTTCCAAGCCACCTCATTCCTCCAAAGGAGGTTGTTGACCCAGCATTAACTGGCGGCGTAGCAGTGCCTTGGGGTGAAGTCTCAGGCTTCATGACAACATTCGTTGTTATGTATCTCTTATGGGGCTTCTACGGTCTCTTCAGCGCATTAATATTGAGAAGGCAGCTAATTGAGGTTGAAAGGGCGCCCTTCCCCTACGCAACGCCTGGTATAGAGCTGATCAGACAATCTGAGGAAGCGGATGGAAAACCGCGGATAATAAACTTCAGCATAAGGGGAACAAAGGTTCTCTGGGTCGGCATACTCGTCGGCTTCATCTGCTATCTCCCCTGGCTTCTAAACGCGTTAGCTCCAGAAATCTTCGTTGTCCCTTGGAGCTACACTTGGGAAGGAGGCTTCTTCTTCAACCTAGACGGCGCTCCGATAAATCTCTGGACGATCCTACCGCAAGTTATGGGTTGTTTCTGGCTTAACCCAGAGCTCATCGCCTTCGCCTATATGGTTCCAGCCGACATATTATTATCTGCCGGATGGGGATGGTTCATATTCACATGGATCGTCCCGATAATTGAAGATGCCTTGGCAATCACGCCTAAGGCTGCAGGTTGGAGCCACTGCTACAGCCCATACTGGTTCTACGGGATGTCACATGGAATCAGACATGCCCTTGCCTTCGACTGGGGAGGCGTGCTAGGTCTAGGTGTAGCGATGGTCTTCCTAAATGCAAGATACCTTTCAAACACAATAAAGCGTATCTTCGCTCCGGAAGCTGGAGAAGCTGAAAGAAACGGAATGACCTACAGAGCCATGTGGATAGCGCTCATCATCACTTTCGTGTTATTCTTCATCTTCCTCACTTCATGGGCCTCCTGGAGTCCCATAATGGCGCTCTTCGTCCTAATCTACATGCAGATTTACTTCTTCGGTCAGACATACATGAAGGCTGAAGCCGGTCCACAGGAATGGTACTGGTACTGGTATACCGACGACTTTGTAAGCGCCGCCGTCGTCTTCGGCACCGCGAAATTCCCACTATCACCTGGACCTCAAAGCGCACTTTACGAGTTCGCACTCTACCCATACATGTTTGGATACCCAAGCAGCTGCGCAATTCAATGTACATCCCTAGAAGGCTTTAAGGTTGCAGATGCCACAAAAACAAGGCCTAGAGACCTAATAATCGCTTACGGAATAACAATGCCGATCGTATACATACTAACAATAGTCTTCTGCGTCTGGATGGCATATACATTCGGCATAACCAGGCTGAGAACTCCCAACTGGGGAGGCTTCGGAAACACGGCTGCAAGCTTCTATGATCGGCCAGCCGGCTATCTACCGGACGCCGAAAAGATACAGTTCTTCGCATGGGGCTTCATAGCTACGATACTTCTGCTAATACTTAGGATGCGGTTCGTCTGGTTTCCAGTGCATCCGGCAGGTATAGTCGTAGGTGTAGGAGCAGACGTCAAGGCAGGCCCAGCCTTCTGGGTAGCATGGTTCCTGAAGTACATAACACTTAAGGTAGGTGGAACAGCCCTCTACGAGCGAGTTGTCCCATTCGCCGTGGGAGTAGGCGTAGGCGCTGTGCTGCTGAGAATAATACACGCTGCGGTGGTAACAGGCATAACACTGTCGATAGGCCTATAAACCCCCCATTTTTTTTATACTTTATATTATAGAGGATAAAAGAGACTCTAAAATGTCTACTCAGCCCAGAACCGAAGGAAATAAGGATAATCTCAAAAAGAAGATTTTCCAGGGAGTCCCCTTCATTATAAAAGTTTTTGAGAAGTATGTTGAGAGCTGGTCCTCAGTTGCAGACTCCCTCTATGTGAAGCCTAAAAATGTAAAGTTTAACCATCTCTTATTAAGGCCTAAAGCTTTCCTTTTTGAGACTAAATGGCAGATTACCGCCTTTTGTGAGATTGCAGAACATCTGGAAAGGGATGTTCCTCCTGAGAGACTCTACGAAAGATTAAGAGGTATGAGCTGCATCCTCGAGTCTAAGGGGCTTCTAGGCAGAAAGAAGTACTTTGTACCCGGTAGCTCCGTTGACGGCGTCGAAGCGTCAGATGAGCTCTCAAGAGCCTTGAATGAGAACAGGGAGATAATGAAGCTTGTTAGGTCTGTTATGCCCGACGAGATGACGATAGCTCCCTCATCTATTATGAGGAAGTATCCGTCAAACAGGGCGGAGACGCCGACGCATGACATGGATTCATTACATGAAGGGCCTGGCAGAATCATGTGGATCATAAGATTGACGAGGGGGATCCAGAGGGGTCTTGGAACGTCGCGAAAAGCCGATCAGATCATAGAGCTTCTAGACAAGATCACGGAGTTTCTGATCGAGAAGACAAGAGAGCTTCTATATTAGCCTAAACTCTTTTGCTGCGCACTGCCGGAGAAGATGCAACTTTAAATCTTCCCCGCAGATATTCTTTAATTAGTCTTGAAGCTCCCCTGAGGATGAAGCCGATAAGACGCTGTGGGGATATAATGCTTAGTGGGAGATTTAGATGATAAAGATTGCCAGCTGGATTTCTCTCCTCCTAATCTTATCGCTGCTTCCATCACCAATAGCTTACAGCGGCTCTACTAAAATTCACATCTACGCATACGAGTCTCCCGCTACAGAATCGCTTTTAGAATATATCTCCAAGACGGGTTGCGAAGTGATATTTTATAGCCTCAACGAGTCTTCTGCAGTATCATCTGTAAACAAGATTGTTGTGATACTTGACCTGATCGGCGTTGAAGCGGCTCCGGGAATAGATGCTAACGTAACGTCCTGTAGACGATGCGAAATTCCACAATCCTTCTATGCAGGTGTGCCCATGCGGCTGGTCTCGCCCCTCATAGGTTTTTTCCGGAATGGAAGGCTAACAGCAATCACCATCGGAATCTCTAAACCTGAGATTCTAGATGAAGCGTTCAAGACTGCAGGTGATGACTACATGAAGGTGTTCACTCCCCAGAAGGAATACTCCATAACCGATGAGAATGCCAGAGCCCTACTTGAAGAATTGTTCCTTGAAGAATACGAGTCAAAAATAGAAACTCTAAATATCCCCTTAACAGTCACTCTGCTTGCAGTTGCAGACTCTATAAATCCATGTACCTTCACGGTCTTTACAGCCCTACTATTCATCACGCTATACTCGCTTGGCAAATCAAAGACCGTTTTGACAGGCCTCTCATTCATCACAGCTATCTTCTTATCATACTATGCCCTCGGCTTAGGCCTCATCCATCTGCTAGTAGCAATCCCATACATGGATAAGATTGTAGCGGCGGCTGGATTTGCAATCGGTCTCCTCAGCATCACTCGAGGTTTAAAGCCGAGTTTCAAATCTCCCATTCCACGACGGATAAGAAGATTCTTGGAGCGGCATATAGAGAAGTCGTATGCCAGCCCAATATTATCCTTCGCTTTAGGAATAATCGTCAGCTTCACGTTACTGCCATGCAGCTCAGGTCCCTACATAGTAAGTTTAGGTCTCCTATCACTTCTGAAGGATCATGTACAGGCACGTCTCCTATTAGCCCTATACAATCTGCTATTTGTAACGCCGCTTATGCTGGTTCTCCTAGCGGTTCTAGCCTCACGTTTAGTAGCGAGAAAAATAAAGATGCTGAAGAGCAGAAGGCTCGGAGTTATGGAATTGATTAACGGATCAATCCTCACGGCTATATGCATATATATAATCTTTTCGTCTTGAAGGCATCCCAGAGTAGAGGATAAAAGTTAATAAGGCTTAGGATTATTCTTGATGGGGTTCAAAAATGAAGATTACGAGAGTTGAGACTTTCACTGTGGCAGTTCCATTTGTCCCTAAAATGGAAGTTTTAAATGACAACCTCGCCAAGGTGCCGAAGGTCATCATTAAGGTTCATACTGATGAAGGATTAATTGGTATAGGTGAGACTTACAGAGGCATACCAGAAAGCATGGTGCGTGAAGAAGCATCAAAGCTTATAGGTAAAGATCCAATGGATATGAACCTGCAAGATCTAGAAGTCTCTCCGAGGCTGAAGCATGTCTTTGAGCAGGCATTTTATGACTTGGCTGGGAAGGCCCTCGGCGTTCCAGTCTACAAGCTACTGGGGGGAGCCTACAGAACCGAAGTACCCGTCTCCGCATGGTCTCCCCATCATGGACCTAAGAATCCGGAGAAGACCGCTGCGATCGCGGAATTAGCCGTAGAGTTGGGATACAGCGTGATTAAGCTGAAAGCGAGACCTTGGGATATTGTAGAGACGGTTAAAGCTATAGAGAAGGTTGCAGGGCCAGATATGGGTATAGTCTGCGATCCAAACACCATGTTTAATCAGCCTTCAATCGCGGTTAAGCTCGCCAGAAAACTTGAAGGGCACAATATAGTCTGCTTTGAAGATCCTGTTCCAAAGGAGAATCTCTACTGGTACGTCCTTCTAAGACATAAGATTGATATTCCTATCGCCCTCCATATAGGAGGAGCCGATATCATTAGAGCCATAAAGGCTGAGGCATGCGACATAATAAATACGAGTGGAACAATGTGGGAGTTTAAAAGGAACGCTGCCATCGCGGAGTTGGCGGGCATACCAGTATGGCATGGATCTGGAAACGATCTTGGAATATTAGAGGCAAGCTACCTGCATGCCTGCGCAGCAACGAAGAATGCTACTCTCACCAGCGATATATTCGGCGAGTTCTGCCGCGAGAACGATCTTCTAGTGGAGCCTATAGAGATAAAGAACGGATACGCTAAGGTGCCGGATAAGCCGGGGCTCGGCGTTGAATTAGATGAGAAGGCCATAGAAAAATACAGAATAAAATGACATTCATTCTTTTCGAAATCTAAGAAATTAGAGAATCCTTTGAGAAGCAAATTGTTCAGGTGTAGGCTGCCTCCCTCTCCCTTTTTTATTATCTTCTATCAAGAAATTATGTTGGCTGCTCTCAAGGCGACATAGAGAGTAGTGTATAACTAACTAAAAATATAAAAATAGATCGGTGAGATCCTCGGCTTACGGTTTAAACCTCGTATCTTAGGGCCTCTGCTGGATGTAGCCTAGACGCGTAGAAGGCGGGATAAGCAGCTGCAGCGACGCTTAATAACGCGGAGATTCCTATCCCCTCAGATATATATCTTAAATATTGAAACATGACGATTCCTATCTTATCTGCGGGGAAGACCCCTCCAATACCATATTGGACGCCATATATGCCGATCGCTGCGATCCAGCCTGCAAAGGATCCTATGACTCCGCCAAGCAATCCCAGCAATAGCGCCTCAATAAGGAATATCTCTAGAACGCTTGTATCCGTCGCTCCTAGACATTTAATTGTGCCTATCTCCTTGTATCTCTCGGTGACGGACATGAGCATGGAGTTTATGATTCCCACGCCGCAGACGAGAAGGGCTATTATAGCCATCATCAGCTGGTATGCTTGAGGTGGCTGTTGACCGACATTTGGCAATATAACGTTCATTGAACGAATAGTTACATAGAATGCTATTCCTAAAAGGATCGAGACTGCAGTTATAAGAGCTCTTGTAAATCGTTTCTTTATGCTTTCAAGACAGTAACGGAAGGCTTCTGTGAAGGGGAAGGTTATCGTCCCTATCTCCATCGAAGAAGCTTCAGAAGTCTGCTCTACTTTACTCTCCGAGCTCATAGCGTTATTCCTCACGCATAAATTTAATGATGAACTATCACATTTAAAGATTTTCCAATTTTTCTATGAGGAATCTTCAACCGTCCCTTTATGGACCCTACAAAAATAGGATTGAAAGTGATGCTGGAGGAGACCGTTATTTCTTCTTCTCTTCCTGTTCGATTTCCTTAAGTGCCTTCTGAAGCTCCTCAATCAAGGCCTTAATCTCTTCCGCTCCGCCGATTGTAACGGTTGTTCCATAAGCATCTGAGATGCACCATTCCCCTGTGACGGCGCGCCAAAGCGTCCACACCGATTTCTCTCTCCCTCTAGCCGTCTTAAGACTCTTTCACTACCTCTTCTGATCTTCCCAGCCTCTCCCAATCCACTCTCTTAGCGATCTTTTTAAGATGATCCTTAAGTAATTTCTCTGCCTTCTCTGCTCCTAAACGTCCAGAATTCCATGTGACGAAGGGCGGATAGAAGGATGCCTCCTTGAATTTAGCCTTTCCATTTACTATATCAAATTTTATGTATCCTAGCTCTCTGAGGTAGCAGGAGTCATTTGGGCAGAGAATATCAATCTCTCTTAATTCATGCTTCAAATAAACTACCTTGTATTCTTCAGGGTCCTCTATTATTCTTCCACATGGACATTGAATACTCTCAATCTTTTCAGCCATATTTCCACCACCATTAAACTATTCGCTTTCAAACTCTTCAGCCGTTAACGTAAGTGCACGTCTCCTCTCTATATTCTCTATCATCCCATCTCGGAGGAAGACAACCCTATCACTTATATCTATCATCTTTAGGTCGTGGGTGGCGCAGATAATCGTTGTTCCACGCTCAGCTTTTAGACGATACAAAAGCTGAACTATCGCGAAGCCAGTATTAAGATCCAAGTTTCCAGTAGGCTCATCTGCAAGGATAAGTGCAGGATCGTTAGCTAGTGCTCTGGCGATAGCTACTCTCTGCTGCTGGCCGCCGCTCAGCTCAGTTGGCCTATGATCAAGCCTTTCGCCTAAACCAACCATCCTCAGCAGCTCAGCCGCCCTCTTCCTCCTCTCCTCCTTGGGCACTCCCAAAAATATCATTGGCAAAGCGACGTTTTCAAGGGCGGTTAGGACGGGTATCAGGTTGAATGTCTGAAATATATAGCCGATCTTTCTGCATCTAAGCCAGGCGAGCTCGTAAGCGTCCAGCTTCGCTATATCCACTCCATCTATAAAGACCCTTCCTCTTGTAGGTCTATCTATTCCTCCAACCATGTTGAAGAGCGTTGTCTTCCCAGAGCCTGAGGGACCCATCACAGAAAGATATTCTCCATGAGGAACCTCCAGGTTTATCCCTCTCAGAGCGTGAACCTCTTCTCCCTTTAGATGATAAACCTTGTGAACATCGATAACCTTCACCGCTGGAACGGACTTCTCCATTGACAGATACACCTTCTTACGTCTGTTTTATTTGTAAGGAAACTTATATAGTTAATGCTAAGTAATCTCGTATTGCCAAGTTTGTAATGTCTAATCAGCTTCCCCCTCTGAAAATATTCAGGATTAAATTCTCTATGCTGCTGGATAATGTTAAGAAGATTCTTGCTGCTTCCTTCCCCTTCAAAGTTAAGGTGTAAATCCTCTTCTTTCCATCCCAGTATCCCTTGATAAGTCCCTCCCTTTCAAGAGAGTAGAGTGTAGAGTATATGGATCCTGAACTTGGTAGAAATCCAAAGTCTTCGAAGATCTGTGTTATGACGTCGTATCCGCTCATCGGTTTTCTTTTAAGGTTAAACAGGATGAGTATATCTATGAAGTTTCTGATGGTTCTTCTTCTGAGTTCTTGAAGAAGATTTCCTCTCTTGAAATGTATAGTTTCCATCATATTTTTTCACAATATTTAAACTTGTATATACATATATAAATTTTTTCTTATAAGAATATTTATGAATAGACCTGAAAAATCCGAATGATCACTTATTATGTTGAGATATTCATGCGTATTGACAAAAGTTATCTTTAACAAGTCTCAAGAGGTTTGGCGGTGTTAAGTTTGAGCTTATGGAAATACTCATTTGAATTGATTAATAAAGAGCTTGAGATAACGAGGAAGAAGAAGCAGGCCCTTGATAATCTCTTCGCAGAGAGGAAGATCTCTCAGTCAACATATGACTATCTGCAGTCAGAACTTGAAAAGGCCATTTCCGAATTAGAAAATAATCTTAGAAAGCTGAAGGAGAGAATGGCGACGAGGGCTCAGGAGCTTGAGAGTCAACTGAGCTCGCTTGAACTGCTCTTGGCAAGTCTAGAGATTCATCATGCTGCGGGAGATGTGAGTGATGAAGTCTACGAGAAAGAGAATAAGGCGATTCTTCTCGGAATCGAAGCTACAAAGAGGGAACTGAATGATATTAGAAACGCTCTGGAGGCTCCATCTGCAGAGCCTGTTGCTGAGCAGCCTGCTGAGGCTGAAGGGTCTGTTGTGGAAGAAGCCGAAGTTGAGTCTGTGGAAGCTGAAAAACCATCCGTTGAGCCTGAGCAGGTGGCGGCTGGCTATGAGGAACTTCCTAGAGAAGAGCGGGAGGAATCAGTAGTAGAGGAACAGCCTTCAGAGAGTCCAGCGGTCTCTCAGGAATCGTCAGCGGAGGAATCTCCATCCACATATTCCGAGGAGTCTTCAAGCTTCTCTTCTTGGGAGACGGAGTCCTCGTCGGAGTATTAGACCATTAATTCGCTGATGATTCTATATTCTTTGTCGAGATTCTAATCTCGATGGAGTCTCAGATGGAACCTTTTTTCTGGCTGTTATAATTCAAAGATTTCTAGTAGAGAACTGCTGAGTATAACTCAAGAATGTTATCTCCCCTCGCTAAGACTGTTCTCCCATCAACTCTTACAACATTTTTCTTTTGGGAGATTCTGTCAGCCCTCTCGCTGTTGTGATACTCAACCTTCAGCTCTATTGGAGCATCCGGCTTGTAAGGAACAAAACTATCTATGCTCTCCACAGTTTTTCTAGCAGCATCTCGTATCAGCCTATGAGACACTTTGGGATGAAGACATCTCGCAGCGAATCTGCTTGTAGCCTCCTTAACTGCAACTGTGAAGACCCGTCCCAGAAGATGCTCAGCCTCCCGCGTAGCTGCCAAGTCTCCGGTGACGAGTCCAAGAGGCACATCGTAATGCCCAGCTAAGGCTGCCCAAAGACCTATCTCCCCCACAGGCTTATTGTTAAGCCAGATATTATCGATTCCGACGCTTGAGAGGGTATGCGTTAAAAGTCCATTTGGAGTGCCAGCCATCGCATGTGCACCGACAGCAAACATCAAATCGAATGTTTCGTCAAGCCCCTCGAGCTCTTGGAGCCTCCTTCCCCTTATGAGCTGAGCTCTAGGATCGAGCTCTTCAAGCAGTATGCTGAAGGCTGCTCCATGACCATCCAACACCACGACTTCTTTGGCGCCGGCTTCAAACGCGCCTTCAATAGCTGCATTCACATCCCCCGTTAGGAATCTCCTCGCAGCCTCATGTTCTCTTCCTCCAGGATTAAAATCCGGCCAGTTTCCAGCGACGCCTGTGGCTCCTTCAAGATCAGTCATTATAAATATTTTCACATGAATCCTCCTCCAATTAGAAGAGACTTACCCTTTTTCAGTCTCTTTCAGCGATAGCTCCTTATTAACTTAATTCGAAGATCTCTGATTCTCAGCCCTACTAGATTAGTGTTTAGCTCAAACCAGATGGGTCTCTCATTTCCCAAGCTCGTCCATCTACTTGAAATATGGCTCTCTCCTTCTCACAGCCTCCAAAAATAGCTCCTTCAGCTCATCCTGAGATGCTCCTCTCCTCATAGGTCCGAGAATATCGACGAGATTATCATTTCTAAAGAGGCATGGCTTAAGCTTTCCATCGGAGGTTACACGTATCCTGTTGCAGTGGCGGCAGAATTCCGTGTTATGCATAGGTTTCACAACCTCAACTTCCCCGCCGCCCCGTAGATGATACTTCCTTCTATGATGCATCCTCCTAACAATAATCTCTTCAGCCATGCCCTCCAAGAGAGCCTCGACAGAGTCCAGGCTTACATGATATCTCCTGTATAGATCATCTTCTTTAGGAGCCTCGAGCTCTATGATCTGGAGGATTACCCCATTTCTCCTTGCGAAATCAATCATACTCATCACTTCGTTCTCGTTCAATCCCTTCAGCAAAACCATATTCACCTTCACTGGATGAAGCCCCGCATCCTTCGCTCTTTCTATTCCAAGAGTAACCGATCTCAAAGCATCCATACCCGTAATTCGTCTAAACAATTCTCTAACCAGCGTGTCTAAGCTCACATTAACCCTGGCCAGCCCTGCCTTCCTTAGTTCATATGCATAATCTGAGAGAAGAATGCCGTTAGTAGTCATTGAAACCTCCTCAATTCCTGGAGTATCATGGATCCTAGAGACTATCTCGAGTATATCCTCTCTCAGGAGAGGTTCTCCGCCAGTTATCTTTACCTTACTCAAACCAAAAGAGGCGGCGATTGAAACTATTCTTTGTATCTCCTCAGGCGTCATCTCGTCTCTATGCAGAGACGACTCTCCTTCCCTATGGCAATAGAAACAGTTCAAGTTGCATCTCTGAGTAACCGATATTCGAATGCTTTCAAGAGGCCTTCCATACGGGTCTTTAAGCATTACTTTCTCTTCCCATGTATTCTCAGCCTATATAGCCAGCCTCAGAAGATGCTTATTTATCAAAAAATGGCTGTTCTATGATATAAATCGTACTCGAAAAAGGCTGCTTTAAAGATTTATTTTGGAGATAAAAAGGGTAAGCCTAAGTTTCGGATCTTCAAATCACGGATGTCGGCTATCTATTTTTGTGTTTTCCGAAAATTTATTATGTCTCATCTGTTGAAATTCTTCTACTCATGATATCGGTTGAAGAAGTGTTAGTGACTGTTCTCCTTATCGGTTGGGTAGTCTTTGTCATGACTATCTTAACGAAGGCTCTATATGATAAGATGCGGAGACGAGGTGTAGAGCATGAAGTTGCGGTTTATTATAACAGGAAAATTATACATTTCCTTGCAGGCGGAGTCTGCGCGGCTGCTGTTCCATTCTTCTTCCAAACGCCGATTTTGCCCGTCATGGTGGCTATGTTGATGGCGATCTTTGCATTTACAGCTCACAAGATGAAGAGATTAATGTATTGGTTTCAGACAGAAAAGAACAGATATGAAGTTTCATTCTGTATAATGTGGGCTGCAATTATAGTGATGGGATAGCTGGTTTCAGGAGATCTCTGGTTCGGCGCCATACCGGTCCTTTTCATGTCCGTTGGAGACGCGGTTACAGGAATTGTTAGAACTCTCATCTATGGTAGGAGAACAAAGTCGTGGCTGGGAAACATATTCATGGCTGTCTTCTCAATGAGCATGGGCGCCGCGCTTGGATTTGCCGGCATTCTAGCAGGCGGGGTGGCTTCAATCTTTGAACATTTCGAGTTTAATCCTATAGATGACAATGTAGTTGTGCCGTTAGTCTCATTTGCAATTCTGGTATTTGCAAAGATCTATGCGCCGTGGACATTGAGTCTTTAAGTCCCCGCCATCAATTCTAAATTGCAGATATACTTCTAAAAATGGCCTCGAGACCGACCTTTCAAAATTTAGAAAGATCAACATATATCTAAGAAGAAAACGACAAATTACGATTGGCGATTAAATGAGGAAAACAGCCGTCTTGCTTCTCAGCTTGATCTTCCTTTTAAGCATCATCGCTTCAATAAGTTTCATAGCCTCTGCTTACGCTATCAAACCTGACAATGTTCCACTGCAGCTTGAAAAGAGAGTCTTCATCCACTACAGAAAGGGTTATGGAAAACCAGACTGGACTACTGACAAAGGGCCGTCACCAAAGGAAGAGGATCACTCTGGCCACTACGAACTTTTAGGTAAAGGTGTGAAGTGGAAGACAACAGCAATCATATACATAGATGATGCGGATAACGTGCAATATCTCGACAGAAATTTCATATTCAAAGCGATCAAGATATCTGCTGAGGAGTGGGATGACGGGGCATACAGCGGATGGGGAGGCATCGATTTTGATCTTTTTGGCGGCTACTACAATATTACCAACGCATCCTTCGATACTGATTCTCCTGACGGAAGGAATGAAATCTTATTTGGGGACTACCCGCAGGAAGGAGTTATAGCTGTGACCGTTGTATGAGGATACTTCTCCGGAGACGGATGGAGTTAAAATTTTAGAAAGCCGAAAACCTCATATTTGATTTTTATCAACCATCAGTATATGGAGGGGTCGTCGGCTAGCTTGGTCTAGGCTCCGAGCTTCGGGCGTTCGGGACCCCGGTTCAAATCCGGGCGACCCCACCAACGAAGAATCAAAAATCTCACACCATCTTGAGAGTGTCATAGATAATGCCCTTTATAAACTATTTAAAGAAATTTTTCTCGGCGCTGAGAAGAAAAATTTGATTCTCCGAGATCTTTTAAAATTGCTGAATGCTGTCTTGAAGAATCTTTAGAGGCTTAGATAGATATCCCATTTATGGCCCTCATTTTTATGATGAACTCCTCAGCGTTATCGGGAAGTAACCTTCTTTATTACCAGAACCGCCACGACTATTCCTATGACGGCTGCAGCGGCTTCTATATAGGTCATCCATGACGTCTCTCCCAAAGGCGAGATCTTGAGATTCGGATATTCGATCTCTACAGATCGAATTGACGGTAGACAAGCTCCGAAGGAAGTCTCGAAGCTGCCGACGCCGCTCTTTGATCCTCGATGAACAAGCGTGAAGAGCACTGTTTTGTCCGCCTTAATCTTATGCACTCCAGTCGGCAACCGGAAGGTGCTGTTAGGTTCAAGGGAGTACTCGACATCGTCGAGACTTAATATTGTCTGCGTATATGCGAATAGAAAGCTCTCATCTGATGGGACGTTAATGCATGCAACTTCGCCGGCTCTCAGACCGCCAACCAGCAAGCCGCCTCCATTAGCTATTGAGAACAGGGTTGCCGGTTTATTCGTCTCAAAGAATAAGTGATACTTTTGAAAACTGAATGATCCGTTCGTCCCAGCTTTAATTGCTTCTTCTCCAAATTTAGCTCGGCCATCGAGGTCATAGAATCCTATCTTAGCATCGCTGCTTGAAGAGAAGACGAAGTCGATGGGCGGTTCGGAGCCGCCGGAATAGTAGCCAGGATAGATGCATCTCTCATAGAAGTGTCTTCCCACGAAGGCTCCTTCAAGCGAGGGAACAGCATGCGACTTCCATACGCCGGAGCCATGTCCCAGATTCAGCACAAAGAACGATTGAAACATGACGTATCCTGTTGAGGAGATCCTATACACTTTTGAGGATTCAAGAACAAAGTCCTTGAATTCATGAGGGGCTAAATCAAAACTCATCACTTTGGCTCCTGAAGAGTCATAAACCGTTACTTCCGACTTCTCCAAAGCGTAGACAGTGTAGACTCCTCCGCTGCCCTCCTCCTTGTAGAAGGTTCTAAATATGAATTCGCGGCCTATGTATCCTCCTTCAACACTAGTGTAGAACGTGCTTATAGACGCATTTACGGTTGCTATATCGCTTCCACCAGCCAAAATGACAGTTGCAGGTTTGCTGGAGACGATCTCCAACATTGATCCGCTGGGAACATTCACTTCTCTTTCTTCCATCCTGTCGACGACGAATTTGGCTATGATCTCCATTTCGGGCAGCGAGTATATGGTGATGCCGGTTGCATCGTGGTTCCCTACTATGTAGATACGTGTATACTCTATGTTGAGGGGGACATAGCCAAAGTAGATATACTTACCTTCGACGTTTAGTCCGGCATTACTGAGTAAAACGAGGATGCAGAGGCTAATGAGAATCGAGAATAGAGAGGTTCTTAAAAGTCTCAAATATTGAGACCCCTAAAAAAGTTATGTTGCTATATGATACTTAAGATTTTATCCTCAAACTGGCCCAAAGACCCCAGACTTTTTACCAAAAAGAACTAGTAGACAAACTGAGGGGATTGATGGCGGTTTAGACTGAGGATTTATCGTTTCAAAGCGTCTTTCAAATTTAAGGCTCATATTTATCTGATGATGCTAAATTTTTATATGGAGTAATCTCTCAACTCTGAGATGGAGGCTTCCTTCATCTTATGAGCGTTTTATGGATACTTGGTGAGGCTAAATCGGGAAAGTCGGAGTTGGCGGAAGAGATCTTCGCTCGTCTTCCAGGAAAGAAGTTTTATATCGGCACTCTGCCTCGAACTCCGAAATGGATGAGCACGATTGAGAAGCATGCTGCTCGGAGACCTAAGAGCTGGAAGCTGATAGAGATTACGGATGATATGGATGTGGCCGCAGAGATTATCAGACGGAGCGGCGAGTGTGAGGTTGTTTCCGTCCTTCTAGATGGATGGGGAGTTTATCTGAGAAGACGTGCGTTAAGGTGGGGAGAGGAGAACGTTAACGCCACATTAGATGATGAGATGATATTTGTTAACGAGATGTATGAGGAGTATCGCCGGCTAGTTGACGTCTGCAATTATTTGATAGTTGTGGAGCATATATCAGCGGCTCCTCCAACCCCAGATGATTATGAGGCTGACTCTGCTACTTGGCGCGTGAGGGCTGTTGTAAGCCGCTGCCTCGCCGAAGCTGATAAGGTGATATATCATGACATAGAGGATGTCAGTCATAAAGATAGAAGATTTGTGGAGAAAATGGCAAACGAAATGATGATGCATAGTAAGGTTCACATCCAACATTAAATATTCAAGAAGGCTCCGTTTTGAGTAAAGACAAGAAAATCAAGAGAGCCTTGTCACTTTTAGGTCTTTGAATGGATTTTTCATACGTTCCTCAGCTGTTCGATCGTCAATTACATGACATATAATCTTGTTTTGTTTAGCAGCTTCTATTGCTAGGGCTGAGCATAGAAATGCGTCTTCCCCTGAAATACAGACTATATCAGCTCTTGAAACTAAATCTTTGATGATCTCGGTTGTCCGCTCTAAATTCCCAATATCAACGTGGGATACGGCAAATTTTGGAGGTCTAATGCCTCTTGAAATCAGGGATTCTCGAAACTCGTCTATCTTGTCCTGCACGTCCGGCTCAGCTGATATGATGTATAGCGTGGTGGGGGAATATGCATTGACCAGATTGTAGAATCTGCTTAGATAGGGATCAAATGTTGCTAATACCTCGCATGTCGCCGCGCTCCATTCGAGGATTATCTTTCTAACATACGCAACTGTGGTTTGAACCAGGACTTTATGATAGGCAGATGAGCTTTCAACTATACGTACTATCAGTTTTAGTTGGTATCCTTCTTCTCCCTCTTGGATGATTATGTCACTTCTTGTTCTTCCCGCCTTCTCAACAAGATAATAGTCAAAGCTTATCTTTTTTAACGCTCCTTTCTCTGGAGGCTCCTCCACAAGCTTAACTCCGCCGACTCTTCTAACATATTCGCTTTCATCTTTCTGTAATCTCCTAACTATGAATGACGTGAAAGGCTCGATTTCTTTAGCGATGAGTCTGATGGGTAGATCGAAGATCCACGGCTCATTGACTTCTCTTGGACGATCAACTTTTTTGACGCTCCATTTTCTTAATAGTGACGGAGTTATAACCGTTGATGACCTTGAAGCTGGAATCAAAGAAGCGACAATTGCTGTAAGCACGGAGAAGAGAATGGATATGATTCCCCATTCGGCCGAAACCTTTTCTCGAACCTGAATTCCGGCTATGGAGGCGAAGTGATAACCTGATATTCCGAGGAGATAGCCTAGTCCTCCCCCTATAAATCCGATTATTGATGCTTCCGCGATGAATAGGGCGGCTATATGAGTCGGGTTTAGCCCTACCGAGGAGAGAGTGAATATCTCGTCATCCCGCTCGACAACCGTCGCAAACATTGAAAGTCCAATATTCAACATGACCAGAGCCATGAGTGGAAAAACCAGCTCTGTTCCTCTTTCCTCAAAATATTCACTTAAGGAATACATAGCTGCGGATCCTGGATGGGAGATGAAGACTTTGTATGCATAGGTCAAAACGATCAGTTGAGCCAACGATTCATAGTTTTCATCTTTCGAGAGCTGCACGACGACGCGTGAAGTATACACTTTGGGCAGAGCTAGAGCTTTTTCGTATGTGAGTATAATGACGTTGTCGGCTGGGCAGGGAGCGATGTATGGGGGGCTTGGAAGATGATAATAGGGCAGATAGGCTTGATCATCGATATCGATGATTTTTGATAAAGACTCTCCATCGAAGAAGCCTCTAATTATGAATTCTTGACCGAACCCGTAAAGTTTGTCTCCGACATTAACCTTTAATCTTTCTCGAAGAGATGAGCTTACAAGTATCCCTTTTGAATCATCATCTTCTAAAAATCCCTGTGTCACACGATCGAGACCGATGAATCTTGCCTCTCTACTTGGAATTATGCCTATAACTCCTAGGATGCTTATTCGCTCTCCAGATGTCGAATATAAATATCCTAGTGGATTTTCAAAACTAACCGGATTATTCACAGCCTTGGGAGAGACTAATGTAACGTTCTCTTGAGATTCTAACCAATCAATAAATGAGTCGGGTAAAGGTATGAATGAGCCGATATACCCATCAAACGGCATATCTTTTATCAATAATGCATCGACGGGCAAGACAGATCGGATAGATCTTTTTACAAGTCCATAGCCAGGTGAGATTGAGGTTAAAGTTATAAACCCGAAGATCAACACCATGACGCTTATTAGATTAAGCAGCGTTCTCATCTTTCTTCTACGTAGATTTCGGATGCCCATCGAGAATGCTATTGCAACTGCGCTTTTCAGCTGTATCGGACGGTCCTCGCTTCTCTTCTCACGTGCAAGTCTAGAAAAAACGTATATGATTATTTTTCCGACGAGAAAGATTGTGAGGGCCAATGAGACATAAACCGTCTGAGAGACTAGACGGGACGCTGGGAATACAAAGTAAAATATCGTGAATAATAGGAAGAAGAGGGCTGCCTCTACAATTGAAGTAGCGGAGATCGAGAATCCTCTATTGCCGCTCGTTATCTCTAAATAGATGGATTTCTCCATTATGAGGTGGGCGGATGCGAAAGCGACGAATAGCAACAATAAGAGCAAAGGGAAAAGTGCTTGTGAGCTTGATTCAAGCAGTCCTCTAAGCATATTTTCTGCTCTTGTAGCTAGTATGTAGGAGCTTCGAACCTTTGCGAAGGACTGATCGAAGAGCCCCTTCTTTAAGAGAAATGCGGATTCTTCGATTGCTTCGTAAGCATTAGAGAGGTCTCGTCTTTCAGTCTCAACTAGAAAGCCTGCGGTTTGGCAGTTATCGAGTAGAGTGAAGCAGGAAGCTAGTATTCCCTTTACATATTCAATGTTTGATAGGATACTGTATTCTCTGATGTCAATGTGCAGAGACTCTCCTTGCGGCAGCTTGAAATGGCCAGTCTTTCCCGTGAGGATGAATTTTTGGGAGAGGCCTGCTGGGAAACTCGCTGTGACCTGAATCTTAACTTCAGTATCAGCTGGAATGATGATTAATCTCTCATCGAAGCCGAGAAACCTCACAATATATGAGGTACCGCCGTATTCTCTAACAGGCCCCGTCCACTGATCCTTCTCCTCATTTTTCGGCTCCAAAACTATAAATTGGTATTTTACGGCAACCTTGTTAGTCTCGACGTGTCTTGCATCTCCATCTATGTGTATGGATGCTCCTCTCTTCAAAATGAATTGATGTGAAGAAACCGAATTTTTTGAGACCCAGGTGCGCCACCTCTCTGGAACATAATCGATGCCTGGAGTCTTCTTATCGTCATATGCAACGTAGATTAGGTATGATCCTTCCCTGTTAACGGATAAATAGAATCTTCCTGAGGAGTCTGTTTTCGCAGTCTTCACTATGAATTGTCGATTGAAATCGAGTAGAGTTACGTTAGCTCCGCTGATGGGATTTCCATCCTGATCGGTGACAACTCCGGTTACTCCAGTATTCTCTTGAGCCTGAACATCCACTATGAAAGCTTTAGAAATGAGGAGAGAGAACAAAAGGAGAAGTGCAAGGTTGCATGTGCCTATTTTGAGTCTTGCAATGGGGAATTCTGCATGTTTCATAAGGGACATCTTTATCATTCTTTCTGTAGCCTGCAATATGATATCTTATTCCAAACCTCTTCAATAGTTTTTCTTAATGAATGGAGTATTTTTGAAGATAAAAGTTTAAGCTTCTTCAAGGTTTTTGCTGCGGAGACCTCTTGTCTGAATGATCCCGGGGTTAAATCTGTATCTTCCATATTAGAGCGGAATAGACGTTGCAATTTCAGGATTTATGACTCTGGAAAAGAAATTAAGGTGTAATGCTGCAAGTTTGATTGGAGAGATTAGAGATGAGAAAGGTTATGTTGGATGAGATGACTTGGCGTGAAGTTGCGGAGCGCCTTAAAGAATGCGATGTGGCTTTTATTCCGACAGGAACTTTAGAGGGACATGGGCCTATACCGCTTGGATGCGATTCCTATATTGCCACTGCTGTTGCAAAGATTATGGCTGAAAAATCTGGGGGCATAGTGCTTCCTCCGCTCATGTATAACTTCACTGGTGCTACATCGAGATTTCTAGGCACAGTGCCAGTCAGCTTCGATTCGCAGATATCTATGCTGAAAGATATAGTTCGGTCTCTATGGAGACAGGGCTTTAGGAGAATAATCATCGTAAGCATTCATGGACCGAACTTCATACCTATCGGGAAGGTTGTAAGGGAGCTCTTTGAGGAGGAGAGGATTCCAGTTGTCTATCTAAATCCGTTTCAGAGGGCTTTCAAAATAGTCCGTGAGATGGGATTGGATGTTGATGAGGCTTGGTTGGAGGCTACACTCGCCTTCGGATCGATGAAGATTATAGGTAAGGAACATGCCATACCTGACTTGAAGAATCTTAAGGATAGGTATGCTGAAAAGGAGGGGAAGGATCTTCCCGAATTCTTAAAGGAGATTCAGAGATACGGCATGGTGGGATATCATTTCAGCCATGAGCTTCAACACCAGCCTCCTAGGAGCGGGCTTGATCCGGAGATCGGCGTGGATCTGCTGGAGAGGATCGCTATGGATCTTCTTCCGGTTATTGACCATCTTAAGAGATACGTCGATTATGTCAGCGAGCCGTTCAGCTTCTTGGAGCCCGACTAAAAGCGGGTAAATGCGTAGCTAAATTTTAGTTATTGCGATGCCTCGCCAGTTTAACGGCTACCTGTATAGCTTCGATTAGGCTCTGAGGATTAGCTGTTCCCTCTCTTCTTCCGGCTTTTCCATATGCGGTTCCATGATCAACCGAGGTTCTTATGATGGGTAGCCCTATCGTTATATTCACTCCTCCAACAGATTTCCATCTCTTCTCAGCCTCGTCCCATTCTAATCCGAGGAGCTTTATCGGTATATGTCCCTGATCATGATACATTGCTACCACCACGTCGAACTCTCCTCCTCGAGCTCTTACAAAGACCGTGTCTGGAGGTATTGGGCCGGAAACGTTGTATCCTTCCCTCCTCGCCAGTTTAATCGCTGGGATTATTTCATCGATCTCTTCTCTGCCGAAGAGTCCTCCCTCGCCGCAGTGAGGATTTAACCCTGCAACTGCTATTCTGGGATCTTGAATTCCAAGTCTCCGCATAGCGTCATATGCCAGTTTTATTGTTCTGTAGACTCTTTCTTTCGTGATTAGATTGGGAACCTCGCTTAGCGAGACATGCGTGGTTACGTGTATTACTCTTAGGGGCCCCGCAATCAGCATCATGGCATAATCTTTCGTGTGGGTTAAGTGTGCGAGAAGTTCGGTGTGCCCCGCATATTCATAGCCAGCCATATTTATTGCTTCTTTGCTTATCGGCGCCGTTGTGATGGCTTGGATCTCCCCCTTTAATGCCAGCTCAACGGCCTTTTCTATATATTCAACTGAAGCCTTTCCAGCCATTGCTTGAGGCTTACCCATCACAAGCTCATCGAGATTTATATTTTTAAGATCTAGAACATCTATCGTTCCATGTTTGAATTGAGCTTCAGATATCTTTTCAATCGGGTTTATCTTCAAATGAACCTTTGCAACTTTTATTCCCTCCCTCATCGCGTCGGCATCGCCTATCACGAGAGGCCGGCAGATCTCGTAGATCCTCTTCAGGGAGAGAGCCTTAGCTATGATCTCAGGGCCGATTCCAGCAGCGTCACCCATAGTTATTCCTATCGTCGGCTTCATCCCTAATCAACAGGTCCCTTTATGAACTATGCTATTTAGATGTTCCATCTTGAAAATGCATGATGTATGCTCGGATGATCCGGCGGGCTACCCTTAAATTTTTATAGTTTAATTGGATGTCCAGTCTCGGATGATTCTCTAGCTTTAAGAACTATCTCTGTCACTCTGAAGCAGTCTTCCGCTGAGACTTCGCATCTTTCAAATCCCCTTATCGCGTTAACGAAGTTTAAGAATTCATCCACAGGCGGATCTAAAGATAATTCTTCCTCTTCTTTCTGGTGTGTTATCAGCCGCACCTTCGAGCCCTGCTCGAATGTTTCGATTACACCTTGATTTCCCGCTATTCTGAGGAGATCATCTCCGTGGGTTGGGGCTTTCAATGGTCTGCAATAGTCGAGGTGGATGCATGCTGAGCCTCCATTATCCATCTTCAGTATCATGACCGCGTTATCTTCCATCTCATGAACTTCTGGATGGCCAACGTTTGATTGATACGCCATGACCTCTGCGAATTCCCTTCCCGTACACCATCTTATCAGGTCGACGGCGTGGATTCCTATGAATGCGATTGTTGAACTGAAGGTTTCGTGACTCTGCTGCCATTTCGGTCTCTCCCCAAGCTTATAGGATTTCTGGGCGTTTGCGAGACAGACTTCGCCTATGACTCCGGATCTCACAGTCTCCCTTATTTTTCGATATGATGGCTGGAAACGCATTGTTAGAAGCATCGATAGGGTAATACTGGACGATTTATATGCCTTCATAACCTCATGGAGCTGATTAAGCGTCATCGTTAAAGGCTTCTCGCTCAGCACGTGTATGCCTCTATCTATGCATTCCAGAAGAACTCGAGCTCTTTCTCCATCTGTTCCGGATACACATGCAATATCGATCTCTTCTTCCTCTAGAAGCTTAAAGATGTCTCTGTAGAACTTCGTATCCGACGTTACTGCCGGATGCTCTTTTAATCGCGCTAAAGCCTCCTCAGATTCGTCAGCCACTGCAGATAGTACAACATCCTCAATCTTCGGTATGCTGTTCAACACTACGCTTTGATGCCCTTTCAGCCCAAGTATTCCAACACGATAAACCATAGAGGCACCCTACGCTAATAAGAAGAGGTTTATGCTGAATATTTCAATTTCGGATCTGACGCTGATCTTTTCCGATTATAGCTTCATGCTAAAGAAGTTATAGTCCTTAAGGTTAAAGTATCCAGTTGAATATGCCCATTCCACTCCTATGTCTGAGTATAGCTTCCGCTGTTTAGCGGCTTCCTCGATTATCTCAACTATATTGTTTATCAGGGTTGAGATTGAGCCTTCCTCTTTCTTCCTCGTTAAGTATCGATCTGGAATATCCTTGATTCTTCCAGCGGATTCATATGCGCCATTAAGGGTTAGAACGAATGGTCTAGTCAATTCTAATGGGCAGTTGAGTTCGCTATCCAATCCTCTCAGGTATCTAGCGGCATTTCTGAAGACCTCGATTCTCTCGTCTAATCCGTCGTCTCTTATGATCTCCGTTTTTCCATTGTTATATTTGATGTATGCGTCTTGTCCTTTAGTCCATTTCGCGTTTCCCTTTGAGCCTACGATCTCATGTATAGGCATATTGTTTGAGGGGCCGCATAGAGTAGCATAGAAAAAGACTTTAGCTCCATTCTCAACCTCGACTTCGAGGCATGATGTGTCTTCTCCCTCGATTTTATGAGCTCTATAAAGTTCCGCTCTGACCCTTATGGGATCTGCAGCCTTGCCCCACTCTAAACTTGCAAAGTATAAGCCATTCAATAGGTAATGCGATAGGGGATTGGAGACTGTTCCGTCTAAAACGTATTTTCCATCATGAATGAATTTTCCAGCCCATTTGTTCCTTTCGTAGTATGAGTCAAGTCTCTTCCATACGCCTCTAACAATTACCTCTTTTATCTCTCCAAGCTTGCCTTCACATATACGTCTTTTTAGAGTCTGAACGGTATTCTTAGATTGTGATTGAAATCCTACGGCGCAGAATCCGCGGGATTTCTTCTCAGCCTCGATCATCTCGTCGAGGTCTTGAATCGTTACAGCTGGAGGTTTCTCAACTATAACGTTGAAATCTGCCTTCAAAGCCTTTATCGTCATGTCTTTGTGTTGATGAATAGCGACGGGTAGCGTGACTATCTCGACCATGCCAGCCTCATCTTCAAGCATATCCTCATAACTTCTATAGATTTTTACATCCTTCTCCTTGAGGCGGACTGCCTGATCCTTATACTTATCCAGATTCCTTATTACTACTGATGAGAGTCTACCTAAGCCTTCCTTCTCCAAGGTTTCAACGGCGCGTAGATGCATCTGCGCATATCCGCCTACACCAACAACTCCAAATGAGACCGGCTTCATCCGCGGCGATCCCCAATGCAAATCTTCAATTCAGACCTAATATCTTATTTCTTCAGCAGCAATAAATAATTGACTAGAGAAGTAAAACGTGCAGAGGCTTTATTATTTTGAAACCCGCTGATCAGCGCCAATAATCTTTGATATCAGGAGATTAGAAAAGTTTAATCAATAAAGAGCTATCTGAAGAAACACGGAAGGCAGAAGGGCTATGGACTCAACTAATTTTCTTTCTTGCACCGAGAAAAAATTTCTTTAAATAGTTTATATAGTCGAGTTTTTCCGCTTGAAGGATATCTTTCATTCCTTTATTTCTCGAAGAATCTACTGTATCGTTCACTTAACCTTTGTGATGAAGTCCTTAAGCAAGGATACTAGGCCCTTCACGGCTGCATCGATGAGCTTCTCGCCTTTCTCCGCTGTGGCTAGTGAAGGATCGCCAACATATCCATTTCCAGTAGTCTCATTCGTGTCTGTTATTAATCCTGTGAGATGCCAAGGTGCCTTCACGGCATGCGGGATCTCCTTCGATACTAGCTCCGGATAAATCGCGAGGGCAAGTGATGTTTCAAACTCGCATGCATGGCCCGGAATGATCTTTGTATCCAAAATCGCGTCTGACACTTCCTTAGGAATTAGGGACCAATATGATATGAAGACCATCTTTAAGCCGAGAGCGTCCCGAGCTCTCCTCGCAGCTAGGTATCCCGGAGCAACATTTCCTCCGTGGCCATTCACGATAGCTATCTTATTGATGCCGTGATGTTTCAAGCTTTGACACAAGTCCAGTATGAGATTTATGAAGGTTTCATGTCGGAGCGTTAAGCTTCCAGGGTAACAGAGATGATGAGGGGAAACTCCTACGGCTATTGGAGGAGTAACTACGACTTCAGGATAAAGTATCTCTGCGGCTCTCTTGACGATGTGAAGAGTGTTTGCAATATCTACTTTTAATGGAAGATGAGGACCGTGCTGTTCCGTGCTTCCCGTAGGAATTACTGCAACCTTCACTGTCTCCAGCATATTTTTAAATTCTTCCCGAGTCATCTCGTCAATAAAAATCTTCTTCACGGTTAAATCATCCCAGAGACCTTAGAAGACTCTATAGCAGGTAAGGCTTAAAAGTTTTTAGGCAGCACTTCAGAAGCGTCAAATCATGCTTGAATAATCTCAGTAGCGATTCTAAGACATCTCTCTGCAAGATAATCAGGATCTCCTCTTTCCTGAATCTCCATCATGAAGACTCCCTTATAATTAGCCTCTCTGAGAGTTCTGATCACCAAGCCCCAATCTATGTTTCCATCACCGGGAGGTAAGTGTTGATCCCTGCTTCCATCATTATCATGAATGTGAAGGGTCCACAAGTATTCTCCGGCATCGATTATCTCATCACGTATACTGATGTCTGAAGAGGCCGCCTGCAGATTAGCATGGCCAGAATCGAAGCATATGCCCAGATACGGCGATCCTATATTCATTATAATTTCCTTAAGATCCGAAATTCTGCTTCCGAACCTTTCCCCTCCCACATTAATCATGTTTTCAATAGCAATCTTCACTCCGAGATCCTCAGCCTTCTTAACGACGATCCTTAAATTCTCAATAGAGTTCTTCTTCATGACTTCGCGGCCTAACGAGATGCTGTCAGAATGATTTGGATGGACAACCAGTATTGGACAATCTATAGCTCTGCAATACTCTAATGTTTTTACGAGAAGATCTATGCTTCGATTTTTGATATCAACGTTCTGTGCGGATAAGTCAACTCCATCTATAGGAGCATGCGCAGAGTTTGGATGTAAACCGAGATCATTCAGGAGATTCTTTAGGCTAGAAAGTTCTGAACGTGGAAAAACCCTAGGATCCAAATGCGTCTTATCCGCGTTTATCTCCACCTCTGTAAAACCTGCATTTCTAATATGTTTCAATGCTGATTTCAAAGGAAGACTGGCAAAAGACCAGGTGTGAAATCCTATCTTCCATCTTCCAGTTTGAAGGTTCCTCTCCATACAATGTCCTCCGCATATCACATTTGTGAAACAGAAGTGAAATCTATCCTTTAAAGTCTTTCTTCCAAGAATTTCAACGTATTCGTAAAAGAAGCCTCTTTATTTTTTCAGAATGATAATTCCCATATTACAGCTGGATTCTCAAGAAGAATCAGAGCTTTTGGATTTTTCATTGTCTCTCTCTTCCAGGGGCAGAATTTTTTCCCAGTCTATTCTAATCATCAGAATTAGAATAACGATCAAGAGTATTGTGGAAACTATGATGCTTACGTAGCCGCCTTCTCCGCCCATGAGATCCTTTATAACCTCCGCGGATAGATATCCACCATAAGCCAAGATCAGACACATAAGGATCTTCCCGGCGAGGCTTGGTATAAACGCCTTTACAAAGGGGTACCGCATAACGCCTAAAGGTATGAATAGAAGATCGTCTGGAAGAGGAGTTAAGGCGAAGAGGAATATGGCGAGAGATCCATAACGGCTAAAGAATCTCGTAACATAATCTAATTTTCTCTGTCTCTCCTCACTTAAAACGGCTCTGCCGTAATATCCTAGGAAGTATCCGAAGAACTCTCCCAGGGCTGATCCGGCTCCTCCAGAGATCGCGATTAAAAATGGATCGAAGATTCCTAGAGATCCAATATAAAAGATAACGATTGTGTATGGTATAGGGAAGACTATTGAAGCAGCCCCTATAAAGCTTAGAGCGAAGATTCCAAAATAGCCATATTGGAGAGCTAGGCTCTCAAGCCACCTGCTTAATTGCTGACTCCATTCCCCATTCTGCTGGATTTCCAGTATCAATCGGTTATCTAATCCTTCTTTAACTATTTAACAAAGTCAAATTTAATCAAAGCGCTTAAAAAGATTCTCTCCCCGCCTCAAGGAAGCCTTAAATCCCCTTCAATATTATCTATTAATGGGATTTGAGACGCTATGACGATTGCCCGCTTAGATGAGTACTTCCCAAAAGATAATGCTGCTCATACCAACTTGAAGGGGAACCCCGATTCTAGCCAGAAAACTCTCCAGCCCCCTCAGGTTGATGCGAAGGAGAACCCTGCTGAAAAAGAGGTTCTCCAGAATCTCCCGCCATCATATTTTGTCTCCGCAACTTATGATGGTAATGCAAATCTGGCCTGTATAAAACTCTATGAGCCTGTCTCAAAGCGCATTTATAGATGGTATGATAATACTGGCCATAAACCATACTGTCTGACAAACGTGACTCCGGAAGAGCTGGAGAAGATTCCTAGGGTAGTTAACCATCCGGGCTTTGATCACGCGGAGATCGTTGAAAAGTATGATGCAATCAACGACAAAATTATTAAAGTGACAAAGGTAGTGGCGAAGGATCCGCTCTCGATTGGAGGGCGACCGAAAGGCTGCCTAAGAGATATTATTCCAGAGGAATATCCGAAGATTTTCGGTTCAGAAAAAGAGCCGAAGGTGTGGGAGGCCGCAATCAAATATTATCAATGCTACATCTTCGACAGAAGACTTCTCCCAGGAATGCTTTACGAGATTAAAGACGGCGAACTTATTCCAGCAGTTAATGAGGAGGCTGAAAAGAACATAAAGGTGATACTTCAGACAGCCTTTAAGAATGAACCTGAGGATCTCCTTCCATTCCTTGAGTCTTGGATAAGGCTTCTCGAGTATCCAGCTCCAGATATGAAACGTGTCGCACTTGATATTGAAGTTTACTCTCCAGTTGCAACTAGGGTTCCAGATGCGGAGGAGGCCCCCTACCCAATCCTCTGCGCTTGTCTCGTTGACTCGGAGGGTAATAGGAGAGTCTTACTTCTCAGGAGAGAGGAAGGAGAAGAAGAGCTGAATCTCCCTAAAGATGTAAAGGTTGAGTTTTATAGTTCAGAAAGGGATATGCTGGCGGCGATCTTTAAGGCGATAGATGAATATCCCTTCGTCATAACCTTCAATGGAGACGATTTCGACCTCCGATATCTCTATCATAGAGCGCAAAGAATGGGATTTCAAAGAGGAGAGATCCCCATCGAGCCTGGAAGACGGGTATACCTGCTCAAAAATGGGATTCACATCGACCTATACAAGTTCTTCTTCAACAAGTCCATACAGATATATGCCTTCTCACAGAAATATCGGAATGTAACCTTAGATGAGGTTGCAACAGCGATACTTGGAAAGCCCAAGTTGGAGATATCTAAACCGATCTCGGAACTTACATACTCCGAACTTGCCAAGTACTGCCTCAACGATGCGGAGATAACGCTGGGGCTAACCTCCTTTGACGACGACCTAGTTATGAAGCTCCTGCTAGTCTTGACTCGTATAAGCAAGATGCCGATGGAGGACGTTAGCAGACAGGGAGTCTCACGTTGGATTAGAACCTTCATGGAGTATGAGCATCGGAAAAGAAACATGCTGATTCCAAATCAGGAAGATATAATCGCTGCGAAAGGAAAGACTGTGACTACGGCAATAATCAAAGGGAAGAAGTATAAGGGAGCTATAGTTGTTGAACCCGTTCCGGGAATCCACTTTAACGTTGCAGTGATGGACTTTCAAAGCCTATATCCCTCGATAATAAAAGTTCATAACTTGGGCTATCAATCCGTCAGATGTCCACATGAGGAATGCAAGAAGAATATTGTTCCCGGAACGCCGCATTGGATCTGCACTAAACATAGAGCTCTTGAGAGCGCTCTCATAGGCTCACTTAGAGATCTGAGAGTCTACTGGTATAAGCCTAAGGCGAAAGATAAATCGCTTCCTGAGGCGAGAAGAAACTGGTACAGCGTCATTCAAAGCGCACTTAAGGTTATCCTTAACGCTTCCTACGGAGTTTTTGGAGCTGAAACCTTCGATCTTTACTGTCCGCCAGTAGCTGAGACAACAGCGACTATCGGAAGAAACGTGATTACACAGACGATTAATAAGGCGAAGGAACTGGGAATTCAGGTGCTATATGGAGATACGGACAGCCTCTTTCTGAAGAATCCGTCTCCTGAACAGGTTAAGGCGTTGTCTGAATGGGCTGAAAAAACGTTAGGCATGGAGCTTGACGTTGACAAGAAGTATCGTTACGCCGTGTTAAGCTCTAGAAAGAAGAATTATCTCGGAGTTTTTGAGGATGGAAGCGTAGATGTTAAAGGATTAACTGGAAAGAAGAGTCATATTCCACGCTTCATTAAGAGATACTTCGATGAGCTGGAGAGGAGACTTGCAAAAGTCGAGAATCCAGCGGATTTCGAAGTAGCAAAGGATGACATAAAAAAGATTGTGCAGGAATGCTATAATAAGCTGAAACGGCATGAATGGGAAGATATAAACGATCTTGCCTTCGAGGTTGTCCTAGGCAAGCCTCCCCGCGCATACACGAAGACGACTCCCCAACATGTGAAGGCTGCCCGTC
>CAZEGS010000003.1:0-47888 GCA_964512445.1 uncultured Candidatus Bathyarchaeia archaeon
TTTCCCTGACCAGTAATTTCCAGTTTACCCTCTTATCCTTACAGTAATCAGTTAACGCTATAAGCACAGGATCGTCAGATCTCATAAACCACATATCGAGGCTCTCTACAAAACGTATAGAATCGTCTATCTCCGGATTATAAACGAGTGCCTCTTCAGGCGGCGGAGGTAACTCCGTTTCAGTAACTCTAAAGTTTTTCTCTTTCTCTTTTTCTGCAATTTCTGCGGAACGGCGTTCCGCAAGAGCAGGGGCTCCCTTTCTGCCAGCCTTCGCCTTAACCTGGTTTTTAAATTCATCTGGCATATACTTTCTGACCCATCGATCTGTAACTCCTAGTTCCCGTGCTATCTTCTTATTCGACCAGCCTGTTTCCTTCTTGAGATCCGCAAGCATCTGCCGCTTCTCCTCTTCAGTCATTTGTCTCCTATGTAGATTCGCTATCAGACGGACCATGGGAAATTGCGTTTTCGTCTTGATGTTGTCAAGCTTGAATATCGGCCAGTTAGGATCTTCACGCAGCCTATGGTGACCGTCTATGATCCTCCCCTTCCCATCTATTAATACTGGATATAACGGATCGACCGATCCCATGCTCCTTTTAATATCGTATATTTTCTCTTCTTCAACTTCTTCTCCTTCGTTTTCTTTCATTTCCTGCTTTCACCTCCGGTTACGAGTCTTCAACTCTTTGATCTGAACCTGCTCCACAAACTTCAGAACTTCTTCTGGAGCCCGGGGATAACGGACAAAAATCCGGGGATTCAATAGATTAACTGTCTTTATGAATACTGCTGCAGCCAGATCCTTAACCTTAAACTTGACTTTCGGATTTAACAATGCTGCCTGACAGACCTTCCCGCGAGCCTGCCAAGCTCATCACTGAATACGTTTGGATAGCATAAGGTCTGAGACTGCTCGGACTATACTGCTTTCTAAGAACCTCAAGCTCCTTCTTAACCTTTCTCAAAAGTGGGCTTTCATGCATCTCATGCAACGTCATTATCTGACGGATCGGAATCGCGTCGAACCTCTACTATAAGTTAATTTAAGAACCTAAAAAGGACCATACTCTTCCCTCCCTATGGGCAGGAAAGCCGAAAGCAAATTCTTCACTCAACCTAATCAATTCTCTGGAAGGTCCCTTTTTGGCTTAGCATATCCGTCATCATTCTGAGGTCTTCAGCAAGCATGTCACCTAAACCTTCACAGCATGCTATTTTTGTTGAGAAGATCATGAATATCAAGGTGTTGAGGTTGTAGATAGGTGTGTGAAAGCAGTGTTAAAATACATGAGGAAGATGGTGTTAACTGGAGAAGAGCCCGGGGGGCCCGGGAGAACGTGAGGATTCTTTTTCTACACGGATCTGGGAACCTTAAGCCGCAATGAAGGATTCACTGATAATAATGGAGAAGTTGAGGTGGAGATCTTCTGTGGTTAAGAAGGAGTTGCCAATGTTCAAGTGTGACGAATGCTTACTGGGCATATGAGCTAGATCTCAGAGATAAACAGAATCTTATACCTATCGGATGTCCCATAGCAGCTAGAACATTAATTGCTGTAGGCAAGATCACGTTTGTGATTCCTGAAGTCCCGCTTGGAACAGCAACGGTTACAATGCTGAGCTTATCCGCCTTCATAACTCTCAAAATCAAGAAGCTTTTATGAATGAAAGCATAAAGAGATCTCCTTTTCTTTCTAACTTCCATTTCAAATTAAAAATACGCTTTAGAAGCATCTATTCTATGTGTTTCAATCCTTGAGGTAAATATGAACGTTATAATCATTAAGTAGTATGCTCATTCTTGGATAAATACCCGATTTAATTATTTTAATTAAATTCCTTAATTCAAATTTTGAAGCATTGCTTGAGCCTTTTTCTAGCCGTAACATCCTATAACAATCGTTATAAAAATGTGGCTTATCAATGTTAAATCGAAGTGAAGGGGGTTAATACCGCGAAACAATTAGGTGTTGGAATAATTGGAGCTGGCATAATGGGGAGTGGCCATGCAAAAGCTTGTAAGGCCTATCCGAATTTGAAGGTTGGAGCAAAAGCAATCATATCAAGAATAGTATGGGAATCTGAACGGGAAAGCTGGTATGGCGAGAGGGTGAAACTGAAGGAGTGTAACAGAGCTTTATGGATCCATCTAATGCTCCTCATAAGGTTAAGCATCATCAAGGCAGCCAGCTTAACAATTTCGTTCATTCCATCCTCGAAGATAAAGAACCCTACGTAACATTGATGGATGGCTACCGATCAGCCGAGGTTGTTTGCGTCATCAAAAGGTCGGCTGAGACTGGAGAAGTAATCAAGCTATAGCTGTATAAAGGAACGACTGTTACAACTATTAATTTTTGAACTGCTGCGACTCTATATCAATTATGACCATGAAGATCAATGTTCAGTCTTATTAACCAAATATACGCCTGATATGACCAAGACAGCCCCTATGATAGATTGGAGATCAACAGTCTCTCCGAGTAGCAGCCAGCCGAAGAAGAGTGCAACCATAGGCACAACTAAACTGGAAGATGAAAGAACAGTTGCTTCTTCCTCTCTGAGAAGACAAATCCAAAGTGTAAAGGCGATAGCAGAAGCCCCGATCGAAGCGTAGAGAACCGTCAGTAAATAATTTGTTGATGATGGAAGGCTTAGCTCTCCAGATGAAGCGGTTATGAGGCCTAGCAGAACAGCGCCCAAGCTTAGCTGAAAAACGTTAACTATTACAGGCTCAACGCGACTTAGAAACTTCTTGTAATAGACGGTTGAGACTGCCCATAGAAACGCGCCGAGAAGTAGGAAGAGCATCGAGCTTGTTATGCTGTTGAGTAGTGTATCTTCACGTGCTGAGATGGCGACGACGCCTGCAAAACCGATGAGAATTCCCAAAATCTTGTATATTCTAGCCTTTTCGTTGAGGAAGGGAACGGCCATGCAGAAGACGAAGAGAGGCTGGGTATACGTGACCACGGCGCTTAGGCCGGACTTCTCAGATGCTAAACCTATATTCGTTGATAGTATCCCGAACGCATTTATTATGCTTAACAAAAGAAGCCTGAATAGATCCTCTCTGTTCGTAGGAATCCTCCTTCTCATGAATATGACTGCGGGTAAAAGAGAAAGTGAGGAGAAGAGGAATCTGTGAAAGACAAACGTCAAAGGTTCAGCGTAGCCTAGCCCACTCTTCATGACGGACCAATTTGAGCTCCATATGAGAACAACAATGAGGAAGAGTAGCCAATTTCTAAGCCGCTTCAACTATTCATCCCCGCGCCACTGTAGAGATATTCCAAAAATCGAGAGCTCTTAAAAGGATTTAGGTTTAAAAAAGAAGATTTTTATTCCTACTGTTTGTGTTACGGATAAAATCGAAGGCTTAATCTTGAAAATTTTCTTATAAGCTTGAATGCATTATCCTTTAAATTGCTTTTTTATTTCATCAGTCTTTGAGCTCATACTTTTTCAATGCTTCTTCGTTTAGTTCTATGCCTAATCCCGGTTTTTCCGGAACCCTAACATATCCATCTTCAATCTTGATGGGCTCCTTTAGTATGCTCGTCATGAGGGGGGTTGATAGGGTTCTATACTCAACGAATAATGCTTCATTTAACGATGCGACTAGATGTGTGGCAGCTACAAAATTTATCGCTGTGCTCCAGCTATGAGGAACCAATCGAATATTCCATAGCTCAGCCAGATCACCTATTCTTCTACATTCTGAAAGTCCACCTGCAACGTGCACGTCGGGCTGAATTATATCTATAGCTCTCTTTACGATCCAGTCTTTGAACTCATATCTCGTTTGTAGCTGTTCTCCAGCTGCAACATTGAGGTCTAACGTTCTGGATAGTTGGATATACCCTTCAATATCGTCTCTCGGTAACGGCTCCTCCCACCAAAAAATCTCGTATCGCTCTAGTTTTCTCCCGAGCTTAACGGCCTCTGAGACGGGGAGGCTTGAAGGTCCATCTACCATAAGAGTTACATCGTAGCCCACAGAGTTTCTGATATCCCTTATCATCTTTATACTTTCATCAATGTTGAGGCCGAATCCCCCATATCCGAGCTTCACCGCTTTGAAGCCTTCATCGACAAGTCTGTTAACAAGCCTTATCGTGTTTTCAGGCTCTCTCATATCGAAGAGATCACTGGCGTAAACCTGTATTTTATCGTGATGTTTCCCTCCAAGAATTCTGCAGGCTGGCTCTTTCATCTTCTTCCCAGCAATGTCAATCAAGGCCGTATCGATCGCGCTTATGGCATTAAGGGCTAATCCCCGCTGCCGAGTATAAATCTCGCTCTGATACATCTGCCACCATAATCTTCTAAAGTCCAGAGGGTTCTCCCCTACTAGAAAGTTCTTTAATCCCCTTTCAATTATAACCTTGACGCTTAAGGCGGCCTCATGATACAAAGAATGGGTCATAGCGTCTCCAATGCCAACAACACCCTCATCAGTCTCAACATTTACTATAGCTATTGAGCCCCGAGGACCGAAGGGAATAGGACGTCCTGATGGAAGAGAATGCCTTACAATTCGCACCTTCAAATCTGTTATTTCCAAAGAGATTCAGCCTCAAAATCAACCTTATACAAAACCTGACTCATATAAGTTTAATTTAGGAGCCTAAAAAGGACCTTTATTATCTGAAGACGCTGAGACTCCCGCGGAGAAAGATATAAATTAGCGAAAGAATGTTGGGCAAAAGTCTCTCATGAAAGCAATCCGATTCAACTTTCTTTCCTGCATAAGGATTCTTTCCACTTTTCCTCCACAACGCTCAGCGGCGTGCCCAAAACCTCGATCTTTTCAATATCCACCTCACCTATTCCCCTTTTCGCCGCGCATCTAAGATATGGAATCTGAGAATAGTCTAAACCAGCAATCCTTGTAGCTACACAGTCAAGTGCAAGCGGATCCTTGCCTGCAAGTACAACATTCAATTGAACAGGTTTATTCTCATACGATGCGACTATGCCATCCATAACTATCAAGGAAGGACGAATTACGGTGTTAAGATCCACAAGCCCCTCAGTCAAGTTCTCATGAACCCTTTTCTTCTCACCCTCCGGTCTAAACCACTTACTGTCGGGAGTCCAGAATTCACCTGAGAATCTCCCCTTCCCGGGAAGAACACCTAAAAGATTCTTGATTGAAAGAGTAGCCCAATTTTTTCTTATCTTGAACTTCGGCACGTTGATCAAGACATCGCTCTCCAGAACAACTCTGGGAATGGAGAGCTGCCGAAGAAACATGCCTTTCGGCAGATCTACAAGGCATGTAGGGCTTCTATTGAGATCTACAAGTTTCACATCATATTTCTCAGCCAGCTTCGAATAGCCGCATCTCTCAAATGCTAAATTTGTTTCGGCTCCTCCTGAACCCTCAGCGATCACTATCTCAGCTGGGCTTCTCTCCATACAAAGATTAATGACCGCCTCCACAACGTACGGATCAGTTGTTAAACCAGTACTAGAAGGCAGAGCCGTAGTTAAGTTCGGCTTTATCACTATTTTATCTCCGGACTTTACGAAAGCTTCGATTCCACCCATCAAGTTGATCGCTTCGTGAACTGCAGCTTCGACATTTTCATTCTGAACGATAGATATGCGCGTCATTATCATTCACAAAATAGATTTCTGATCTGCAAATTTGTTTTATTCATATCAGGTCGCGTCGAATATTAAGATAGCCATTATAGATATTTATCGAATGCTAACCATACGTTACTAAGCAAATTCATAAATAATCTCTAAAAGGTTAAGATAGCCCCCTAAGAATAGATAATCTAAATAACGTGTCTCGCATGGATGTGAAGAATTTGTGGCCGGCAAAAATTGAGACGGAAGAGGAACTTGAAGAGATCATGTCAAGGCCGACGCCTGAGACTGTCGAGGCAGTCTCAAAACTTGACGGCGACCTCATAATTTTAGGCGCCGGGGGAAAGATAGGGCCTACATTAGCGAGGTTAGCGAAGAACGCGGTTGAGGAAGCAAAGGTCGATAAGAGGGTTATAGCCGTTTCACGCTTCTCGAATCCTGAGGTAAGGCAGAGATTAAATGAGGCGGGGATAGAGACGATTCCATGCAACCTGCTAGAGAAAGAGGATGTAGATAAACTGCCGGAAGCATCTAACGTCATATATATGGTTGGGAGAAAATTTGGAACGAAGGGAGATGAGCCTCTAACATGGGCAACGAATACTTATATCCCCGCGCTTGTAGCTCAGAAATTCAAGCATTCACGAATAGTCATCTTTTCCACAGGGAACGTCTACCCTCTAGTCCCAATCAGCTCTGGCGGAGCGACGGAGTCCTGCCCTCCAGATCCCGTAGGGGAATATGCCCAGTCATGTTTAGGTAGGGAAAGAATCTTCGAGTACTTCTGTAAAAAATATGGAACAAAAGCACTATTTTTGAGGCTGAATTATGCTATCGATTTACGATACGGGGTTCTCCTAGACGTCGCTCAAAAAGTCTTTCGTGGGGTTCCCATCGATCTAAGAATGGGATACGTAAACGTTATCTGGCAAGGAGATGTAAACAACGCGGCGGTTCGAGCTCTCACCCTATGTGAAAATCCGCCTAGAATCTTGAATGTTACTGGTCCAGAAACAGTCTCTATAAGATGGTTAGCCACGCGTTTCGGGGAGATCTTCGGAAAGAAGCCTATCTTTGAGAATGAGGAGATGGAGACAGCTCTACTAAGCAACGCTTCTGAGTACCATCGGCTCTTTGGGTATCCAAAAGTATCATTGAAGCAGATGATCGAGTGGGTGGCCCACTGGATCCTAATAAACGGCCCGACATTAAATAAGCCAACTCACTATGAAGTGAGAAATGGAAGGTTCTAAAAATGGGTGAGTATCCGTTACCGCCCAGACAGATCCTGTCAGAGTTAAGGAAGGGCCTAGTGATTCCAGCTCATCCGTTGGCTCTCACTAAAGATAGAAGACTGGATGAGGTTAGGCAGCGAGCCTTAACCAGATACTATATCGCCGCGGGCGCTGGAGGATTGGCGGTGGGTGTGCATACAACCCAGTTTGAGATTCATAAGCCAGAGGTTGGGCTTTACAAGCCTGTTCTAAAATTAGCGGCTGAAACTATCGAGGAATGCGAAAAGAAGGTAGGAAGGCCGATCGTGAAAGTCGCCGGCATTTGTGGATTAACAAAACAGGCAGTCTTGGAAGCCCAATTCGCTATGGAGCAAGGCTATCACGCTGGGCTTCTAAGCCTAAGTGCATTTAAGGACGTAACAGTTGAGGAGATAATTGCGCATTGCAGAGCCGTTGCAAAGATTATTCCAATCTTTGGATTCTATCTGCAGCCTGCGGTTGGCGGCAGGATTCTGAGCTATAAGTTCTGGCGTAGATTTGTAGAGATAGATAACGTGGTGGCTATAAAAATAGCGCCGTTCAACCGCTATTACACGATAGATGTTGCCCGAGCGGTCGCGGAAGCCGGACGCGCCGATGAAATCGCATTATACACGGGTAATGACGACAACATAGTCAATGATCTGTTAACGACTTTCTCATTCAAAGTGGATGGGGAGACCGTTAAGGTTAGAATTGTTGGGGGGCTGCTTGGGCAATGGGCAGTCTGGACAAAGAGGGCTGTTGAGCTGCTCAATGAGATCCATAGCGTCATAAGATCCAGCCGGCCTATACCTCAGAAGCTTCTCACCCTTGGAGCCCAGATAACCGATGCAAACAGCGCCATCTTTGATGCGGCTCATAACTTTGCAGGATGCATTCCCGGAATCCATGAAGTTTTGAGGAGGCAGGGACTGCTTGAGGGACGCTGGTGTCTCGACCCAAACCTTGATTTGTCGGAGGGACAGATGGAGGAGATTAACCGTGTCTATACGGCTTATCCCCATCTGAATGACGACTCCTTCGTTGCTGAGCATCTGGAGGAATGGATTGAATAATAATCGTCAATTATGTGAGAACAAATCTTATATTCCCTCTTCTTCTTTAGGATGAGTGTTTATGTAGATAGTTTTGCAAAAAAGGGATGTTTTATGAAGCTACTGATGTTTTCGAAGATGCTTAAGAATATAGGAGGCCTCAACGTAGATGAGGCAGGCGAGTATATAGCGAAGATGGGATTCGATGGAGTAGACCTAACAGTTCGGCCTGGAGGACATGTTTTACCCCAAAATGTCTCAAAGGAATTGCCGAGGGCTCTGGAGATTCTGAATTTAAAGGGGCTAAGCGTTCCCATGATAACGTCAAGCATCACAAGCGCTGAAGAAAAGTTTGCTGAAGAGGTCTTCAAGACAGCCTCCGAATGCGGCGTTCAATTCATAAAGTTGGGATACTGGAGATATGAGGGGTTCGGAACCATAAGGAAGCAAATTGAACGGGTACGCAACGAGAATCTAAAGGGAATCTGCAGGCTAAGCGAAGAATATAACGTTACAGCCGGCATTCACATACACTCCGGAGACTTTCTAACCTCTAATCCGGTCGTGGTTTATCTTCTTCTCCGAGACTATGATCCCAGCCATCTCTGCGCTTACATCGATCCTGGACACATGGCTGTTGAGGGAGGATTATCAGGATGGAAGATAGGGATGGATATTCTCAGAGAACATATTAGGATGGTTGCTGTGAAGGATTTCGGCTGGTTCCAAGAGACGGATCCCGGCACAGGTGAGAAGAAATGGAAGGTCCGCACCGTCCCTCTCTCTGAAGGTCTGGTGCCATGGAAGGAGATCTTCGAATATCTTAAACGTCTAAACTTTGATGGGCCTGTTTCTCTCCACAGCGAATATCACGATGTGGATCTTCAAGGCCTTATACGTAGAACAGAATCGGATCTTCAATACTTGAAAGAAATATTGAGGGGTCTTGAAGCATTATGATCGGCAAAAAAGGTTCTGTATCCGAAAAGAATGCTTCAAGTGAAAAGGAATGGATTCAGATATCAAAATTTTAAGATTGGAGCCTATTCTGAGAACAGATAAATTCCGCACTCCCCTAAAGTTTGGAAGCGTAGTCGTCACCGACTCAACCTCCCTAATCGTGAAGGCAACAGTTGAGAATAAGAAAGGCGAGGTTGCTGACGGCTGGGGATCAATGCCTCTAATGGATAAATGGGCCTTCCCAGATCCTACGGTTCCTCATGAAAAGAAGTTTGAAGCGATGAAAGAGATCGGGATAAGAACATGTAGGATGCTGGAGAAGCGAGCATGCAGGAAGTACGGCCATCCAATCGACATAATGCTTGAGATTAAACAGGAGATTCTCAAAATCGCAAAGAAAGTTGAGAGAGAGATAGGATTAGAGAAGCCTATGCCTGTTTTAGGGGTTCTGGTCTCAACATCTCCAATCGACGCTGCAATCCACGATGCATTCGGCCGTGTAAACAAGATCTCATCATATGAGGGGTATGGCAGAGAATACATGAGTCGCGACTTGAGCTATTATCTTGGAGACGAGTTCCGCGGAAGATACATCTCAGATTATCTTCGACCAAGCTATTCCAAGAAGCTGCCGATCTTCCATCTGGTCGGAGCCTTAGATAAGCTTAGAAAAGAAGAGGTTGACGCCTCAGATCCTAAGGATGGATTACCCGTCAGCCTCGAAGAATGGATAGAGAGGGACGGCATCTTCTGTTTAAAAGTCAAACTGAGCGGAACAAATATTGACTGGGACGTAGCGAGAACTAAGGCTGTAGCTGAGGTAGCGCATGAAGTTCTGAAGGAGAAGGGACGTGAAAGATTCTTTCTCTCCGTGGACTCGAACGAGATGAATCGAAGCCCCGAAGATACGCTTGAGTATCTCAGAAAATTGAGGAGGGCCTCTCCATTAGCATTTAACAGTCTCCTCTACATAGAGCAGCCTACCGAAAGGGATCTTCATCGTCACATGTTCTCGATGCGGAAAGTCTCTGAAATAAAGCCTGTCCTAGCAGATGAAGGCGTAACAGATCTTGAGAGCTTCGATCTTGCCCTTAAGCTCGGATGGTCGGGAGTTGCTGTTAAAGCATGTAAGTGGCATACTTCAAGTCTCCTCTATATCTCGAAGATGGAGCATCTCGGAATCCCGTATTCAATCCAAGATCTGACATGTCCAGGTCTAGCGTTGATCCACTCAGCAAGCTTGGCTGCGCGTTCAAATCCTATAAAGGGATTCGAATATAACGCGCGGCAGTATCTACCATTCGCGTATCCGGAGATTCAGAAGAGACATGAGACACTATTCAAGGTGAAGGATGGGATGGTCAGCACGGAGTCTCTGCAGTCCATCGGCTTAGGATTTTCTGTTGAGGGATGGAAACCCTGACGCCCTATCTTTATCCTCTAGAATATTTAGGATGCGGATACGCGGAGAGAATGCTGAGAAAAATCTAAGAGATCCTTGGGCCTGTCTGAATCTTCTTTATAACTTCCATCGTCTTTACAGAGTCCTCGAAGTTTGCTACTGGTTCTTTATCCTCCTTTATGCAGTTGATGAAGTGGCGGTTCAGCTGGAAAGTTCCATCATAATGCGTTGCTGGAGCATCCTCGCCGATTAGATCCTTATTCCTTATGATCTCCGCTGTCTGGTATGGCTGGTTATCCCTCATCACCATCAGTCTGTCAATTCCAGGTATACCCGGAATGTCTCCATACGCTGAGATTCCTTTGCTATGAGCTTCGAATCGGAGAACTCTGCCTCCAGCCGTTCTGTTACTGTTTAATATACCTACTCCGCCGCTTTCAAATTCGAATATGGCGGTGTAGAAGTTCATGTGATCCTGGACGTCACTGTATATTTGTCCCGTTAAGCTATGTACCTCTCTAACTTCTCCTCCTATCCACCTGAGAAGATCGACTACGTGTATCACATCTAAGACGAGGCTTATCCCCCCATACTTGCCTAAATAGCCATTCCATTCGCCATGCTTGTGAAAGGTCGCTGTACAATAGAGGATTCTTCCCCTTTCCTCAAGGATCTTCTTGGCGTGGACAACACATGGATGGAATCGTCTCTGAAAACCAACCATGGTCTTACAGTCATTCTTCCTTGCAAGGTCAGCCCATCTCCTAGTCTCCTCCACATCCATTCCAGGAGGCTTCTCAATAAAGACGTTGAAGCCCTCTTCCAAGCAGTAAGTAACTATTGGATCTAGAAGGTCGGGAAACATTATGATATAAACAGCGTCAAGAGGGACTTTTCTCAGCATCTCCTTATAATCGGTGAAGCGATTCTTAACTCCATACTTATCCGCTGTGGCCTCCAGTCTGTCTCTACGCAAGTCGCAGATTGCCGCTATCTCAACATCATCCATCTCAGCTAAGGATGGGTAATGAGCAATATTCGCGCGGCTGCCAGCCCCTACAAAACCTATTCTCAACCTTTTCATTTTATGCTCTCTTCCTCATGATGAATGTTATATCTCTAGACGATTAAGTGAATAGAGCAGTAGTATTAATGTATTACATAGAATAATCTCTATCTACTAGAATAGGCTGATCTTTAAAGTCTTAAATTCGATGATGAATGAAATTATATCCAGCTATCTTTTTGAGATTAAAGAAGGGATGTGAAGATGAGAGTACGCGTAGCAACAGTCTGTCAAGGAGGCCGCTTCTTCAGATCTGTTGAAGAGAATAGAAGATACGTAATGAAACTTTTAGATATGGCTCTTCTCCAGAAGCCCGATATTGTCTGTCTACCTGAAGCTTTCACAACGGTAAACGTTGATAAACCCATAGAGGAGATTGCGGAGAGCGTTCCAGGCCCCACAACCGAGATTGTAGGGAAGAAAGCTAAGGAATCTGAATGCTACATTATCTGCCCGATAAAGACGAAGCGGATGGGAAAAGTGTGGAATTCAGCCATAATAATAGATAGGACAGGAGAGGTCTTGGGAATCTACGATAAGGTTCATCCCGTTACAAGCTCCAGCGATTACACGGTCTTTGAGGGAGGAGTAACTCCTGGAAGTGAAGTTTCCGTTTTCGACTTGGATTTTGGGAGGATCGGAATTCAGATATGCTTCGATATAGGATTCTCAGAGTCTTGGCAGAAACTCTATGAAAAAGGCGCGAGAATAGTATTCTGGCCATCCGCATATAACGGCGGCTTCCCACTTCAGGTCTACGCCTACCTACACCATTATTACGTGATCTCCTCCGTTAGGTCGGATAAGTCTAGAATAATTGATCCCTTAGGTAGGATACTGGCTGAGACGGACTCTCATGTGAATATGATCTGCCGAGATATCAACACGGACTACATAGTAGCACATTACGACTTCAACTACAGTATTCCAGATAGGATAATGAAGAAGTATCCGGGACGCGTCGATGTTAGGTCATCTGTGGATGATGATCACTTCATAGTGGAGCCTATAGATGACAGCATATCAACAGAACAGCTCCAGAAGGAGTTCGGGTTCGAATCTACATTTCAATACCATGATAGACATAGAATGGCATATAAAATGATTCTCCAAGGAAAGAGACCGCCGGCTCAAAAAGCAGCTCACGGAGATAGACCACAATACTCAAAGCAGGAATCCTAAATCAGAAATCTTATTAGCCCCCTTAATATTCGATGATTTAAATTAGTAATAATCCGCGGCGAAGAAGAGTATGAAGAAAAAGATTTTATGTATACCCACAACGAAGCATTTAGATTATGTCTTCTCCGACGAGACTCTTGAAAGACTGAAAAGCCTCTTCGACGTAACATTCAACAATCTGGATAGAGACTATACGTCCGAGGAGGTAGCCTCCAAAATCAAAGGTTTTGATGGGCTGATAACCGGCTGGGGATCCCCTCCACTAACCGAGGAGGTTTTCGAGAATGCTGATCGCCTCAAGATTATTGTTCATTCAGCCGGATCCGTGAAGGCATCATTGCTCTCTAGGAAGGTTGTTGAGAAATACATCATACCGAGGGGAATCTGCGTCTGCAACGCTCCGAAGGCAATAGCATACAACGTCGCTGAGGTGACCTTGGGACTAATGATAATGGTTGGCCATAGGCTCTTCGATCACGCTCTTAACGTCCGGAAAAGGCTCATATGGCGTGATGATTCTATCCCCAGGGAGGTTAAGACGATTAATGGCAGCATAATCGGGATTGTTGGAGCAAGCACTGTCGGCAGAGAAGTAATCCGACTTTTAAAGCCTTTCGATTGTAGAATACTCGTTTATGATCCCTACCTTTCAGATGACGAAGCTAGACGGCTCGGTGTAGAAAAGGCGAGTCTTGAAAGGCTCTTTGAAGAATCCGATTTCGTCAGTGTACATGCCCCATTAACGGAAGAGACCGTTCATATGATTGGACGGAAACATTTCAGATTACTTCGTGATGGTGCAGTATTCATCAATACTTCTCGTGGGAAGATTATTGATCAAGATGCGTTGATAGAGGAATGTAAAAAGGGAAGATTTCTCGTTGCGTTAGATGTGACTGACCCTGAACCATTGCCTAAAGATTCTCCTCTCAGAAGACTTAGGAATGTCATAGTGACGCCGCATATTGCTGGAAACGGCTATTATGGTGCGAAGAAGATCGGTGAGATGACTCTTCAGGCGCTTGAGGATTTCTTTGCTGGAAGAGAAGTTAAGAACAGAGTTGACTTCACACGATACGACATACTTGCCTAATCGATTAAAATAAAATAGAAAAATAGAGATGTGGAGCTGGCTGTTCAGTAGTTCTCACACCAGACTTCAAAATAGGCTCTTGGATGCGCGCAGACTGGACATTTTTCGGGGGCTTCCTTCCCTTCGTAGACGAATCCGCAGTTTCTACACTTCCATTTTATAACGGTGTCCTTCTTGAAGACTTTTCCTTGCTCCACGTTTGCTAAGAGCTTACGGTACCTTCGTTCATGATACTTTTCTACCATGGAGACTCCTCTAAATGTCTCTGCGATCTCCTTGAATCCCTCCTTCTCTGCGATTTCTGCAAATTTAGGATACAGAGTCTCCCACTCCAGCCTTTCTCCCTCCGCGGCGGCCTTCAGATTCTCAAGCGTCGTTTTGATCTCGCCTGCTGGATAGCTCGCAGTGATCTCGGCAAAGCCTCCCTTAAGATGCTTAAAGAAGAGCTCAGCATGCTCCTTCTCATTATCCGCAGTCTCTTGGAAGATTGCCGCTATCTGCTCGTATCCCTCCTTCCTAGCTACGCTCGCGAAGAACGTGTATCTCATTCTAGCCTGAGATTCGCCTGCAAAGGCAGCTAACAGATTCTTCTCGGTTTGGCTTCCTTTTAACTCCAAAAAATCACCTTTCATTAAGTAAGCGGGAGGAGGATTAAAAGGTTTTGTAGTAGCCGTTGTTTTTATTGATAAATGGTCTCTATGAGTTCTTCGAGATACCTCTTTCCCCTCTTTATATCTATGATCTGCTGGGGTCCGCTTATCTCCCTCTCAATAGTAAGTGATCCTGTATAGTTTAGCTCTTTAAGTTTGGATAGGAAGACTGGAAAGTTCACTCTTCCCTCTCCGAGCGGCTTCTCTTCGCCTAGTTGACGTCCACTCTTAGGATACTCGCCATCCTTCGCATGGACATCCTTAACATATTCTCCGAGGATGTCAAGCGCATCTATCGGATTCGCCTTTCCATACATGAGAAGATTCGCTGGATCAAAGTTAACTCCGAAGTTTTCCGCCCCTACATCCTCGAAGGTCCGCAGCAGCGTCACGGGTGTTTCCTGTCCAGTCTCAAACCAAAAGCTCTGTCCTCTATCTTCGAGAAATTCAGCCACATCCTTAAGTACGTCTATAAGTGAGATGTAGATAGGATCATTCGGATTCTCAGGTATGAATCCCACATGCGTCGTCAAGCTCTCAACGCCGATCCACTCTGCAAATTCCGAGGCTTTCCTGAGCTCCTTCAGACGCTTCTCCCTCTTATCTGGAGGTACAAGCCCAATAGTTAAAGGGCCTTCCGTAAAGTTCCAAACAGCCTTCCCGGAGAATCCAGTCCATAACGTTGTAATTTTAACTTCGTTCTCCTCGACTGCCCGCTTAAGTTTCTCGGCGACATCCCTCTCATATAGACTCATATCCCAGCATGAAATCTGACATGTTTGGAAACCTAGATTCTTAACCTTCTCTATCTCCTCCAGCGGATCTCTTCTCAGAGGAACTATGAGTCCCAGCTTAGGCTTCAATTCAATCATCCCACCACATTATTCAAGCAAATTCTATGAGGGAAGTAAATCAAGTTCTTCTAGAAGCGACTTAAGCTTCGCTCTCTTCTCTTCTGGAAGATATGAAACCGGACCCTTCGCCGGTCCAGACGGCTTCCCCAAGAGATTCATAGCCTCCTTCACAACAACTGGGAATGTGCCCAAGCTGAATGCAAGTCTCAGAGGAAGAAGCTTGAACTGTAACTCTCTAGCTTTCTCCAAGTCTCCCTTGATGAAATTTTCATATATGCCGACGACGAGTCTCGGTGCAACATTTGCTGTTGCCGCCACCGCTCCCTTCCCGCCATACAGCAGAGTTGCAAGAATCAACGAGTCCCTACCTGCGAGAACGGCGAAGTCGTCTGGACACTCCATAATGTACTGAGCCGTAAGGGTTAGATCTCCACTACTATCCTTTATTCCCACTATATTATCGATCTCAGCCAGCCTCTTAACCGTCTCAGCTTCAAGATTCACATTAGTTCTTCCAGGATTATTATATATCATAACTGGAATATCAACCGATTCAGCGACACGCTTATAATGCATATAAAGCTCATCCTGACTCGGCCTTATGAAGTAAGGAGTGACAACGGTCACAGCATCAGCCCCAGCATCCATAGCGTATCTACTTAGCTCTATCGTAGCCTTCGTCGTAACCGCGCCCGTTCCAGCATAAACCGGAACCCGCCCGTTCACTTCATCAACAGCTATCTCCACGACTCTCTTCCTCTCATCCTCAGACAGAGCATAGCTCTCCCCCTGGCTTCCACACACAAAGATCCCGTGAACCCCGGAGTCTATCAGATAATTGATGACCTCTCTAATTCCAGATTCATCGAGCTTCTCATCTTGATCTAAAGGAGTAACCATCGCTGGAATTATACCCTTAACTACCAACCCCAAAGAAAAGACACCTCCAAATCCAACACAGCCTCATAAAAGAATCTGCATAGAGCTCTTAAAAAGGTATTTGGATAAAAATGATGAGGACGCAACTAGGCCCTCCTAACTATGAGGAGCAGAGAAGATTCTTAAAAGAACTGAAAAAGATAAATAATAAAGATGTAAGGATAAACACGATGGGGCAGCGGCCGTAGTCTAGCCTGGCTAGGACGTCGGCCTGCCACGCCGGTGACCCGGGTTCAAATCCCGGCGGCCGCACCATCCCATGAATCATAAAGCATCATATTCTGAAAAAAGTCTGTCCTCCACCTCACTTTGCAGAACGAAATTTTTAGAGCGTATACAAATCATGTGACGAAGCGTAGAAGACCAAATGACCTTGAATTCGTAAAAGCAGATCTATTCGCTTCCCAATTCTAAGGCCTGTAAGATTCCGATCCAGACGCACCGAACCCTATATAAACTATTTAAAGAAATTTTTTCCGGACGGCAAAGCACATTCCATTTTGTAAAACTTTAAAATCATGAAATTTCATATAAAGACTGCGCTGTTTCGTTAAATTGCGAGGGTGAGAATATTGTTTTTCAGAAGACATCTGGGAATGGCTCTTCTCCTAACATGTTCTCTTTTTCTTCTATTCGCACTTGTCTCACCCGCATGCTCAGCGGGGGAATACACATACTACGGCGTCGTCCCCGAAAGAATCTATTATGCAAGGCCTAAAGCCGCCTTGCCTGGACAGTCAGAGTATGACCTCTCCAAGGGATTCATAATTGATCCTTCATCAGTTGCCCATTACGGACTGCTCTGCATAATAGCTGCAAGGCCTGAAACAACCGTAAAAGTCTATACCTTACCAGATAACCTGCTTGTCTCAGAAGCAACACTTGGCAGTATGGAAAAACACTTCGTAAAGTTGCCGAATGGAACGATCTTCAAAGTCGTATCCAACCACGCCGTATCCGTAATACTTCTCGGAGGAAACATCGGAGGCGAAGAGCTCGAACCCAACAGCGCAGAAGCTCCGACTCCACAAACATTCTACACAGCAACGGATGGGAGCTGCATCGGTAAAGAATTCGTCATTCTAGGATGCCAAGGAACAACAGGCACTCCATTTAAGATCATAGCGTTGGAGCCTTCAACCATCACCATAACCCGAGAAGACGGCGTGAAGCAGTCATTCAAGATGGAAGCAAACAGCTACAAGTCTCTTCAGCTCTATCCATTCAAGACATACAAGATCGAGTCTACAGGCAACATAGTTATAGAGTCAGGAGGCTTCGGAGGCAGATCAACCAGAAGCCTCTGGATCCCATCCGTCGAAGGCGGATTCGTCGGAAGAACCTTCTACTCAGCAGCAAGCAGCGGATACTGGCCTGCCTCTGACGACGGATTCAGAATCACAGCCTTAGAGGACGCAAAGCTTAAGATTTGGGATCTAACACTCAAACGCGTAATAGGTGAACTACAGATCAAGGGTGGAACGGGAATATCCGTCAGGCCGAAAGCCGACGCCATAATGATTGAAAGCAGCAAGCCGGTCATGATCGCCTACATCAACAACGGCACTATACGGAGAGAACTCACATACGGCACGGGCGTCACATACTTCGCCGTCAAGCCTAACCAAGAATGCCTCTTCTTCCTACCAACAAACTCTACAGTTCAGGCTTACATCTTTGCATATGAAGAGACACTTGCAACAATCGACGATGTACCCGTAACGATCAAGGCTGACTCCTATTATAAGATAATCACAGGAGGATTCCATAAGATAATAGCTGACAAGAATCTCTTAGTCCAAGTGATACACTGGCCTCTAACCCCACCATTCCAGGGGATACAGTCCTTCGGCACAGCCATCCCATGTATCCAAACAGTCAATGCCGCACCTAACGTTAAATTGACTCCGCTGACGGGAGAGTCGCTTCCAACAGTCTATGTAGCTGTAGGAGCAGCGATAATAATCATCGCGGCTCTAGGATTACTATTCATGAAACGAGGCGGCAAAAAGTAGCGTAGCCCATAGTGATCGTCAGATCAAGAACTTTTCATTCAACTATCCTCCTTTTGCAAGAAACGCTGCCATACAAAAAATAAGGAAATCTTATAAACTTTCAATACACTTCTTCATTAGAAACCTGAAATACTTCAAGAGGAGGCAAAATTGACATCTAAATGTAAAGTAAGAATAGTTCTTCTTGCAGTCTTAACATTTCTACTATTAATCTCAGGTAAAACGGTCCTAAGCGAAGAAGAATATGTATACTACGGCGTTGTCCCCGAAAGAATCTATCAATATCAGCCTAAACATACACTTCACGGCGCAATAGACATAACAGCGGGATGGCAACTAAACACCGAAAGCGTACGATCATCCGCCCTAATCGGAATAGTCGCATTCGAAGATAATACCCAAACAAAAATCTTCGTGATGAAGAATAAGCAATGGACATTGCAGACGGAATTTAGCTTGAACAAGATGGAGAAGCATTTCCTAACATTGCCAAACGGCACAATCTTCAAGATAGTCTCGAATAATCCCGCCTTCGTTATGCTGGTGAGCTCGCTTCCATCAGAGAGCGTGCCTACCCCCGAAGACTTCGAGGGGCCAACACCATTAGCATTCTACACTACACCTGAAGGAAGCTATGTAGGCAAAGTATTCATCTTCATCGCCTCTCAAGGTTTAGCGGGCGAGCCCTATCACATCTTCTCCTTGGAACCAGCCCAGGTAACAGTAACGAGAGAAGACGGCTTCAAAATCTCATTTAAGCTAGATGCCAACTCTCATAAGCAACTCTCATTAAAAGCATTCATGGCATACAAGGTTGAGTCTACAGGCAACATAATGATTCAGTCCGGAGAACCTGTAGGAAGCAGCTACTTCATTCCTTCAGCCACGGGAGGATTCGTCGGTAAAAGATTCTACACAAGATCAGCAGGGTCATTCGATACCAAAGAGGATTACGGCTTCAGAATATGCGCCTTGGAAGATACCAAAGTTAAGATCTGGGATTTAGCATACAAGAAGATAATCGAGGAGGTTGAGGTCAAAGGCGGAGAAGCCGTCAATATAAAGCCTCAACCATCCGAACCGGACTATTCAATAGCTGTAGAAAGCGACAAACCGATAACCCTATCCTTCATCCACAGCGGAAACATAAAAAGGTCATATAGCTGGGCATATGGAAGGGGGGTTACAAACTTCATGGTTAGACCGAATGAGGAGACTCCCTTCTTCCTACCGTTAAATTCTACGGTTAAGGCATACATATTCGCCAGTGAAGATGCTCAAGTAATGATCGACGACGTGCCTGTTCAAATAAAGAATGACTCATTCTTCACATTAAGCTCCCCCGGCATGCATAAGGTCAAATCTGATAAGAGCCTAGTTGTTCAGATAATCCACACGCCTCTAATACCTCCAAACCAGGGAGTAGACGGCTTCGGAATGAGCGTCCCATGCATCCAATGGGCCACCGTTAAGCCAAACGTAACTCCATCTCCAATAGCTGCAGGCGGAGGCCTCCCACTAACCTACATTATGGCGGGGATAGTCGCAGCTGTAATAATAGGCGTAGCGGGATTCCTAATGATGAAAAGAAAGAAAAGCTAGAAGCATCAACCCTCATTTTTTATTTTTACCTCTAACTCAGCGTCTCCTCCATAACATAAAGAGAACAACTGCTAATGCTACGGCAACCCCGACGCCGATTAAAATGTAATTCTGCATCGTCTCCTCCTGAGGAATCCTCAATTTAAGACCTGAAGGTGAAAAATCAATAGTCTGAACAGGAGGTAAGGCCTCAGCGAAGCCTAACAAGCCCCTATACTCCGTAAGGTCAACAACCTCAACAATTATAGTTCCCGTAGTCCTTATCGGATAAACCCCCTGTGGAATCCTCTTTATCTGGTCAGTAGCAAGCCTATACTTCAAGTCTCCAATCTCCACCAGGCAGTCTTCCGCTGCGAATATGTAGGATTCTCCTTCCGGTATTACGACCACAGCTTCCTGTCCAGCTTTAAGTCCAAATATTGAGACGCCTCCCTCCACTGTGCTGTTACTGACATACATGAGAGTCACCGGATTATCCGAGTATAGAATATAGGAGGAGGTCTCCCACGTCGCTGGGGACAGGTCATCAGTCTTAAGAGTTGAAGCTGAACCCGCTGGTATTTCAACCTCCCTAACCCACTTCCCTCCCTTCAAGTCAAAGATTCTGGCCTTCGCATCTTCAACACCCGATATGTAAGTATAGCTGCGGAAGAAGGCCTCTCCCCTTCCTCCCTGTCTCCTCGCTCCACTCGCATAGAAGACCTTTCCAACAAAGCCTCCTTCAACCGATGGAATAAAGCATGACTCTGCAAAATGAAACGCTGAGACCATTATATACCCCGTCGATTTAACATAGCAGACAGAGCCATTTTTAGGGTAGAAACTCACAACACTATTCGCTGGAAGATCAAAACTTTTAAGAAGCGAACCATTCTCGTAAACCTCAACTTTAGCAGAATCAATCGAAAATATCCTGTAAGGCGTAAACTCCTCCTCAGAGAGCGTTGCCGGAAATATAAACTCCTTTCCAACATATGATCCATTAGTACTCAAATAATAGGTGCTTACGTCAGCATTGTAGGTGTCAGCGACAACTCTATTCACAAAGGCTCCTCCCTTGATCACCGCAGAAACAATCTTGTCAGAGACAAGCTTAAAGAAAGTCCCGTTTGGAAGCTTTATAGCCTTCAACTCAAACCTGTTCAAAGAAAAGCTCCGCAATAGCCTATTTGTAGGAAGCTCATACAGCCAGCAATGGGTAGAATTCCAATTTCCCACAACCAGCAAGACTCCATAGTCACGAACATGAAGAATCTCAGAATTATTCTTCGGCGGCCTCCTATGTAGAGGACCAAAATCCGGTCCAGAATATAAAGGAGAATAATCCTCAGGAAAATTAGGATTAAAACAGTATATCCTCGAGGGTATAAACCCATAATAAGTATATCTCCCCATCCCAATTTGAGGATTAACAGGCTGAACTAGAGAAGAAACCAGAACCAAAAAAGTTAAAAAACAAAATATCGCTTTAATTCTTTCCATCTCCCAGAAACTTCCCCTTCCCCTCACATAGATAATCTCAATTCACGTTTATCTTGTTTTTGCTCTTCTAATGATGAAGAAAGCGATGACTATAATGGCTGCAGCTGCCACGCCAGCCTCGGCGTAAAGCAGCCATAGCATTCCACCCCCTAAAGGCGAAAATCTTAACGTTAAAAAGTTCAATCTCGAAAGATCGGATTGATGATAAGCAAGCACCATATGACAGAAGAGATGGGTCGAAGCCGTAATCAGCCATTACAACTATTATAGTCTTGTCAGCGCTGAGTTTATGCACACCCTTTAACAACTAAAACACTTCCTCAGCACTCATTGAATACTGCGCATCATCATATTCCACAACAGTATCGCTGTAGGCGAAAAGGATATTCTCATTTTATAAATTTTTTGAGACCGCGCAAGAAATCTCGTTTTAAATCCTGATTTTAATAGCCGTCTATTCCGAGGAAGACGAATCCTCTTGACTTTTCAAATCTTCCTCATCCAATTCTATACCAACCCCCGACGGCTCCTCCTCCCTAGATGACCAAATGATAGTATAACCTCCAAGATAGACCCCTATGAAATCCCCTGCCAATGCTGGTATTAAAATATCAACATAGGCTGTAGGCAAAGAGAGACGTCCAACAAAAAACGACAACGCGACAAGCGCAACGAAACCTATAGACGCCGTAATAAGAAGAAAAAGATTCACTTTTTTCTCGCATCTATAACCCGTAAAGAGTCCGCCGAAGAATCCGCAGAGCAAATAAGCAGCTCCAAAGATTATTATCGCCTTTGCGATCTTGAAAGAGTCAAAGGCTATAACGCCTATGATGCCGAAATAGACTAAGATCTGCCTAAGAAAAGTTTCAGCTAGATCTGATAACAGGATAGCTGCTATGAAAAATATAGCTCCGCCTATCGCGCTATTTATCAAATCCCACCTCGTTATCTTATAATCTTCATCACTTAGAGCCATAACTCTTCACCAAAGTAGTGTTTAATACCCTCTCCAATATTCCTGAAGCCTTATCACAGTCTTCATCCTTGCCCCAGAAGGCTATCCGAACAAGATTTTCCCCCTTCATATAAGAAAGAACGGTACAGCTTACATTATAGAAAGAACCCCTATCTTCAAAGCCATCCTTTATAAGGATCCTTGTAAAGCTTGCAGAACTCTTCGAGGCACCCACGTTCAAAGTTCCGTTCTCACTAGAAATTATAGAGGCATTCTCGTTCTTTCTAGAAATCCACTTGAAAAATCGCTGCGTTTCCTTAAATGAGGCTGAAGAAACATCGCTAAGATTATTCTCCATCATATATTGCTTGGTTGCGATCTCATCGAACACTTGAATGGAAATCGCAGAAAACATGTTAGAGGCAAACATGAGAAAGCTGAAAATCTTCCCATTAGTTGTTTCATTAACCGTCTCCCAAGAGAACGCAAACCAGTTTGTTGGAAAATCAACTTCTAAAACATCACTTTTTAAATGTAGATAATCCCCCTTTCTATGAGCTGAAACGGTTGAGTAGATTATGCCGAATCCCAAAATTAGAGAAATAAGAATCAAAGATAGAAAGATTAAGAGGGGAGGTCTAGGCAATCCTAATCGCAACGGACTCACAGCATCAAGGAGACCGAGAAAATATTTAAGTTTGTCGCATCCATCCAAGCTGAACATAAATCTAACGTAAAAGCTCGTTTTGAACAGCACTATCCAAAGTCATCTTCATAGAGACTATAGAATAACGGGAATCTTTTCAGGTTTCTTCAGAAATCTCTTAAGATCCTCTCTATATGAAACCGTGAGAATGATGATGGCGGCTATAGCTATAAGAATCAGGAAAGGCCTCATTAAAGCAAGAAGCGGCCATGTAAAACTCATGTTTGTAATTTGCCTCTCAGCTGTCAACTGAGACTTTCCAACGGTTCTTTTAAAGACCATCTTAACGAAGAGCCCCGTTGTTCTCTCGTAAAGGAAGGTGTACTCTTCTCTAGGCCTCTCATACTTTAAGACCCAACATTCTATGAGTTGCCCATCAATTATGACCCATGCTAAACCGATAACTCTCAGATTGAGATTCCATACGGGGACAGTATCGCCGAAATAAATATTCGTTGGAATCCACCAGCTCGTGTAGTACCCCTGACCGTACATTCGTGTTTTTGTATTAACGAAAAACCATGAATGATCAGTCCAATTGAACGTTACGTAAGACCCATTCTTTAAAAAATATCTATGATGCACCGTTCCGTTCACTTCGATAATAAGTGTGTCCCTGTAGAGGCTGTTTATCCAGTACTCCCAATCCGCATTAAACTCGTAAACTAGACTTCCATTCGAAAAAAGAGTCTCCGTATAATGGTATGCCCAGCTCGCTCTGGGAGATAGAAGAGACTTAGTGACGAAAGGAAAGGCGTATCCAGTCAGAGAGACTAGAGAAATCACCGCCAGAGACAGCCGCAAAGAACGTTTCTCTAGAAGACCTGAAAGCATCGGTTTCTCATCTTCTTATTCGACCTTCTCATCCAAACCATTATGAAGAATTTACGTTAATCGTACTCAAAAATCTTGTTAGGAGAAAACTTTTATAATCGATTAATTTTTATAAGACGTGTATCCCGTATACGAAGTATCCCGTATACAAATAAAGGAAAGATCAGTGATGCGGCGTAAAAGTCCTCTTAGCCTGCTCTTCTTCCTTTTCTCAACACTACTTATCTTGAATTCCTCGATTAATATCAACATTCTCTCCTCAAAAGTCTATCCCGTTCAGGAGAATGATCTCTCTCATCCCGACTTAAATAACGTTCTCGAATCGATTAGGACCCTATCAAGTTTCGGCTCTAGGGTGATTGGATATGAAGGCTTCTATAGAGCGGCCGATTACATTGCAGACTACTGGAGATCATTAGGCCTAGAGGTTAGATTTGAAAACTTCACAGCAACTACGCCGATAGTTAAGAGATCATCAATTAAAATCGAGCTTCCAGATGGTAAGACAATTGAAGGCGAGGCATATCCGCTCTGGCCTAATCACGTGAATCCATGTCCATATACCAGTCCAATCGAAGGTGACAGATTAGTATATGCAAAGGGGGGTGTTCCAGAAGACTTTCAGGGAATTAATGCTAAAGACGCTTTCGTTCTGATGGACTTCAATGACAGATGGTATTGGAAGAACGCTTTGCTTTATGGAGCTAAGGGAGTAATTTTCTTAGAACCTGAAGACACAGTTGCGCTTCAATCTCTTCAAAAAGTCTTCAGCGTTCCCGTGAATTTTCCAAGACTATATGTAACTGGGCAAACAGCATCCCTACTTAAGAGTTTATTCGAGAAGAATAAAGAGGTGAAAATCTGGATCGATTCCCAAATGGAGTGGGAAAGCCGCGTCGTCTCAAATATCGTTGCAGTCGTGGAGGGAACGGATCCTAATCTTAAAGGCGAAGTTGCAATAATTGGTGCTTATTATGATTCTTGGTCGATTGTTCCCCAGCTCTCTCCAGGCGCAACCGACTCAATGGGTATTTCCTTCCTACTAGAAATCTCAAGGCTTCTCACAATTAATCCTCCGAAGAGGACGATATGGCTAGTTGCATTCGCAGGGCACTATGAGGGGCTCGTAGGCGCCAGAGAATTCGTTGAGGATCACTTCAGCGAATTAGGCGTTAAAATCAAGATGATGCTAACCTTAGACATTGCCAGTGAAAGCGACGTCCTCGCAGTATACGCTACGGGATCAACTTACGGCTATAATCAGCCAAGCACCCTAGCATCCAGATATGCAGGATGGCTTAAGGACATCTTCGTCAATTGGAAACCCGCCTTAGAAGCGGAGCTAGGCGAAGAATTCAAACTTATCGACGGAGTCACATGGTCTTATCCGAGCTGGATAGCTAGCTCACCTCCATTCGAGCCTTTCCTACGATATTTTGAAGCTGAAGTCTTCACTGAGGCCTGCTACGGCGGAGCCGTAGGATTCGTAACGACAAATGCGTTCCGAATCTATCAGTATACTCCATTCGATAAATACGAGAAGATAACGCCTGAAAAAGAAGAAAACCTCAGAAAGCAAGTAACGATCTTATGGCCAATACTCTATAACTCCGCAAATATGGAAGTAAATTATTTCCTAGCTCCAAAACGAGTGGCTACAGACTGGGGCCTAATCACAGTAACCCTGCAGCTAGCGCAATACGACAAACAGACAGACTGGTTCACCGATTTTCAACATAAAGATGCTATCTTCTTCGTCTCCGTCGGAGCAATTATGAATCCAGTTGGATCCGTTGTTGTAGCCGGCTTCTCAGCGAGCGGAGGGCAAGGCCCATCAAGAAGCGTAGTTGTTCAAGGAGTGACGGTAGGCCAGTTCGCCGCGCCTCCAATACAGCCAACCCAAGCTGGAGCCATAGGTATGCTTGGCTCTCCCCTGGGCTTCACAACAATTGTTAAGCCAGACTCAAGAGGTAGAGTAGTTCTAAAGGGTATAAAGCCTCTCACAGGAATAGATGCACAGGCATACATTATAGATCCGAAGACAGGCGACATCATATACGCAACAGACACAGGACCGTTCGGTGCCCAGAAATTGAGAGTAGGAGGCCTCTTCGGCCAGCAGTCAGCCGCGGCGGCTCCTGTGCTCACGGCAGGCACTGAAGCCCTAGCATACCTAGCGGCGAGCGGACAGGTAGCAAGAGCCTTCAGCATATACTCGACGAAGGGATTCCGATATATCCCGGTCTTTAAGACTGCTTCAATCTGCCTCGTAGGCATCTTCGATCCACTAACTATCCAGGAGCCAATGCCAGGTGGAGCTGGAATGGGCCTCACCGTTGAAGCCTACAACTTCATCTCCCACAGCTACTTCGTTTGGAGAGACACGCTGGCGCCATGGCCCGAAGCCATGGTCTTCATTCAGCCAGATATACCGGCAGAAGTAGTTGTAAAGAGTCAAGGTAGAATAATCGCCGTGCTTAACAATGCCTCCAGAGAAGCTCCACATGGCCGGGGATACATGCTAAAGCCAGGTGAAATCCTAACTTTAACATTATTCGACGTTGTTGAGAACATGTATTATCTTGCTGACAGCAGAGCGGGCTTTCTACTGTCGAAGATGTCTGCCAATCCGAAATTGATGATGCATCTTGAAAGAATGTACAAGTTCCGGAAACTAGCCGACGAAGCCATCAAGAATCAAGAGGCAGGTAAACTTTACTCATATTATATAGGATTATGGCAGAACGCTCTTCGCGCTTATCTCTCATCCTTCTCACTCATATATGACGTTGTCAATACCGCCACTTTCTTCTTCTTCCTATCCGCAGCATTCATAATTCTAATAGCTAGGCTCGTATCCGGAAGGCAGACCGGGCCTAAAAGAATGGCGATAATCCTCGCATTATTCTTGATAACAAACGGTATTCTTGGCATAGTTCATCCCGGATACACAATCTCATCGAACATATGGATGCTTATCGACGGCTTAGCAGTCATACTGTTCTCATTCTTGCTATTCTACGTCGTCATAGGCGAATTTAACGATGCCATCAAGACTATAAGCAAGACTGTTCTAGGCTTCCATTCCTCCGATATAGAACGTGGAAGCGTAGTAATCTCAGCTCTCTCGATGGGAATAGAGAACCTTAGGAAGAGGCCGCTGAGAACAGGCCTAACCCTATCAACAATCATAATAACCATATCAGCAATGACGATCTTCACAACGATGGGAGTAATGGCCCTGACATATAGATCATCTCTCGGAGCTCCCCCATACTCAGGCATACTCTTGAAGAGGCCCGCCCCAGACGTTATGGACATCTCAATCTCAGAAGTCTATCTATTAGGAGTAAAAGATATAGTCGCTGAAGGAATAGGTGAGTTCCATACAAATCCTAGAGCATGGATATATCCTCCGGGAAGACAGATACTAGTAAAATGGTCTCAATCTCAAAACACATCGATTGCAGCTATACTTGCCATTACGCCTGAAGAGGCAAAGATGCTGGAAGACGCGATTCTACCAGGGCAGGGAACAGCGTTTGCTCCTAAAATCGTAAATGCAATGATGATAAGCAAGAGCACGGCGGAAAAATTAAGTAGCGATCTAGGATTCGAGGTTGAAGCAGGTTCAAAAATAAACCTTTACGGAATTCCCGTAATGGTCATGGGCATCCTAGACGATAATGTTGGAACATCACTTCTCTCTAAAGATCTGGATCTAGAGCCAATCTCACCTCTGGATCGTATAGGCACATCAATGAGTAGAAGACCCGTCTACCTCAGCCTAAGCCAATTCATAATTGTCCCATATGAGTTCGCTAAAACCTACTTCAACGTTCAGCCCAACGTCATCTCGGTAAGGGCAGCATCTACAGTTACAGAAGAAAAAATGTGGAAACGCGCATTAGATATGGTCCTAACACTTCCATTCGACGTCTTCTATGGAGTGAAGGAGGAGGGAGTCTCCAGCAAGGTTGCTTCAAGAGACATATACGCTATGAGCGGACTTCAAACAACTATGGTTCCGCTTCTACTCTCCTCCCTCTCAATCCTCTCAATGATGCTTAGCTCCGTATACGAGCGGAGAAGAGAAATCGCGACTCTAAGCACAGTTGGACTCTCGCCGCGTCATATAGGTTCAATATTCGTAATGGAAAGCGTCGCCCTCGCCTTCATTGGAAGCTTCCTCGGATACATATCCGGGGCAGGCGTAACATATGCACTTTGGAACCTGAACCTATTCCCAGCGGATCTAATACCAAACGTCTCCTCAGGAGTCGTACTGATTGTTATGGGAGTCATGATGGGAGCCACAATCCTCTCATCCATATATCCCATCATGAGAGCTTCAAGTCTGGCAACTCCCTCCCTGCTTAGAAAGTGGCGGATTGAGAGTAAACCTGTTGGAAACTTATGGAGCATCAGTCTACCATTCAATGCAACTGAAGAAGAAACGCTGGGAATCCTAAACTTCCTCCGAGAATACTTTGAGGCATCATCAACTGAAAGAACAGGTCTCTTCATGCTCCTCAAACCCATCGAGATGATCCGGGAGGAAAGAAGAAGAATCCTAAGAGCGAGGCTTCAACTCTCACCCTTCGACGCCGGAATAATACAGGACTTTGACATACTCAGCCTCCAAGAAGAAGCTGAAAGATACAGATTCGAGATTCTTATAAGAAGATTAATGGGTGTTGAAAACCTCTGGATCACCTCAAATAGAGCATTACTAAATGAGGTTCGAAAACAGTTCCTATTATGGAGAGCACTCAGCCCAGATGAAAAGGAGCGCTATATTAAGGAGGCTAAAAGGATATGGGAGAAGTAAAAGTCCCCGTAGAAAAAGCTGAGAAAGGATTAACATGGCGTACAATGCTGGCTTTCCTATTCGTAGTCTTCATAATACAGCCAGCAATGATCTATAACTGGCTTGTCAGCGGACTTTGGGGTCTCCCGCTTACAAGCTGGGCGGTCATACTTCTCTGGGTCGGCTTAACCCGAATGCTTGGAAACCCCCTCAACTCGAAGGAGATCTTCCTAATCAGAATAACCGAGTCTCTCGGCTTAATGTATACAGGATATTACTTCGCATATCTCCTACGTCAACAATACTTCGCAAATTCAGAGATAGCCCGCATGTTTCATCTACAAGAGAAGGTTCCGCCATTCTTCTCACCTATAGGAGAAAGTGCTTTAAGATCCATGATGAATAGAACCTTCTTCGACTCAGCCTGGGCGCTGCCCATACTCGTCCAAGTAATCCTCCCAGTCGTCCTAACAGCCTTCGCCAACTATACATTAGGCCTTCTAGCCTTCAGATTATACGTGGAAGAAGAGAAGCTAGAATTCCCATTCGCATCTTGGGATGCCCAAACAATGAACGCTTTCGGACAAAGAGACAGAGACAAGATACGAATGATAGTTCTAGCGATAATCGCAGGTATAATCTACTCAGCCGCAACTGGCGGACTTACACAGGTGATGGGCATCCCCCTAGTTCCACGCTACCCCATCGATCTGACGCATATAGTCGAGACGATGGCTCCAGGGGCCTCATTCGTCTTCACGACAGATATGATCCCCTACATCATTGGATTCATCCTCCCCATAAAATTCACAGCAGCCCAGCTCATCGCAAACCTCGCACTATACACCTTCGGAAGCGCATACGTAACAATGAATGATATGTGGCCGGATGAGAGTAAATGGCAGCCGGGACAGGGATACCTATGGCTATATCAACGTTCAAGACTATACTTCTGGAATAGCCTCATCGTAGGATGGGCCATAGCAGTCGCAGTGATCCCTCTTCTCGTAAGATACAAAACCGTGCTTAAAGCTTTCAGCAGAGTAAGAACGGGGCTAAGCTCCGGTGAAAGCGCCCGAGAAAAACTATTCACAAGCAAGTATCTGCTCATAATATATCTCTGCACAGCGGCTCTCGCAATAATCTTATCCAAACTTCTCGTTCCAGGCTTTCCACTCTGGATTCTGCTCATATTCACGCTTGGAATATCATTCGTAATGACTCTCCTCCAGACGCACTCAGCCGGTATCACTCTAGGATTCGATCTAAACCAGACTTATCTACGGGAAGCCATGATATACTTCAGCGGATATAGAGGGCTGGACATATGGTTCATCCCTCCCGGAATGGTTCTATTCCTGGGCGGCTCCGGAATAGCTCAACAGCTAAAGATGGCCTCCATACTAAAAGTAGACTTAAAAGAATATACGAAGACATATTTCCTCCTAGTAGTGCTCGGCCTCCTCGGAAGCTTCCTCTTCGTCTCCCTCTTCTGGAAACTGAACCCCATCCCCGGCTACGCTTATCCATACACAATCTCCGCATGGCCAGTTGAAGCTATGAACTTCTGGAGATGGCAGGAATGGCTTTGGAAGGGCTTCCTCTTCAGGGAACAGTGGATGCTAACTGGATTCAGCATATCAACAGTGCTATATTTAATCTCGGACTTCGTACTGCATGTACCCTCGATTCCAGTCGCGATGATCACAGGAATGCTTATGGTTCCCCCAGACGCGCTTGCCCAGTTCTTAGGGTCAGTAGGCTCAGCCATGATAGGAAGATTCGCAGGGAAAGAATTCTGGGACAAAAATAAAGGATTCTTCTTCATAGGCATAACCCTTGGAAGCGGAATGGTCGACACAATCCTCAGAATGATAGCTCTTCTCTCTAGGGCAACTTGGCTTATGCCCTACTAAAGCCCCCTTTATAGCCCGCACACAATTTTTCTGCTTAAAATCTATGATTCAATAATTCTCTCTAAGCCTCAATGAGTTTTCCCAAAAACATCATAAAAGCTTATGATGCTATCATGATTAAGCTTATATAATATGACGAAAAAAGTAAAAGGAAGAATAAATATCAAAAATATGAATTTGGAGGGAAGATGAAACATGAGCACAGAAGTCAAAAGCATTCTCACATCCAGAACATGGATGCAGATGATAATTGTTGCAGTTATACTCTGCTTTGCAGGAGTTCTTTCAGCACCATTCTCACCATCCTGGGCCTGGTCAATGATCTTCGGGTCATTCACAGGCCCCCTCATCGTGCTATTCGTAATCCTAATAATCTCAAGAGTGGCGGATCTCTCAGGAGTAAGCAGACAGAAGCTCGCTCTACTTTACACAGTCGCATCAATGTCATTCGTCTTCTGCTACTCAATGGTTCCATACGGCATACTTCATAACTCTGTGAGGATCAGATTAACAACATTCGAGCCATACACAAGCGCAGTCGCAAACTCCTTCGTATTCGGCCCATCCGATAGAGATCTGGTAGCGCTTATTCAGACCGGAGGCGTCGCAGCCCCAATGGGTGCCTGGGGATCATGGATAGGCTGGTGGACAGTATACGCAATAATGTGGCTTCTCTTCTGGACTGGATGGCTCGCCCTACTAGAGAGAAGATGGATCGAGATTGAAAGGCTGCCATATCCAGCAGCTGCGACAGGAACACTTTCAATAGAGCTGATAACCGCTCCCAAAGAGGGAGACCCAAGACTCAAATTCTTCTTCGTAGGATGGATCATAGGAGCAATCTCAATACTGCCAGTCATTCTACATGCTCTCTACCCAGCGTTCCCAGACATATACGGCTGGTCAGCCGCGCCATACCTGAGCTGGTGGTTCGGAGTGATAAACCTCGCAGGTGTCCCCGCCACAAAGGTCATACCGGTATGGGCGTTCCTGCCAGTAAATCCGATGATCTACGCATTGTTCTTCCTATTTCCATTGAAGATTCTCTTCTCCATCTGGGTCTTCCAGATATTCGGAGTTCTAATACCGGCGCAAGTAGCATGGTATATGGGATACTACTCTGGAATCCAAGAGGCAGGATGGAGGGCAGGCTTCCTCTTGGGGCAGCCGCCATTCAAGTATAATGGCATATGGCTAGGAGCATTCATAGGCCTAATACTCACATGGTTCGTTCTCAACTCATCATATATGAAGAGCCTCTTTAAGAAGGAAACCGAGGAAGCAGCGATTCCACACATGCTTGGATGGGCATTTATCGGCATCTCAACAATTGTCCTCATAGGAATGCTCATCGCTGCAGGAGTCAATCCCGCAGGGTCAGTCCTCATCGTATTCACCATGTGGGTTATCTTCCTCTCCTCAGCAAGAGTCTTTGGCTTCGCAAGCGTGATAGGAACAGCATGGTACGGCCCCTTCGACTGGACACACTACATGACATTCACCAAGTATCTATGGCATCCGGGAATGACGGCTGACATACTAAGCGCAAATCCAGACCTAGCTAGAGAATACACGACGACGATGCTGCTGACAAACAGATTCACAGGAGAGATAATGGGAGAGAACAACACCCAGTTCGGAATGGCCCATGCAATCCCGATGTGCTACAGAGTCGGAGTTGACATGGGAGTACATCCAAGAGACATAACAAAGCTGATCCTCGCAACAGGCATAATCTCAGCAATCATTGGCTTCCCAACCGCCGTCTGGTTCGACTACCTGGTTGGAACCAACAACACACCGATGGGGCTCTACGACGCATGGTGGATATGGACTCATCCAAACGCTGCGACTGTTGAGAATCAGCCTGCGGCAGATCCTCTCTGGCCATACCTTTTGGCAGGAATCATCCTATCAGCGATTCTAAGCTTCCTGAACTTCCGCTACGTCTGGTGGCCTCTAGATCCAGCAGGAGTCGCTGTCGGTCTAGGCGGAGGAGGAACAGCATGGATATTCCCAGCCTTAATAGCGTGGATAGCGAAGTCCATAGTGATGAGGGTTGGCGGTACAAGACTCAATGATAGGGTAGTAGTGCCAATATGCGTTGGGCTGCTCGTAGGCTACTGGTTCCTAATGTTCCTAGGAGCCTTCCTCGGACTAATAAAGTTCTTCATGCCCGCATAGAAAAAACGATTAGTTCCCTCATTTTTCTTTTTGTAAAAGCAGATTGAAGATGATTCTATACATAAATCATGAATTCTCGTCTCAATCAGCCTCTCCAGAAAGAAATCCAGACTTAACGTAACATATATAAAACTAGAAGGCTTGTTTCCAGAGTAAATAAAAAGGCAGATTGCTGCTTACAAGTGTAGAGAGAATGTATGCTTCACGAAGATTATGGGTGATCCTTCTCTTCCTATCTCTAGAGCTCTCCCTCACCTTTCTCAACACAATAAACAATGAAGCGCAGGCTCCGGCATCGGTCTCCGGCATCGTCGTAGATGAAAAAGGCATGCCAGTGCAGGGAGCAAACGTCACACTTTTAGACTTGAGATGGCGGAGGATACGCAGGATGGTCTCCACGGACTCGAATGGAAGATTCTACATGACGGTGAGTAAGGAAGGAGCATACCTCATATACGTTACATGCGACAGAAAAGACACGCCTGGAGTCGACTATCTCCCCCAAAGATGGCGCGTCTGGATATCCATGGGTTCTAACTCAACTCATAGATTCATCATGAAGAAAGCCGCCTCAGTCTATCTGGAAGGAGAGGTTAGATCAATAAAGAGTAAGAGTCCAGCCTCCGCATGCTACTTCGAAGTTGAGGAAATAGAAGAAAAAATGACTGGAAACTATTGGACCGGTCCAGTGAGAGACTATGGAAGCAAAACCGATATCGTTAATGCACTCGGCTACGATGAGCGGCTAGTAGTTATCCCAGCGAACACTAAAGTGGCGATAAAGGTAACAGCCGAGTTCGATTCATTATATAAGGGGAAGGGATGGAAAGAAAGCTTCACCGTCACGGGAAAAACAGGCTATATTAAGCTCTCCCCCGGAGAAATCCTATATCTCGACATGAGAGAATTCAACCTCCTCTCAAATATCGAGGAGGTACAGGATCTCTTAAAATCAAGTCTCTATCTACTTGAAGAATGCAGAGACGCTGGGTTCCTAGTAGAAGCCGAGAGACGAGACCTACAGAACTCTCATAGACTACTTGACGAGTCTCTATCTCTGCTTAAGAAGAAAGATTATGATCAATCATTCGCCAAGCTCAGAAGCTCATATATCCTCGCTACAAAAGTAAAAGATGATCTTGAAGGATTAATCATAACCAGCTCCCAATCCTTCTTTCCGATATTATTCATACTACTCTTCATCTCCTTCTCATCCTCATATCTCGTAGCTGAGAGAAGAAACATCCTTGAAATATCCATGGGAAAATGGATATTTTCGCTTCCAATAAACATGCTGATCGGAATAATCTTCTACATCGGCCTTGTAATCCTATTCTACCTTCTATTTCCAGGATGCCGCCTAGTCCATGAAGTAGTCTTCATAACGGCTGCCGCTCTATCACTCATAGTGGGGCAATCCACGCTGCTCCTAGCTCCACGTCTCTTCCCCGAGAAAGAAAGCGAGAACCGATCCATACGGATTCAAAGCGCATTGATCGCTGCTTTTTCAATGGCATGCCGCAACCTTAGAAGAAGAAAAATAAGAACAATAATGAGCCTCATCAACATCATGATACTTGTCTTCGGATTCATCACGTTAACATCCATATCGCCAGGCTATGGAGTTGTAGCTCAAACAATTAGACCCAGCATTCCCGTAGACGCCCTGCTGATCAAAGACGAACCCATCGGAGGAAACATCGGAGAATTCATCCCCATACCTGAATCCTTCATAGACTGGCTTAAATCCCAACCTAACATAACATTAATCGCTCCGAAGGCAGAGAACACGCCCGTCAGCAGCCTCCAACCACTCGGGCATCTCTACTCAACATCAGGAGAATCCATGACCGTCCTAGGCATCATAGGAATAATCCCCAGCGTAGAAGCCAACGTTACAAGCCTCAACTCCATAATCGTCGAGGGCGAATACCTAAAGGACAACGAGACCCAAGGGGTCCTCATAAGCTCAGACCTAAAGGAACTATTGAAGGTTAATGTTGGAGACAGCCTCTACGGATTCAACCAGGAATTTGTCATCAGAGGATTCTTCGACACAAAAATGCTGGAGAACTGGAGAGACATAGATGGAAACCCTATACGTCCATACATGTATGACCCAATCGCCGGCTCATTTCCATCTTCAGGAAAAAACGTAATTATAGTAACATATGAGAAGGCGCTTAAATTACCTAAAGTATCAATCTCCAGAGTGACCATTCAGCTCAGAAACAAAGAAAACTACGAAGAGATGGCTAGAACAATCGTATTAACATATGATTACGACGTCTACATTTCGCATCCAGGATCATTAGTGAGGCAGACCCTCGGAAGCTATGTAGAAGAGAAGGGATTAGGACTCATCCCATTCCTAATGGGCCTTGTGATCCTTAACATAGGAGCATCAATGCTAGGATCGGTTAGAGAACGAAGAGAAGAGATAGCCTCGCTCTCATCAATCGGATTAAACCCGACTCATATAGCCTTGCTCTTCGTGGCCGAAGCAATCGTATTAGCCTTCATTGGAGGAGGATTCGGATATCTGCTTGGAATCTCAAGTTACCGTTTAGCATCCAACCCGATTTTCGGAGCACTAGAAGTAAGAGAGAAAACATCGGCTGAGTGGGGACTCATAGCTCTCTTCTTCTCTCTAGCCACAGCGATCCTAGGCTCGCTGATTCCAGCCCTCCAGTCATCCACTCTTGTCACACCATCACTGCTGAGAAGATGGAGAATCAGAGAAAGCGAAAGGCCTGAAGGAGCCGATAACATCTGGAAGATCGATCTGCCGATAAAGATTCTACAAAGAGAGATCGAACCGTTCACAGCGTTCATACTCGATAGACTGGAAGAGTCCGGAGGAGTAACTAGGGAAAGCATAAAGCTCGAGAAAATAAGCGAGGAGGCCAGAAAAATAAGCTTCATATATAGCCCTCCGGAGCTAGGCTATAGAAGCCATAACGAACTCACCGTCCAAAAATCTGAATCCAGCAACTATAACCTAACACTGCTCTGTACTCCGGAGGGCCCACCCTCACATGCCAGAGAGATAGTTCATAGAACAGCGACATACGTGAGAAAACTGATCCTCGAATGGAACGCCAAGACATTCGAGGTTGCCACCCCATACGATCCGTCTCTCAGCCAACTCTATAACCTAGTGAATATTTATAATCCGACAACATTGTATATACTCTCTACACGGTCAGACGTGGATGAGAAGCTAGAAGAATTCAGAAACGCTCTTATCTTAAGGGGTATACGCATACCCAAAATCATCGTCTCAACAGTTGATCCAAGCAACCTAGAGGAGACAATAAAGAAAGCTGAAGAGATAGTCTCGAAGGCAGATGTGATCTGCGTGTCCGGTAAACCCGCAGCGCTCTGCATGGCCCTTGCAATAAACGCGGCGAAACAGAAGAAGATGATATGCTACGTGTTGGATGATCGTCCCGAAAAGGAACGCTTAAAGAATCCATATGAAGAGCTAGAAGTTATAAATGTGCTCTAAGAGTGAAAGATTAAAGGCGTCTTCCTTCATCCTTAAATACAGCCTTTAACAATTATGCTTTCTCATGAGCAGCATAGCATTCCCAAACCCCTTTAACATGCAGGGTTCATGGTTCAAAGGCAACCTTCACACCCACACCACAAACTCTGACGGTCTGCTCACACCATCCCAAATTGCATTCCTATACAAAGCTAACGGCTACGATTTCCTCTCGATAACCGATCACGGAAAACTGACAAACATAAATGAACTCTCCGAAAGTCTAGAGAACCTCATAATTCTCCCAGGAGAAGAGATCGCGGTCGGAAATCTCCATCTAGCAGCATTCAACATAAAGGAAGAGATCAGAACCGAAAGCAATCCTCAAAAGATAATAGATGAGGTATCCAGACAAGGCGGAGAGGTCATAATAGCTCATCCATACTGGAGCGCATTAACCCTAAAAGATCTGCTAGAAATGAATGGATATCTAGGAATAGAAATCTACAACGCCACATGCGACGTATCCGTAGCTAAGGGATACTCAACCGTCTACTGGGACAACATGCTTTATAGAGGAATATACACCTACGGATTTGCGGTGGACGACGCTCATGGAGGCCTAACTCTCCAAAGACCAACAGATACATGTAAGGGATGGATCATGGTTAAAGCAGACAGACTAAACAGAGAATCATTAATGGAAAGCCTTAGAAGTGGACTCTTCTATTCAAGCACCGGACCGGAGATACATGACGTTCAAATCCGAGGTGAAGAGATACGCGTCAAGACCTCGCCTGTGCAAGTCATCAACTTCTTAGCGAGGAACGGTCTTGGAAGAAGATTCTTCGCCTCAGACAAGCCCATAGACGAAGCTACCTACACGATAAAGGGAAATGAAGGCTACATAAGAATAGAAGCTGAAGACGATAAAGGAAGAACCGCCTGGACAAACCCAATAATCATACAAGGAGAAGATTAAACGGCATAAGTAAAGACAGCATTCCTGCCTTTCCGCAACGGAGACTTCTAAACCCGAAAAATTCAGAATACGCTAGATTTAGAGAATAAATTGCAAATACAAGCATGCAGATAACATTTAGACATAATTTAAAATCCACAATTCTTCTATAATCTCTGCATGAAAAATCATGTAAAAACAGAAAAGCTGATTAGAAAAACTTCATCATAGAACTGGTGATTAAGCACTTATGGTGTAACAGCATGAGTATAATTGAATTCTTATTAGATGGATTCTGGAGGCTTAAAGGCTTCCCGGATCTTAACGGTAAAGAAGAAGGCTCCACCGTACACATCAAAGCTCGTCATTGAGAGAAACCTAGATAAGCTCCCATTATCAAGCGACAGAGTTCTATCAGTAGTTCTCGAAAAAGATGGAGATGCAATATACGAAGACACAAAAACAGTTTAAGAACCTAAACACTTAAAGCTGCCTAAACCAAACATAAAGATTGAAACCAAGTCGGATACGGCTAAATTCAAGGTTTCTCTCAGCTCAGACGTTTATGCAAAGGCTATATGGATGAGACTCGATGAAGTAAAGGCTAGATTCAACGATAACTTCTTCGATATCCCACCTAGAAAATCGAGGATCATTGAAGTTTCAACAGAGAAAGACCCAAGTCTCTCCGAGTTTAAAAGCCTCCTCATAATAGAAGCCTACCCATACAATTAGCATCCTTCTAAAGAGGAAGGATGTTCCATTATAATCTATCAGAGAAAGACGCAGGTCACATGGAAGAGCTGCCCGATCATAAGAAGCTGGAGTTACAACTCTACATTTGGAAAATGAGGCTTGAAGATCGGTCTCTGGGAAAACTGTTTTATTCTCTATTTTTGTGATATAAAGGAATCGAAGTTGATGAGTGATGATAGAGGTCACGGGTCATAGGGGTGCAGCGGGGTTAGAGCCTGAAAACACTTTAAGGTCGATACGGAAGGCTATCGATTTAGGGGTGGATAGAGTTGAGATTGATGTTCGCGTTACAAAGGACGGTCATCTAGTCGTGATCCACGATGAGACCGTAGATAGAACAACCAATGGACATGGATACGTTAAAGAATTAACATTTCAGGAGATAAGGAGGCTTGACGCTGGTAAAGGTGAGAAGATACCTACTTTAGAGGAGGTTCTAAACCTCACAAAGGGCAAGGTTATACTTCAGATAGAGCTCAAAGCTGCAGAGGCAACCGAGCCAACAGTTCATTTAGTCGAGAGAAGGGGGGCTGAAAGAGAAGTGGTCATAACCTCCTTCATGCATGAACTGCTTAAAAAGGTTCATGATCTTAACCCGTCTTTAAGAACGGGAGCCCTATTCTTCGATGTTCAAGGAGACATCTGCCAGAGAGCCATCGACGTACACTCCGAAGCAATCCACGTATACTATAAGAATGTAGACTCGAATCTTGTAGAGGAAGCCCATAGAAGAGGACTAAAGGTGTCAGTATGGAATCCAGATGAACTAGAAGATATGAGGAAGATGATACGCCTAAACGTTGATGTGATAGGCACTAATAGGCCAGATCTACTATTAAATCTTCTAAAGAAGATGGGCTTAAGATAAAATTCCACTTTATAAAAATATCTCTCTTCTTGATACGGATCTCTATGTAAATGTTGAAAAGGCCATCTGTCAATATCTAAATAGAACTTAAATGAGGATAGAAAACATGCGGGAGCTGACGGTCTCATCTCCCGGCCGAGCTGATTTCCTGAATACCCATCAGGACTATAAGGGGCTGCCAGTTGTACCCGTAGCGATAAATCTCCGAATGTACATGCATGGAGAAATCACGAAGAATAAAAGAATCAACGTGAAGTCTCTTGATCTCGAATTACGCGGAGAGCCCTCAACAGACTCATTCGATATAGGAATAAACAGTATGCTTGAGGAAGGATTTTTTGGAAATTATCTACGTGGCGTCGTAAATGTTCTAGTGAAACGTGGATATGCAGATAAAATCGGAGGTATGAATGTAACGATTAAAAGCGAGATACCGATAGGATCGGGGCTTTCAAGCAGCGCAGCCTTAGAAGTAGGCTTTGCATATCTATTAAGCACCGCGTATGGATTAGGTCTCGAAAAGAAGGATCTGGCAGAGATCTCCTTCGCCGCCGAGAATCAGGAAGCGGGGATTCCATGCGGCAGGCTGGACCAGTATGGCGTAGCCTTCGGCGGAATTATAAAGCTCGAATGTAGGCCGCCATATAGAGTTGAGCCTCTCCCATTCAAGGATTTAACATTCGCAATTATTGATTCTGGAATTAGACACTCAACCGCGGATATCCATCCTCAAAGGCAAGAAGACATAAACAGAGGTCTTAAAGCTCTAATGGAGAATCCGAAGGTCCCCGAGAACATGAAGAAGCTTCTAGGTTACCGATTTGATGAGCCGTTATGGGATAAGCTGAAAGAAGATGAAATAGAAGATTTCCTCTCAATACTTGACGATAAAGCTAGGCGGAGAATACTCTTTACTCTCAGAATGCAGAGGTGGACGGAATTAGCGTTAAAAATTCTACGGGGAGAGAAGATCCGTGACGATGAGGCTTTCCAGATGTTCGGAGAAGACAGATGGCGAAGAATAAGATCTTCTGCAGATGATGAGCGGAGATACCTGATACTAGGCGAGATCATGAACGAACAGCATTCCCTCCTAAGAGACCTCTATGATGTAAGCCTCCCAGAGCTCGAAAGGATCTGTGAAGCAGCCTTAGATGCCGGAGCCTACGGCGCAAAGATCTCAGGAGCTGGAATGGGAGGAAGCATAATAGCCCTAGTCAAAGACGAAGAGCATGGAGAAACAGTCGTTGATGCATGTCTAAAATCATATGCAGAGAATGGATGGGTCTCAAAGGTAGGGGAAGGAGTAAAAGTTGAACCTGAAATTCTAAAGCTAAGAGAATGAGAACTGTCTTCTAAAAATTGAGAAAAACGACTATATCACAAATCTCCAATATATAATATATAGTATGCCAAAGTTGAAAGAATCGAAAATCATCTAAGGGTAGTTGAAGTATGGTTACGAATCTCCCCGCGGAAGCCAAGGCCAAATGGGCCGAGGTAGTCGCATGCAAATCAATACCTGAAAAAATAAGGCTGATGAGGGAATTCCTCTCCCTCGTCCCAAAACATAAGGGCACAAGTAATCTGCTGGCCAATGTTAGACGGCGAATCGCGATTCTTGAAAGGGAGCTAGAGAGAAAAAGAACACGTAGAAAAGGTGGATATGGAGGCTTCTCGGTACCTAAGGAAGGAGCCGGACAAATAGTTATACTCGGCCCGACAAATGTGGGGAGAAGCAGTCTACTCGTCTCGGTGACAAGTGCAAAAGCAGAAGTAAGCCCCGTATACTTCGCAACTAGGAAACCGATCGTCGGCATGCTTCCATATCATGACATACAATTCCAGCTTGTAGAGGCGCCAGCCTTAGTCGAGGGATCCGCTGAGGGAAGAATGAATGGGCCGCAGATACTTGGACTAGCAAGAAACGCTGACGGCCTAATTCTAATGGTTGATCTCTCCTCAGATCCAATCGGAGAGTTCCGTATGCTAAGTTCCGAGCTGGAGCAGGCTGGAATAATGACGGAGAAACCTGAAGGTGAAGTTGAGATAATAAGGCGGGGTGTAGGGGCGGGACTACAGATAATTGGCGGCGGGGTTCTGGTAGGCTGCACTCCGGAGGACGTGAAGAGGCTTCTTGCCAATTATAGAATAAACTCTGCACTAATCAGGATTCGAGGCAAAGTTACGCTGGAGAATATTGAGGAATCTCTATTCTCAAGCCTCGTCTATAGACCCGCAATACTCGTAGCAAACAAGCTGGATGTGGAGGGAGCCAGAGAGAACCTCGCGAGGCTAAAAGAGTATATGAAGGACAGCGAGATCCCCATAATTCCAGTCTCATGTAAAAATAATGAGGGGCTAGAGAATCTCGGAGATTACATCTTCAAGATGCTTCGGATAATCCGAGTCTATCCGAAAGAGCCCGGTGAAAAGAAGCCTTCTCCAAAGCCATTAGTGATCGATGAGGGAACAACAGTTATCGAAGCGGCAAAGAAGCTCCACAGCAAGCTCTACAGGGAATTCAAGTATGCCCGCATATGGGGTCCAAGCGCAAAGTATCCGGGGCAGAGAGTCGGCCCCACACATGTGCTCAAGGACGGCGACATAATAGAAATAAGGTGAATTTAGCCGCTTCAACAGCGGAATCCTTTCTTGACGTATTCTACGTCCATAAATCTCCATACTTCTCTAAAAGTTTCCTTTTCGCCTTTTCTTGAAGATCTTCAGGAACAGGAATGAATGGCCTACGTGGATAGCCGGCATTTATGAAGCCGAAAGCATTCACTATAGCCTTTGATACGCAGATCCACGTGTAATCTCCATATAATCGACGGGCAAACTCATTAAACTCGTTAATCTCATATTGTAGCTTCATCGCTTTCTCCCAATTCTTCTCCTTACAGGCATTATACGCCTCTAAGACAAGCTTAGGCTTAGTAAGAACAGGCGTCAAAGAGAAGACTCCCTTGCCACCCCACATCATCATCGGAACAAAGAGGCTGTCTACATGCATATGAGCCAGATTCGACGCCTTAATGATCTTCATCAGATGAACAAAGTCTGAAACTATCTCTTTACTTCCACAGATATTAGGCTCCTCTGAAAGCTCCCTGTACATCTCCGCATCTATCAGAATCTTGGTCGTATTAGGATTGTTATAGATCACAATTCCAATGTCTGGACACGCCTCAGCCAAATCCCTAAAGTATTTAACGCTCTCATCTCTTGTCAGACGCTGATAGAAGGGGACAACGTTCATCACCGCATCGGCGCCGCAATCCTGGGCGAATTTAACCTTCATAATGGCCTCATCTGTGTTGACGGCGGAGCAGCCGACGATCGTCACGATGCTTCCCTTCGCTTCATCCACAAGAGCCTTGATAAGTCTCTGGTGATCCCTCCAAGGAATCGTGTGGAACTCGCCGAAAGTACCTGTTGTTGCAATACCATGAATTCCAACCTCGCAAAGCCTTCTAGTATTCTCCCTAAATGCTTCTTCATCGAACTCTCCGGATTTGGTGAATGGTGTGGGGACTAGAGCGTAGACTCCACCCATCTTTTCACGAGTTAACATTAAACAATAACCCTCCAATAATCTCTCATAGCCTCAATCTATTAATAGGTTTTCTCGTCTCTCCAAAGATCAATAGAGAAAAAATACGCAGCGCCTTTCCAACGCCCATAAAATTATGACGTATGAAGAAAACTAAGAAACATTATCAGAACACAGCCTAAGGATCTGCAAACATACTTATTACAATCAATAACTGCCTTTTTATAAATCATCTCAAAAGCCTATTAAACATCTAGTCCATCAGTAGATATCCGGAGAGCCTTTAGGATCATCTTGCATCCTTCAAAGGTAACCTTGTCACCCCCCATAACATCTTCCCTTGTAGGTTCAATGATGAAATCCTTGTAGGTTCCCGGGGGATTAAGCAAGTAAAAAGCCTGTATAACAAATAATAAAAGATTCAACTGTTTGCTTGTTAGGTTCTCTTCTAGAGCTCTGCTCTGCTTCTCAGTTAAATGAACCCTCTTGCGGAGAGCCTCAATTATACCCTCTTTCTGCTCATCCATCAAGCTTAAAAGATCAGAGAGTGTTATGCCCTGCTCTTTCAAATAATTCTTCAACGCGGTTCTCAAGTCAATGTATTCTTTTCTAGCAGGCATATCCCTCGCCCATCATCGGATGTAGCAGTGCAATACTCAGCTCTTTTTAGAAGATTAAGAGAAGATTGGGGCATAAAAGGAATTCGGAATACAATAATGACTTAATAGATCTTCTTTCCAGGGAAGCCTCCACATAACTTATCTGATGGAAATCCAACTATCGAATAGATGTCTCATGAGTTTCAAAGGCCTCATGAAAGACCAGTTGATCCTAGTGACGGGAGGAGCAGGATTTATCGGCAGCCACCTTGTCGATGCACTTATGATAAGCGGCGGAAAGGTGCGAGTTATAGATAATCTCAGCAGCGGAAAATTAGACAATATAAAACGTTGGGTTGAGAATCCATCCTTCGAGTTCATTAAAGGCGATCTGCTGAATAATGATGATCTAAAGAGAGCTGCAAAGGACTGCGAGGTCGTGTTTCATCTAGCCGCTAACCCGGAGGTCAGATTAGGCTCCTCTATGCCAAAAATCCACTTCGAACAGAATATCCTATCAACTTTCCGTCTTCTTGAAGCTCTAAGAAAAATGGAAAGCCTACGTTTCTTCGTCTTCACGTCATCTTCAACAGTTTACGGAGACGCATCGCAGCTTCCAACACCTGAGAATTATGGGCCGCTTAAGCCGATCTCGATCTATGGAGCCTCTAAACTTGCTTCTGAAGCACTTATAAGCTCGTTTGCCTACACGTATGGATTCCAAGCAATAATCTGCAGGCTTGCTAATGTCATAGGGCCTAGAAGCAGACACGGCGTAATATACGACTTCATAATGAAGCTCAAAAACAATCCTAAAGAGCTTGAGATTCTTGGAGACGGAACACAAGCGAAGTCCTATCTATACGTGGATGACTGTATCTCAGCAATATTGACAGCTCTGAAGAGATCATCTAGAAAGGTGGAGATCTTTAACGTCGGCTCCGAAGATTGGGTAGATGTAAAGACGATTGCCAAGATCGTGATTGAAGAGATGGGTTTGAAGGAAGTATCCCTCCACTTTACAGGAGGCGTTAATGGGGGAAGAGGATGGAGAGGAGATGTGAAACGCATGCTGCTTTCAATAGAAAAACTGAAGTCGCTTGGTTGGAGACCGAGATTCAACAGCGCCGAAGCAGTAAGAAGAACAGCGAGAGAGTTTATTAAAGAAGAAGGCTTCATCTAGCATCCATTTTAAAGGATTTTTCAAGCATTAGATGATTAAAAAATAAAATCGGATATGCCGCAAGAAAAGAGGATTTTTCTATCCTACTGGTAGAACTGTTCTCTCATAGGTCTCGTTGAGTATCTCAGCTATGGCTAAATAGATCGCCGTCAATCCGCAGAGGATTCCCTCATAGCCCCCTATTATTTTTATTTCTTGGCTGCCTGTGAAGTCTCCTATGGCGAGGATGAAGAATAGCAAAGAGAGCGTTATGAAGACTACCTGCAGAGCTTTAGGTCCCTTAAATGTCGCAGCGGTCATCAAGACAGTGAAAGCTCCCCAGGCCAGCAGATAAGATGCGACGGCAGCTGCTGATGGTTCTGGACTTAAACCCAGCGATGGCAGAATCTTCATAGATGCAAAGGACCACCAGAAGAGTCCATATGAGGAGAAGGCTGTAGCTCCAAAAGTATTTCCATTCTTTGCTTCAAGTAGCCCAGTTATGATCTGCGCCAATCCGCCATAGAAGATTCCCATAGGCAAGACTATGCCTAAAGCATCTGAAGAAAGAAGACCAGCGTTGATCAGGTTGAGAAGAACTGTTGTTAGACCGAAACCCATCAAACCCAAAGGAGCTGGATTAACCTTCTTTTCAGCCATTCAAGACACCTAGACATATGTTTTAGAATCTTCTCTGAACGATGAATCCCCTAATAAATGTTACGTGCAAGGACCAAGATTGGAGAAAGGAAAGACCCTATGTGTTAATCCATTCATAATCCTTCATGGTTTTTATGAAGGCCTTGAAGAGCTTCTCAAAGAATTCTCTCCTCAGAGGGGCTCCCTTCCCGATCCCTGGGCACTCATTTGTGTAGGTGAAAACGTAATTGTTACTTCCAACACTCCTCAATTGGAAAGGATAGAACCTGCAGACTAGCGGCCTCACATTATAGATTGAGCAGAGATTTCCCTTTAAGAAGATGCATTTACCATCCGTAGTCTTCTTCATCTGATAAATGTAAGGCTCAAAACCTTCTATTCTTTCAGCAAATTTATCTATCTCCATAGAAGTCTCACTTGATATGTTCTCAGCCTCAGCCTTTAATAGGAAGATACGTCTAATCCTATTCTCCGTGTCGCGGCAACATAAAGTGCAAAATTCGCATCTGAAACTAACATGTTTTGGATATTTGAAGCTCAACCGTAGCCACCTATCCCTAAATGTGCCGTTGATCTTTCAAATAGATCCCTTTCTCCAAATAATCAAGCTGCTCATAAGCGATTAATAAGCAATTGCCAGTGAAGATGGTAAAGTGAAAAGACCTTTTCCTATACGCTTCAGACATAAAAGACTATATGTAGTTTTTAAGCGAATTAAATATGGATGGCTAAATATGACTAAAGAGTATATCTGCAGAAGAATTAGCAACCCGATTCGAATAGATGGTCTCCTAGAAGAGAGGGAATGGGCAGAAATCCAATCTATCAGAGACTTCGTCTCATGTATAGATGCTGATCCGAACGTGGAGAAGACAGAAGCGAAGATTAGCTGGGATAATGAAAGATTATACATAGCATTCAAGTGTTACGATAGCGACATAAAGAGCACCTTCAAGAACCGCGACGATCCCATCTATGAAGAGGAAGTTGTGGAGGTCTTTATCGATCCGAACTGCGACCTAAAAAACTACTATGAGATAAATGTAAGCCCCAGAAACGTTGTTTATGACGCTTTAATATTCAATCCAGAAGGGACGCGAAGCGGTATGCGTGTAGATGTAGAATGGAACTGCGAGGGTATCGAAACAGCAGTAAAGATTCATGATGCCCAAGAAGGTGATGTATGCGGAAAGCAGATATGGACCGTTGAAATAGCTATTCCATTCACAAGTCTGGATGAGGCATCATCCATCCCGCCAAGTGACGGTGATGTTTGGAGAATCAATCTATATCGAATAGAAAGGTCACCTAGATACGAGCTGATCAGCTGGTCTCCAACTTTAAGACCAAACTTTCATGTCCCCTCAGCTTTCGGGAGGATAATCTTCAAGGAAGCGTAGAATGCTTCTACATTTAATCGAGCAGTCACGGAAGCTTTGATCAAAAGAATCTTTAGAATACCTATTTGCTGGATACATCGTAATCCTTAAGAACTACCGCGCTCTCCTTATGCTGAAGTGGTTATGAGAAATGTCAAATGATGAAGAGTCTGAAAGCAAGAGTCTCATAAAGGTAGAAGAGTTAACTCCAAGCTCAAGAGGAGTAAATATAATCGTAAAGGTCGTTTCTAAAAACGAGGCTAGAGAGGTTACAGGAAGGGGAGGCCAGCATAGAGTTGCAGACGCTCTTGTTGGAGATGAGACAGGATGCATATACTTAACGCTTTGGGATGAGAAGATAGATCAGATAGGTGAAGATGAGACCGTAAGCATCACCAATGGCTATGTGAATTTATTCAGAGGAAATATGCGTCTGAACATAGGAAGATACGGCAGCTTTGAGATTCTCACCGAATCGCCTATTGAAGAAGTTAACACAGAGAACAACCTATCTCAGAAAAAGTATGAACAGAAGAGACGTTACCGGCCGTATCGACCTAGATATGGCGGTGGAAGATACCATCGAAGAAGATATTAGCTTTACCTCAGCCTCAAAAAATAATTACCTTAATCTATCCGACAAAAAGGTTAGAAGTATTCTCCAAGAATTTTCTACTAATGGCTCCTCTGATCCTATAACCAGCTTAATGTTTCAAAGTCGAAGCTACAGATTATTAATCTGTAGCGCTTAATCAATGCGTAGTTAATCAAGGAAAATATTCTTTTCCGGTCTAAAAAGGGCTCTTTACGTCACAATCTCCGCTGTAGCAAATCTCCGTGCGACCCTAGTTATCTTGAACTTGACATGATCGCCTCTCTTAGCACCAGAGACAAATATGATAAAACCCTCAATCTTAGCGACACCATCGCCTCTACGGCTAAGATCGGTAATGTCAGCTTCGTATTCTTCTCCTTCTTTTACTGGCGCTGGCCTCGAAAAACCGCGACTCCTATACCCCTTATTCGTATAGCTCAATTCTTTCACCTCGTTAAATCTCTTCAGCTGGATTGTAGAAAACGAAAAAGGCGAGACGTCCCGTAATGTCTGCTCTTCCGCTTACTCGATCCTGGCTGATTGTACCTAACTAATGACTACGCATATATTAACCTATCCATCTTAAAATGAAAATTCTCCCTTCACTTCTAAAAATATAAAGGGGATGATCGAGAACTTCTTTTCACGGAATAAGTCTACCTAAACTCCTCTGAGTCTACTATCATCATCGGATATATTCCATCAAGAGGAAATTCTGGCAGTTGAGCCATTACTCCCCGTATCGCATCCACATCTTTTGCATTCCATTCACAGAAGATTCTAACTATTTTTCCATCATTATTTAGTTGGGCCCAGCTTTTAACCCAATATGCATCTACAGTCATCTTAGCCTTTGCTTTTTTACCTAAAACAGCAGCCTCTTCATGAGTTGCCGGAGTAGGCAGTGTGTGAATAGCTAAAAATTTTGCCAATATTTTTCACCTTCATACTAATTTAGCGTCGAATCACCGTAGTCTCTAGCTCATGCCAAAACAAGAACTAGTGTGACCACTCAGAGCTATCCATCAGCTATTTATGACTTTCCATAATGCCAGCCTATTTCATGAATTCCTCAGTATTTCTCTCTGCTTTAGGAGCCTTCCAAAACCGTCTGATGATACGCCTATAGCTCATGACTATATGTTTGTCATGTGCCTATGCCTGAAATCTTCACATTTCATAGATGAATGACGAGCTTCTAGAAGCCTAAATGTCTCATGGAAAAGAAAAGTTTTAAATAGACTTTAAATGGGCTATTCGTTTATGTACCATGACAAAAGAAGTATGAAAA
>CAZEGS010000003.1:47988-51610 GCA_964512445.1 uncultured Candidatus Bathyarchaeia archaeon
AATAGACTTTAAATGGGCTATTCGTTTATGTACCATGACAAAAGAAGTATGAAAATAGTAGCCGTCATCAATTGTGTGCTTAATCAAAATGCTCGTGCACCAGGAGCCGCCGTCTTCCCCGGAATGGACACAAAAGTTATCGATATCTTGAGAAAGCATGATGTCGGAGTTTTGCAGATGCCATGTCCAGAAATGATGTGCCTCGGATTGCCGAGGTCTAGGCCTGAGGGCACATCGATACGAGAGGTCCTCGATACGCCGGAAGGTAGAGAGTGTTGTAGAAAACTCAGCGTCTTCGTCGCCGATCAGATAGAGGAGTTTCTAAAGAACAACTTTAAAGTTTTAGCAATATTAGGCGGTGATGTTGATAGTCCAGGATGCGCAGTTCATCTTTCAAAAGAAAACAGCTGTAAACTTGAAAAAGGCTCGGGGGTCTTCATGGAAGAGTTGTATCTGGAGCTCAGCAAAAGAAACATCAAGATACCATTTAGAGGAATAAGAGACTCAGATCCTGAAAAGCTCATGGAAGATGTCAACTGGCTTGACCGTCTTCTATCAGAATCTTGACTTTTATTCAATCATGAAGATCTATGCAGAGGCCCCCTTCAAGAGCTAAACGCAACAATTTTGCAAAAGACGCATGGAAGCATACAAGAATTTTCCAAAGTTTACAGCGTCTGAAAATTCTCATTATGAATCAGCAACGCGGGCTTGAATAGAAAAATCAATATAATTATCGGAAAGGATGAATCTACCTTTTAATCTTCGAAGCATCTAGATTTATTGAGAAGGTGAAATGATTCTTGAGTGGTAGAGTAGTCAGAGTGAAGTCTTGGGAGGAGTTCAAAAGGTTGATTATGAAGCATAAGCCGGAAAGCATCGCCTATAACATAGAGATGGGCGTCCCAGCTAGACATCTTACAGGCCTCAGACTGATCCTACCCATCAGAGGAATCCAGTACGTCTTTATCGATAATGCTGTTGGAGACCATTTGAGAAGGACTGGTATAAAGCTACGTAAGGATAATCTTGGAAATCTTTATATAAAGGATGAAGACGTCAAAAGATTTGTAAAATCTGAAGTAAAAATAGAAAACTTGAAGCTTCACTCATACTGGACAATGTGAAAATGTCTAAAGGGATTTTTTGAGGAATCGCACTTTTATTCTTTAAATTTTTCTGGGGGAATGTAATCACCGAATTTTTCCCTAGCTTTGAGCAAGCGGTCCCGTTGTTGATCTAGTATCTCGAAGAGCTCGTCGGGTGTGTCTGAAACCTTCTCTTTATAGAATTTCTTTACACGTTCAATCTTAGCTAAGTTTTCTGGAACGCGTATGGTGAACTGTTTAATGTAATCCTCCTTCCTATAATCTTTATTCAACACTTGCTTGAATAGCCGTCTTAAATCTTCATACTCAGGAATGTATCCTGTAGGGGCTTTTATCGCGTCAGCTTCATTGTGTACCCTAAGTTCCATCCATTTTATCCACACATGTTTGTCTCTAGGCTCGTTTAGGTACTCGCCCGTCTTAAGGTCACGTAAGAAATAGTTAACTCCGAAGACTATCGGAGCCCTTTTTAAGGATCTTCCAAACTTAAGCAGATTACGGATGTTCTGGCCTAAAGGAATAGATATGAAGTCTTGGATGCTCATGGCATTTATTTCTGGTATCCCCTCCCTATCCACCGTGGCGAATGTTGTTTCTGTCTCAAGAGAAGCTCCATAGGCGATGACGCCGTGTTCCCAGCTGAAACTCTGTTGGACGGGAACATAAGCTTTAGAGTCCCGGCCGCCATACATTATCCCTCGGAGCTCCACCCCCATGGGATTATCTAATTCGGGATCACAGTTTTTCAGCCGCCTTAATGAGATTGTGTAACGAGCGTTCTTGTGAGCCGGAGGAATCTCCTCCCCATTCTCATCCGTCTTTCCCTCCCACCATTCGCCTGAAAAGTTTATTCCCTTTTTTGGAAGATCGCATCCCATCCCCAGCCAGTAAGGCTTTCCATCCTTAACAAGAACATTGGAAAAGATAACCTCGCCTGGACTCGTAAGCACCTCGAAAAGCAGAGGATCATTTTTCGGATTTATTCCATGAAGAATGCCGAAAATGCCGCATTCCACATTCACTGCGCGGGCGACAGAATTAATGTTCCTTATATATGCTATGTCGTCGCCGAGTATGGTCTCTCCAGGAAGCATGGCTGTAGACGTTTTTCCACACGCGCTTGGAAATGCGCCGGCAAAGTAAGTTTTACGGCCTCCCGGTCCATGCACTCCCATGATCATCATGTGCTCTGCAAGCCATCCCTCCTGATTGGCCTTTCTGATGGCAAGCCTAAAAGCAAGTTTCTTGAAGCCTACTGAGTTTCCAGCGTATTGAGTGTTGACGCTGTAAATTGTGTTCTCAATATAGTCTATGTAAATACGTTTCTTATCATGGTCTATGCTGACTCCATTTTCGTCTACCCTTCCAGACGAATGTAGAACCCTTAGAAAGTCCTTGTTCGGATCTGCTCTGCAGAAGGACTCATAGCCGGGTCTGAATAGAAGCGACTCGGAGTGAGCCACATACCAAGAGTCTGTGCACTGTAAGCCGAGAACCGTGAAGACCGAGTTAAGCGGTCCAAGAGATACAAAGCGCACAATCATCGTTTTTCCATTCATGGAATTCCTGAGCAAGCTCTTTATTTCTGCCAGTCCCTCGTCTCGGCCGATTTGATTGAGAACTTTGCTTAGGCTCTCCCCCTTCGGCACCAGGTATTTTGTAGCTTTTCTATCTCTTCCCTGATCATATATGCCGTCAAAATGCACCGTATGGCCGGGGATCTTTAACCTTTTTTCTTCACCTGTGCGGATCGCCTGCTCTCTAATATAGGCTATGTCCTCCGGAGAATCGCAACATACAAAAATGTCTTTCGGATTGCAGAGCTCTGCAGCTTCAGCTACGAACTCATGTACCCTCGGGTTTGCTATGGCACTTATCTTTTGATAATCCTCCCTACTCATCCTTGACTTTAACGCTTCCAGATGCTGATTCATTTTCCTAATCCTCCATTTTGGGCGGCTGTCCGTCAATGCTTGATTCGACCTAACCTCTTTGGGATTCCTATTAGATTATTTATTTTTTTCGGTTTTCACGTTACGTTTTTCGTATTTTTTAAAAAAGCCAATCAGTACCAGACCGAAAACGATAAAAATGAACCTCTCAGCCGCAAGACGAAACATCGAGTCTCCACAAACGAGCTATCTCTTTATCCTCAACAGGCAAGTGAAATGAACGACACGCCTAAAAGGGTTGCATACCAGCTTCAAAGAATAAAGGGCATCTTCATAATTTTCACTATGGATTGTGAGTGAATTAGGAGGTATTCTCCTCCCGGCGGGCCTGAGACTTGGGAACTGAGCGAATGTGCTATAAGGGGCTTTTCAGAGGTGATGGAGGAGAACGATCTGTTGGCAACCTTCTTCATAGTTCCTGAGACCGCTGAGAGACATCGAGCCTTATGAGCCGTGGATTCGAGCTGGCAGTTCACTATCATTCACAGAGCTTCGGTGGAGAATGAAAGGACTATCTGGGCGGTTACTCATACCAAGAGCAGAAGAGCCAGCTGAGGGAAG
>CAZEGS010000004.1:0-50569 GCA_964512445.1 uncultured Candidatus Bathyarchaeia archaeon
ATGATTGGAGGCCTGTAAACTGGCCTGTGCCGATATCTAAGGGGATGGAGATATTAAAAAATAGGATGTATCCGGAATTCACGATGCATCCTATGTGCGGCGCCTCTACATTCATAATAGTTGATGAGGATTCTTACAATCCAATAACTCGATACGTCGATGTGGATAGATTCGCGGAGATCTTCTGGAACGTGTATTATCTAGGCGTAAAGGGCAAGAGGACTAGGGCTAAGGCTGAGGCTCTAAAGCTCCTTCCGATGATAAAGTCGAATCTGGTTAGGGGATTAATCAAGGATATTACGATGAAGGGAAGCATGGAAGCTCTAGCCGCATTAATGTACAAGGTCATCATGATTGGAATAATGCACTTTCAAGATGTTTGGAACATGGATCTCGATAGAGTCCAAAGATGCGCGATACACTACGCAACCCCTGATGGAAAACTTAGATCCTTCTGCACATACAATAGCATCCACAGAAGCAATGTTGAGAAAAAGTTTGCTATTCCAATAAGTGAATGGACTAAAAGGACAGGTAAAAAAATAAATGAACCCGCCTAGATCTGTGTCTGCTGATGCAGCAATCAGATAATAGATAATATAACCCAAGATTTTATATACTGTCCATAAGCAAGAAGGCGGTTCAAGGAGAGACGCTCGAGCTTGTATAGACGCTGCAGCAAAAATCGGGAGGCCGGCTTCTAAAAAACCTAGCATGATATTAACCTTGAAATCCCAAAAAATGAGGGATATCCCTCTTTCATCAAGTTAGCTTTATCCTTCACGGGGAAATAGAGGCTTCAAATTTGCTGCAGACTCGATGAGCCTCTCCTGTTCATCTACGCTTAATTCACGATATCTCTCAGCTGCGTCGATTATCTTTGGAACTAGACGGGCATCACACGCTGAAACAACGGTGGTTACACCTTGGGATAACGCAAACCAGAGGCACATATCTATATCTTCTTGACTATCGAACGGTTGATACCAGGTTGAGTATGGCCGTTTTTTCTCAGTGAATTCGGGAGGCCAAGGGCCTTTGGCAAAGGCCTTCATAACGATTGTTCCAATATCTCTCTCTTTTGCAATTTTAAGAACCGGTTCATAATCATTTTCTGGGCAGCGGTGTCTTTTCAAAACGTAATTTAATGGAAAAAGCACTGTATCAAGATCAAATCTTTTTAGCGCCTCGATTATCGTCGGCGGCTTATGGCTTGTTATTCCTATATATCGGATTATGCCTTCCTCCTTCGCTTCCAGTATAGCTTGTAGGGCTCCTTCGGGGCCGAATGCAACCTCAAGCTCATTCAAGTCATCTAACCCGTGAAACTGGTAAAGATCTATGTAGTCAACACTTAATCTTTCTAGAGATCTTTCAAGTTCTTCACGCGCTTCCTTCTTCGTTCTCTTTAAAGTCTTACAAGCAAGGAAAATCTCGTCTCTGTGCTCTTTCATGCATGACTTAAGCCTCAGTTCTGCCTCTCCATAGGTAGGTGCCACATCAAAATGATTCACTCCATGAGAGAGTGCAAACTCGATTATCTTATCAGCCTCTTTCTGAGGGATATTTCCCAAGACGCAGCAGCCTAAAGCAACTATGCTGCTCATATGACCCGTTCGACCGAGTCTTCTTCTTTCCATAAAAACCACATAATCGGTTAGCGATTTTATCCTTTTATAGTTTAGCTCCTAGCAAGCTTGATAGGAACGAGAACACTAAATTTTTAGAATTTTAAAAATGCAGATTTTATATTATTACTTTTTTCTTGGGATCACAAAATATTTTCAGATTTATTGTTTCAACAGCTATGCTGCAGAATCATTGATGTCCACTACTCGATACAAGAAGCCTTTTTGAACCATTCTCTTAGATAAGCCGGTTGGAAGTAAATTTAGGCTTAAGAAATCTTAATTCTGAAATCCTCTTTTACAACATTTAGGACGACATTTGTCACTGTTCTTTTCACATAGGGCATTGCGAGGAGGCTCTTTATGAAGCTATTTAAACTGGATCTATCTTTAAACCTTGCGACAACAGCGATATCGAAATCCCCCGTAATATCATAGACGGAAATCACGTTATCTATTTTCGAAATTTTATTCTCTACATCAAGCAGATGTTTTCCTTCAGCTTGAATCAATATGATCGCTGTTAGACCGTATCCGACTTTTACCGGATCTACAATCGCAGTGTAGCCTTTTAATATCCGCTTATCCTCTAGACTTTTAATTCGATTATAGGCTGTTCCCACGGATATTCCGAGCTCACGCGCTATTTTATTAAAGCTTAATCTGGAGTCTTCCTGCAGCAAGTTTATGATTTGAAGATCAATATCATCTATTGCTTTATTCATCGTTTTTGTTGTTTGATCTTGACTCTCCATAATTATTCCCCGGGGATTCTCGTCACGGATGAATGTTCAACATATTTATTCAATTATTTAATGAATATATAAACATTTATCCAATTAACCAAAAGATTTATATACAAATTTTTTACTATAAGGTAGATCTGTTGAATAAACGGTGCCTTGCCGATGGAAAGGAAGAAATCCGTGGAAAAAGCTATCGAAGCCTTAAAGAAAAGTAAGGTTAGATGGGTGCATTCAACATTTGTGGACATTCGCGGTTTAATGCAAGACGTCATTATACCCGCAAGAGAATACATTAATGGACACGCCTTCACATCTGGCATAGGCTTCGACGGCTCATCCATTAGAGGCTTCAAATCCATTGAAGAATCAGACATGATTCTTAAGCCTGATCCAGAGACACTTGTTGTGATACCGTGGACGAGTGATGAGAGGCAGAAAAGCGCAATTGTTATTGGAGATGTCTATGAGGCTTATGGTGGGGAGGAACCTTCAGAAGTCTGTTCAAGGGGATACGTTGCGAAAAGAGCGGTAAAAAGAGCTGCAGAGATGGGATACACCGGATATTTTGGCCCTGAATTAGAATATTTCGTCTTCTCCTCAGTCGATCCAACTAAGCTAGTGTGGGATTTATGGGTCAGCCCTAGAGGAGGAGAAGGAGATTCTTGGGGGGCTCCCAGAGTCGTGCCGGAGTCTCCGGAGATCTCCCCAGGAGGCTTTATTCTTAGACCGAAAGAGGCATATTTTAGACCTCCTCCAGAGGACACGACTATTGAGTACCGAAATGAGGTTGCATCGATTCTTGAAGATAGTTTCGGCTTTAGTGTTGAGATGCATCATCATGAGGTGGCGACTGCTGGACAGTTAGAGATAGACTTTCGCTTTGGAGGGCTAGTTGAGACTGCTGATAGAACGATCTATTACAAGTTTGTAGCTAAGAATGTGGCTAAGAAGTATGGGCTGATCGCTACTTTCATGCCTAAGCCAGTCTTTCTCGATAATGCCAGCGGAATGCATGTTCACGCATCTCTATGGAGAGACGACAAAAATATCATGTATGATGAAGATGATGAGTATGCTGAACTCAGCCAAACCGGGAGATACTTCATTGGTGGACTACTGGAGCATGCTAAGGCTTTAACAGCGATATGCTGCCCCACCGTTAACTCCTATAAAAGGCTTGTTCCCGGATTTGAGGCTCCTATCTATATAATGTGGTCTCGACGTAACAGGTCGGCATTGGTACGTGTTCCAGTATACTTTAAAGGGCCACAATACGCTTCTCATAAGAGAGTTGAATTCAGATCCGCAGATCCCTCATGCAATCCTTACCTCGCATTTTCCTGCATCCTAATGGCTGGACTTGACGGCATTAAGAAGAAGATTGATCCTGGAGACCCAGTTGATGAGGATGTCTACAAGTTAACTCCCGAGAGGAGGAGAGCTCTCGGAATAGGGGAGCTTCCCACAACCTTAAAGGATGCCTTAGAGGAGATGAAGAGCGACGAGGTGATCTATCAAACTCTTGGAAGCCATATCTTCGATGCCTTCATCGAGTATAAGACGAATGACTGGAACCAGTACTGCCTCTATGTAACGCCCTGGGAAATTATGAAGTATTTAGACTATTAAATATGGTAAAGAGTATGAGTTAAGGGTGGTGAAAATGGTAAGAGCCTACATATTTGTGAAAACGAAACCTGCAACTTCCCTACAAGTGGTGGAGAGAATCAAAAAGAAGGTAAAAGAAGTTGTTCAGGCAGATGCCATCTACGGCAGATATGACGCGATCGTTATAATAGAAACCCAAAGCCTAGAGAGCATAAATGAGATTCTATATAAGGTCATCGAGAAGGACCCCAACATAATACATACAGAAACATCTCTAGCATTAACCAGTTAATTGTAAAAGAGTGAAAGCAGAATGGTCTCCTCAAAGGATTTACGACGTAAAGCCCTAAGGGCTTTCGTGATGGTCACGGTTAAGCCTGGAACTTCTGAGGAGATTGTTAGATCTAGGAGAATAAAAGGAGTGAAGATGGCTAATTCCGTGCTCGGCAGATTCGACGCTGTTGTAGTAATCGAAGCTGAAAGTTTAGAAGAGCTAAGAAAGATAATCTACGAGATGATTGAGCGTCATCCAAACGTGTTACATACTGAGACTTTGATCTCAATCTTTCATCCCCCATAATTTTTAGGCGGTTAAGGATGAGGAGGTGAGGCTTGAATTGGACTTTAAAGAGCTCTGCTTTAACAATTTAACTTTAAAGACGGAGCCGCTGATCGATGATACTACTTTGAGAGATGGAGTTCAAATGCCCGGCCTAGCAGTATCTCCAGAGGATGCAGCTGAGATAGCGCGTCTCCTCGACGAGTTAGGTGTTGAAAGAATCGAGCTTCATCATTTTCAGGAGTCTGACAAGAAGGCTGCAAGGCTGATTCAGGATATGAGTCTGAATGCTAGGATAGCTGGTTGGTGTAGAGCCGTTAAGGAAGATATTGACGACGCTATAGACTGCGGATTCGAAGAAGTCGGGATCAGCCATCCGGTTTCGCACATACATTTTAAGGCTAAGTGGCCGGACAAGACAGATGAAGAGCTTCTCGGAAGGGTTGTCGAAGCCGTAGAATACGCTGCTAAGGATCACGGCTTAAGAGTCTTTGTTCACGGTGAGGACAGTACAAGAGCTGATTGGAATTTTGAGAGGAGATTCATAAATGCTGTCGCTGAAGCTGGAGCTGAATGCTATAGAATCTGCGATACTGTGGGTATAGGCTTGTCAGATCCACAAGCCCCGCTTCCTAATGGGATACCCGCAAAGGTCAAGGCCATAAAAGCCGAAACAAAGATTGAAAGCATCGAGATTCACGCTCATGACGATTTCGGAAACGCCGTCGAGAATACTATGGCTGCCATACGAGCAGCTTCAGGTGTTTGGGATAAAATCTATGCAAGTACAACGTTTCTGGGGATTGGAGAGCGGGCTGGAAACGCTGAGACAGAGAAGGTGATCATGAATCTTTACATGCATTATAACGTCAAAAAGTATGAGGGGAAAACGCGTCTGCTTAAGAGATTGGCTGACTTTATTGGACGTGCAACTGGCTACGTTATTCCACCAAACAAGGCTATTGTAGGGGACTATGCTTTCGCTCATGAGTCCGGTATCCATACACATGGCGTCCTAAGCAATCCCTTTACATATGAGCCGTATCCGCCTGATCTTGTCGGAAGTAAACGTCGATTAACGATTGGGAAACACTCGGGAAGAGCCATTGTGAAATATAAGATTCAAGAGATAACTGGAAAAACGCCTAGTGAGGAGCAAGTATTGGCTGTAATATCCAAGATTAAAGAGATATACAACAATGGAAGAAAAGCCTCTCTGCGAGAAGAAGAGTTTAAGAAGATACTTGCTGAGTTTGGATTGATATAGCCTTTCAGAGGCTTTTTTTAGTTTTTTATCTCTTAGATGTGAGGATTCCCAATTTTTTGTTTTCCCACAATCCGCATAAATCATGAGATTTCAGCACGCTTCATACTCAGCATCTCTTTGAAGACTCCTCTCAGAATCTCCTGATAATCCGCCTTTCCCTCCTCTACATTTTTCATTTGAGCCTCCAATCTTCTCGTAAACTCCTCTGACACGTAACTTCTATAGTTTGAGGAGAGGAAACTATAGACCTTGTATCCGAGAATTGAATTGATAACCCAAGATTTTTTAGAGAACGCGTATTTCCGCTCAAATAGGGTTTGTATTATCTTAGCATAGGTGCTCGGCCTCCCTATACCTCTCTCTTTCATCATGGAGACTATTTCTCCCTGTGTTAGGGGGAAAGAGGCTGGCACCCGCCTCGCTTTTACGGATACTACTCTATACTTTCCCGCGGATAATCTTTCTCTCACCTTTAATGGGACAAGACGGGTGAAGCCTTCCTCTTTCACCTCAACTATCCTTTCATGTTTAACCTCATCCTCGCCAATTCTAACCGTTATTATCTGCTTAACCACCTTTGCTGGAATCATCTGACTTGCTATGAATCTCCTGAATATGAGGTCGTAAAGTTTAATGTGATCCGCTGTTAATTTCTTAGGAAATCTCCAAACGCCTTCTTGGATGAGCTCTATCAGCCTTCTCATATCAACGCTTCGGGTAGGCCTAATACATTCATGTGCCCCTTCCCCCCTCCAGCTTCTCCCTTCAAATTTACCCTTGAAATTCTCCTCTATGTACTCCTTCGCTATTGTTATGCCCGTAGGTGAAACCGTGGTTGCATCGGTACGATGATATGTGCACAATCCCATCTCGAATAGATCCTGAGCTAACCTCATCGTTTTCTCCGCTGAAAATCTAAGTCTTCGAGAAGCTTCTCTGAGCATAATGTCTGTCGTATAAGGAGGCTGAGGATACAGCTTCCCCATCCTTTCTTTTACTTCAACATAAGCCTCCCCTAAATCTCTGCTCACAGACTTTTCAAGCTCCACCCATAAGCCATTCTCTAATTTGATTAGAGAGATCAGCTTCTTCTTTCTCGCTTCTCTACATCTTTCTATTATCCATCCAAGAACTGGGGTTTGAACCCTTCCCGCAGATAATCTTTTGTTTCCGAACCGCTCCTGCACAATTCTGCTCAGTTCGAACCCTATCCATCTATCCTCAATTCTTCTAACCAATTGTGCATCTACGAGATTCTCGTCGATTCTTCTTTTCTTCTTTAGAGCCTCCCTTATAGCTCTCCTCGTTATCTCGTGAAACTCTATCCTGTAGATCTTCTTGTTAAATGGAGCTATCGCGCAGAAGATGTCATAGCCTATCTTCTCTCCCTCAGCATCTGCATCCGTAGCTATGAAAACCTCATTCATCTCAGACGCTATCTCTCTCAGCGCATCTACAATGGATTTCTTAGATAAGATATCCTCACTCTTACAATTGGGGCATCTTGAAAACTCCGTAAACTGCTCTCTGCATTTCTTGCATCTCTTCACAAAGTCGTAGACTGGTATGAAATTCTCTCCAATCTTTAAAACGCCGTAATAGCCAGGTGTGTTTGCTAAATCGAAGACATGACCCATCGTCGCAACAACGTCAAGAAGGTAATTCTCCGTAAAGGTTTCAAACACAACGAGGTTTCCAATCTCTCTACGTGAGGGCCTTCCAAAAAATCTTGCTATAGTTCTTGCCTTTGTCGGAGATTCAACTATCATTAAACCTGCCTTAATGAGATTCCTCATTCTTCCAGTTATCTTCCCTTCCTTTATCTCCCTCATCAAGATTCTGTCTTCATCAACCCTCTCAAACCATTCCTCAGCCTTCTCCTCATCATACTCTTCAAAGATCATCTCCTCGATGAAGAATCTGCACTTTCTCTTCAGATCGTTGAAAGCTTTTTTCTCATCCACCAAGAGGATGCTAGCTCCCCTAGAGACGCCTCTCGGATAAAGTCTAGAGGCCCTTCCTGACGCTTGAATATAGGCAACTGGATCCGCTATGAAAAGCGCAAACTCTCCATCTTCCGGCTTGAGTAATATTCTCTCACTCTCTTCAATTCTTCTCAGAAAGTCTTCTGTTAGCGTCTTTTCCAGAAATGACTGTGCCTCTTTGACTATGTTGAGGATGTATCTTTCAAAATCTGTCTCTGCAACTTCCCTCTCAATCTTCTCAAGAATCTCCTTCTTTAAGGGCACCGCTCTCCTCAATCTTTGAATAATCTTCTCAGCATCTTTTCTCTCCTCTTCAGAAAAGAAGTCTTTTAGATTCTTTAGGATTATCAGGAGCTTAGAAGGGTTATACTCACTCTTTTTCAAGACGACTTTGAATTTTGGAACTCCAGAGAAGATCGTGTATCTTATTCTTTCAGGCAGATCGATTCCCCTTGCCAGGGGAGAAGCATAACTCGCCACGCCGATTAGGCATTCCAGATCTCCCTCTTCAAATTTTCTCAGCATTCCCGCTTCCATTTTTTCGTACACATAGCTTTTCACACCGTTATTCCGGAGAAACTCATGCATCTCCTTCGCGAATTCTCTTCCTAGATTCATAGGAACAAATATGAGACATCCGTCTCCAAACTTCCTTATGAGGCGAAGCGTCTCTTCTTTGAGTTTCTCCCCTTCAACAAATTTGTAGAAGTCCTTCATGTTCCTCAAAAATTCAGGTTTCCTTCCCAACTCAAACTTTAAGAGCTTCCTAAAGAGCCTAATTCTCTTGGTTCTTCGAGATCTCTGAGTGGCTCCTGAGACTATTAGGGTCCCATGCCTTGTTTCCTCCACATCTTCTCCGGCTAGGGCCTTATTAACAAGATCCTCGGGAAAGCCTAGAAGCATCAATATCTTATCTATATTCTTAGGTGATTTCAAGAATGAATCTACATCATCTACGAATATCAAATCGAAGGAGGGGAGAATTTCGAAGTTTCTGATCAAGAATCTGTTGGTTGTTATCAGAATATCATATTCTTTCTTCTCTATCTCTTCCATGCTTCTCTTTTTTTCTTTCCCTCTTAACCCTGAATGGTAGAAGGCTATGTTTACCTCCAAGCCAAGCCTCTTTACAGCCGTCTCCATGTGACTTCTAACATGCTCTACCAGCAGACTTGTCGGCAAAATTATATAGCATCTCTTTCCTTTCGAAGCTAGATATAAACAAGCGACGATTCCAAATGACGTTTTTCCGATTCCTGTAGGCGCTACAATTGCGAAGCTCTCCTCTTTTAACAGCCTTTTCATCCAAAACTCTTGTAGCGTCCACATCTTATTTCCGATTATTTTTTCGAAAAACTCTGAAAATTCCTCGCATTTCCTCCAAAAATCCCACAAAATTCCGTATTCCTTCATATTTCCCCTTTTCGTCAGTCTTTTCACGATTAAGTCTCGTCTCTTAATATCCTCCTCTAAACAATTATCACAGAGGCCGGAGGTTTTGAGACGACTGTCACTTATTGAGCCTTTGCAGTTAATGCATAGGGAATTGTAAAAAGCCTTCATAAATTTAGAGAAGATCTCTATACTGATTTATATGTTTTGTAGATGTAATGACGGGGAATCCCGCTTGTTTAACGGTACGAATTCGTATCGTCGCTTTAAAAATCTTCTAATTAAGATGAATTCTTGAGGCAAAGAAGTTTAAATCTTCTTTAAGGTGGCCTTTTTCAGTTGACCGGCATATTCATGGAGATCCTTAAGCATCTCTTCCATTCTATTATGTTTTCTTTCAATTATCTTTACGAAGCCGCTGCCCACTATTGCTGCATCCGCTCCATTTCGTATAATCTTTTTTACATGTTCAGGCTTGGAGATTCCAAAGCCTACAGCCAACGGGATCCTTCCAGACGTGACTTTAAGCGTTTTCTTAATAAGCCGTATCGTTAGGTCTTGAAGTCTCTCTCTAGCTCCAGTTACTCCAAATATCGAGACGAGATAAAGGAAGCCGGATGTATACTCTAATAATCTTCTTAGCCGTTCATCTGATGTGGATGGAGCCGCGAGGAATATAGTGTCAATATCATAGGCCTCTGCAGTCTTCTTATATTGATAAGCCTCTTCGATTGGGAGGTCTGGAATAATCATTCCATCGACTCCTGAAGTATATGCGTATTCGAAGAAAACTTTCAATCCCATCTTGAAGATGGGATTATAGTATGACAATAAAACGAGTGGAACATCACTCTCTTCTCTGATCTCCTCTACTATTTCAAATACTTTCTTTGGGGTTGTTCCCGCTTTTAACGCTCTTGTACTGGCAGCCTGAATAGTGGGGCCATCCGCTATTGGATCTGAGAAGGGAATTCCAAGCTCGATTATATCTGCTCCTCCCTTGATTAATGCCTCAACTATTTTTGGAGTATAAGCGGGGCCTGGGTCGCCTGCTGTAACATAGGCAATTAGGGCGCCTTCATTCTGAGATTTTAATCTTGAGAATGTCGAGGCTATTCTCCTCATATCTCTGCACCTAGATATTTAGCGACGACCTCTACGTCCTTATCTCCTCTACCAGATAGCGTAACGACTATTATCTTGTCTTTATCTAAGGTTTTAGCAAGTTTCATGGCGTATGCTAGGGCATGTGACGGCTCCAATGCGGGGATTATCCCCTCCTTTCTAGATAGTTCGACGAAGGCGTTTACGGCTTCATTATCCGTTACGGCGACGTATCGAGCCCTTCCAAAATGCTTCAAGAATGCATGTTCAGGGCCGACTCCTGGATAGTCGAGGCCTGCGGAGATGCTATGGGTAGTTAATATCTGTCCATTCCCGTCTTGGAGGATATAGGTCAACATGCCGTGGAAGACTCCTTCGGAGCCTCCGCATATCGAGGCAGCATGCTTTCCAGAATTTAGGCCTTCACCAGCCGCTTCAACACCGTACATTTTTACATTCTCATCGTCTAGGAACGGATAGAATGTGCCTATAGCGTTGCTTCCGCCGCCTACACATGCGACAAGAACGTCTGGGAATCTATCTTCCTTCTGCAGTATCTGCTTTCTGAGTTCGCATCCGATGACGCTTTGGAAGTCCCTAACGATCATCGGGTAGGGATGGGGCCCGACAACGGAGCCGATTAGATAGTAAGTATCTTTAACGTTTGTAACCCAGTCTCTTAAGGCTTCATTTATAGCGTCCTTCAAGGTCTTAGATCCAGAATCAACGCGGTGAACCTCGGCGCCGAGAAGTCTCATTCTGAAAACGTTAAGTCTCTGCCGCTTCATATCTTCTGCTCCCATATATATCTCGGCTTTCAAACCCAACGCTGCACAGGCTATTGCTGTGGCAACCCCATGCTGTCCCGCGCCTGTTTCTGCAATGACCCTTTTCTTACCCATCCTTTTCGCGAGTAAGGCCTGCCCCAGCGTATTGTTTATTTTGTGGGCTCCTCCGTGCGCAAGATCCTCACGTTTAAGATAGATTTTAGCGCCGCCTAAAGATTTAGTTAAGTTCTCAGCGTAATATAGAGGAGTAGGCCTTCCAGCATACTCTGAAAGGTAATAATCGAATTGTCTCTGGAATTCTGGGTCTCTCCTTGCCTCTTCATAAGCCTTCTCTAGCTCCTTAACCGCAGCCATAAGAGTCTCCGGAATAAATTGGCCCCCATACTTTCCATACTTTCCATTTATAGGATACTTCTTCAGCTCCATCATATCTCAACCTCTTTAGCGTTCCTTACAAATTCGAAGACTTTATCGCGGTCTTTCACTCCGGGACGTAACTCAACCCCGCTTGAGACATCAACCGCGTAAGGCTTAACTGCACGGATGGCTTCTCCAACATTTTCCGGTCTTAACCCGCCTGCAAGAATCAGCGGCTTAGGATATACAGCGTCTCTGACCCTTCTGCTGACCCTCCAGTCGTGAATTCTACCTGTACCTCCATATCTATTAGGGACGTAAGTATCTAAGAGAACAGCGTCTAAGACGCTAGTAGCTTTGAGAATATAATCAACATTAAGGTCTGATCCAACTTGAATTGCGCCTATCAAGCATGCATCTGGTAGTCGCTCACGTACCTCCTCATGCATACTGGTTATGCCGTGCACTTGAACAGCATCGGGATTCAACTTCATGTAGATCTCTTCTAGGTGATTGAGACTTTTAGGGACGGTGACCGCTACCGTTTTAACGAATATGGGAGTAGCCTTCATCAACGCTTTAGCTTTGTTTATAGGCAGGTTTCTCGGTGATTGAGGAACATCCACAACGAATCCAACAGCATCCGCTCCAGCCTCCACAGCCATAAAGAGGTCTCTTTCAGATGTTATTCCACATATTTTGACGCGAACTCTGCTCATAGAGCCTCCACCAACTCTTTAACTTTATCCTTAATGTTGCCGGCTTTCATTATGGCTGTTCCAACCAGGAAGGCTTGAGCGCCGCATCTGCGAAGGAACCGGATGTCTTCAGGGCTTCTTATGCCGCTTTCACTCACAATCACCATTCCTTCAAGGTTCCGATGCTTTTCCAGAAGGATCTTCGTTATTCTTAGATCTACTTTTAGAGTCTTCAAATCTCGGTTGTTTATTCCTATCATGTCGGCGTTTGTCCTTAACGCTGAGAGAAACTCCTCTTCAGTATGTACCTCTAAAAGCACTTCTAAGCCTCTGGAATGGGAATAATCAATCATGCTCTGCATATCCATTTCGCAGTAGCCCCTATTGAAGAGCGTCTGTATCAACAGAACAGCGTCCGCCCCAGCATTGAAAGCAGCATCTATCTGCTTCCGAGTTAAGACTATGTCTTTCATGAGTATTGGGATGCCCATATGATCTCGGATCTCAGCTATAAAGTTGATGTGTCCGTTGAAATGTTTAGGCTCTGTAAGTATTGATACGCCAGCGGCTCCTCCCTCTTCCATATCTTTAACAATTCTCTTCAAGTTGCAGCTTCTTTTTATCCTACCCATGGACGGTGAAGCAAGCTTAACCTCAGAGATTATGGGAGCTCTCTCGCACCTCAAAATCGACTCTCTAAGACTTATAGATTGGACAGACGATCTCGCGGCGACCTCGTAGTATCCCTCCAAAATCGATCTCATCGCGTCTTTGGCCAACATGTCAAGAAAGTCAGGCATACTTCTTTTCCAGCTCCTCAAGCCTATAGATCTCCCCGCCGGAAGCCTCTATCATCATCCTCAATTTTTTGTAGGCGGAGCCGCTTTCAATCGACTCAACGGCCAACTCGATTCCATTAGACAGATCGTCTGCTTTGCCGCCTACAACTATTCCAGCCGCAGCGTTAATTAAGACCATGCTTCTCCGCGGGTCCTCTGGATCTAAGAGGTCGTTTAAGATCCTGAAGGTGAGTTCCGCGCTCTCCTCAGGTGTAGTTCCGCTTATCTCTTCAGGCCTAGCTATCTTTAAGCCGAACTCTTTGGGGGAGATCGTTTTCAAAGAGACTTCTCCATCCTTAAGCCAAGCTATCGATGTTTTACCTATTATTGAGATCTCATCAAGTCCGTCTAAGCCATGAACAACTATGGCTTCTTCGCAGCCCAGCTCTTTTAAGGAGTGGGCTAGAGGCTTCACCCATTCTTCACTGTAGACTCCGAGAACTTGGGCGTTGGCTCCAGCGGGATTAGTCAAGGGTCCGAGGATATTGAAGACTGTTCGGATTCCTATCTCTCTCCGAGGCCCGATGGCGTGCTTCATGGCGGGATGAAATCTCGGTGCGAACATGAATCCTATGCCGACTTCTTCGATTATTCTCTCAACCATCTTTGGTTCTAGGTTAAGATTGAGGCCAAGCCTCTCCAGCACATCTGCGCTGCCGCATTTGCTTGTAACTGACCGGTTTCCATGCTTAGCTACTGGTATATCGGCTCCGGCTACAACGAAGGCGGATACTGTACTTACGTTAAAGGTTTTCACCTTATCTCCTCCAGTTCCGCATGTGTCTACAAGTCGGCCTTTGATCCTTGGATGAACTCTAAAGCAGAACTCTCTCATCACGGATGCGAAGGCTGAGATCTCCTGGATGGTTTCACCCTTCATCCTTAGGGCAGTGAGAAAGGAGCCTATCTGAGCCTGAGTAGCCCGACCGGACATGATCTCCTTCATTATCTCTCTTGCTTCTTGACCTGCGAGATCCTCGCCTTTAACGAGCTTTCTTATTCCTTCCTTTATCAACCTCCGTCACCCTTCGAGAAAGTTCTTTATGATTCTCTTTCCATCCTCGGTGAGTATCGATTCAGGATGAAACTGAACACCCTCGATTGGATATTCTACATGTCGTATACCCATGATCTCTCCGTCATCAACAGACTCCGCTGTTATCTCCAAGCATGAGGGCAAAGTTCTTTTATCTCCGACTAGGGAGTGATAACGGGTAGCCTCGAAGGGGTTTCCTACTCCTTTAAAGATGCCCTTGCCATCATGTTTTATCATACTTGTCTTTCCATGCATCAACCTCTTCGCACGGATGATTCTCCCACCGAAAGTAGAGATTATTCCCTGATGGCCTAAACAAACACCCAAAGTTGGGATCTTAGGGCTCATGATTTGAAGAATCTCAGAACAGACGCCGAAGTATCGTGGATCTTGAGGCGTGCCGGGGCCCGGCGAGATGATTATCCTGTCAGGCTGAAGTCTCATCGCCCGCTTCAATGAGATCTCATCGTTTCTATAGACGATAGGGTTGGCTTCGAGCTCTCCGACATACTGTACCAAGTTATAGACGAAGGAGTCATAATTATCGATGACGAGAACCTTCATAATTCAACTCTCCGAGAGCTCTAACGCCCTCATCAAGGCTCTAGCCTTATGTTCAGTTTCAAACCATTCCTTTTCAGGTATGGAGTCGGCTACTATTCCGCCTCCGACTTGAATGTAACATCGATTCCCATCTGCGATGAGGGTTCGAATAGTGATGGCGAAGTCAGCATTGCCATTATATGAGAAGTAGCCTACAGCACCCGCATAAGGCCCCCTCCTAACCGGCTCAGACTCTTCGATGATCTCCATAGCTCTAACCTTTGGAGCGCCAGAAACGGTTCCGGCTGGAAAAACAGCCCTTAACGCATCATAGCAGTCACAGTCGTCTCTTAGCTTCCCAACCACTCTGGATACTATATGCTGAACGTCACTGTATTGTTGAATATTCATGAGCTCTGTGACGTGAACGCTTCCAAACTTTGAAACCTTACCTATATCGTTTCTAGCAAGATCCACAAGCATCACATGCTCAGCTCGCTCCTTAGGATCTGATAGAAGATCTTCTGCCAGCCTCCTATTCTCGTCACCGTCTTTAACTCTAGGTCTTGTACCCGCGATTGGAAATGTCTCCACAGTTTCTCCTTCAACCCTCACAAGCATTTCGGGACTTGAACCAATTATTCTCTTTTCTCCCATCTTTAAGAAGTACATGTAAGGGGAAGGGTTGATCCTTCTAAGCGCAATATAGAATCTGGCCAAGTCCCCATCGATCTTGAAGTCATACCTTTTAGACAAGACGGCTTGGAAGATGTCGCCTGACGCAATGTAGTCCTTAGCCTTCCTAACCAGTTCTTCATACTCATCCTTCGCTATGTTAACTTTAGGATTTGTGTGGGATAAGATTCTGGATTCATAGGGTTCCCTCTCCAATCTTGCCAGTTCGTCGGAGCGGTCTTCGCTTCTGAAGAAGTAGAAGTTCTCTCCTTTAACATGATCGAATATTATGCCGTCATCATAAACTCCCATCTCGAGATCCGGGAATTTCAGGTCGTCCACGGCGATTCGAGGAAGCTTCTCCCAATAGCGCACAGAGTCATAGGAGATGTATCCAACGGCGCCGCCTAAAAATCTGAACCTTTCATCGTGGACTTTTCTTCCGACGGCTTCCTTTATAGTCTCCAATGGATCGGCAGCTTCGATTCTTTCATTCATGCTGGTTTCCGTATCTTTTAGCGTTATTTCCCCGTTTTTCACGGTTATGAGTAGTCTCGGCATGAATCCGATGAAGGAGAATTGAGTCATTTTTCTCGGTCCTTTCATGGATTCTAGAAGATATGCATACTCGTATCGTTCTTGAATTTTCAGAAAGAGATCGATTGGAGAGGCGGCGGGAAACTTCTTAATCTTTAATGGAGATTCATATTTCGGGAATTCTGCTTTGATCTGTTGCTTGGAGCCAAACGTGACACCTCACTGTTGATCCTCCTCTGAAACGGTTTCTAATATAAACATTTATGTCATATTTAAGACTTTCGTGTACAAAAAAATACATTAAAGTTCTTTTTTCATTAGAAAAATTGACGTGAAGCTCCGAACTTTTCAGAGCATTCTTTAGGCAAGGTTTCCTTAATAAGTAGAAGACCGAGACTCGAGATTAGTCGCAAGAGAGCTGCAAGCATCAAGCTTACAAAGAGGGCTTTTTCTTCACCGATTGAGGATGAAAGTTGACTCGCGAATGCCCCTCCTGTCAGGGAGCCGAGAAATGTCGCTATGCCCATAATCATGTTAGTTGAGGCTACATAGTTAGCTCTGAGGCCTAGGGGCGAAGAGTCCATTATGTATGCTGAGAAGCTCACCATCGCGGCTGAGTTCGAAACCGAGAGAAGCGCGTTTATGGCGAGTAGCTGAAGCCAGTCCGTCGCGAAGCCGTAAACCAATGGGTATAGGAAGAATGAGAGTCTGCTTATGATCAGGACGGGCTTTCTCCCGAACCGGTCTATTATGGAACCTAGCTTCGGCTGCGTGATGCTCGTCACGAATCCTGAGACGGCGGATATCAGGGCTATCTGCCAAACAGTCGCATGTACCACATTTATTGTTATGTATGGAAAGAGGGGCCATGCGAATGCCATTGTGAACCAGTAGAACCCATTAACGATTAGAAAGGTTCGGAAGTTCCTGTCGAGTAGGGGTGCAAGAATGCCAGTCTCGCCTCGAACAGGCCTTTCCACTCTAGCTTCCTTAACGAAGAGAATTAGAATCGCGCCAAGCAGAGCTGTAATCGCGGATAAAGTGAAGGGGATTGTGAAGGAGAAGACTGTCATCTCTCCGGGCTGAGCATAAGTGGCTAAAGCTACGATCAATGCAGCTATAACTCCGGAGAATTGGCTTACAGCGCCAATTCTGCCCAGAACCCTCCCTCTCGTTCTTAGACTTGTATAATCTGCCAAAAGGGAGCTCCAGGCTGGAACGGCCGCCGACCAGAGAATAGATTGAGCTATGATTAGAATTAGAAGATGAGTGGACTCGCGTGAGAGTAGAATGGCAATTATGAGGCAGCCGCTTGAGAGATAGCCGATTGCAACTAGGATTCTTCTGCTGAATCGCTCTGAAACTTCACCCCATCCAACTTGTAGCACATTCTGGAAAAGATTCCTTACGGATCTCATAAGTCCCATTTGGTCGAATGAGGCGCCAAGCACAACGGCATAGGGGAAGAGAAAGCTTAGGAGGAGGCTATCAGAGAAGTAGGTGAATGCGGCGGCCCCATACAGAGCTCGGTTAGGCCTCAAACCTTCTTGGATCTCCCTTTCAGAAGCGCCGTTCCTATGCAAGTCGGCGGAACCTCCAATTTAGCAAGTTCAGAACCTATCGCAAATGGCGATAAAATCTTTACGTTTAAGAGGCAGGCCTGTGTAGAGCAGACTACTTTATTTGGTAAATCTGGATCTATTGGTGTGGGAGCTGCGGGTATTTGATTAAAAGATTGATGAATTTCTCTTTCTTCGCGTGGGAAAAAATTTCTTTAAATAGTTTATATAGGGTCTTGAAGTTGCAATTGAAGGTTGGCTATCTCTATGTTTTGAGGAGGCGCGAATCTTTTCTTAAGTGATCTTACCAAAGACAGCGCTTATAAGCAAATGTCTGGATGGTTGGGTTAATTCAATTGAGATGTCTAATCCACTTTTAATCTTGGTGGATATGAACTGGTCATTGTCCATTTTGTTCCCCAAGAATCAAGGTCTACTTGGATGAAATAGCCCTTGAAGGCGGCTTCAGATTTTTGTTCGGCAGAGAATGTTACAGTTAACTCTATGATTTGATCCTTAGATAGATTAAGCTGGTAGGATTGGACTACATAGTCTTCATTTAGAAGCAACGCCGGAAAGGATCAAATCATAGAGTGACCCTGCTTCGCTTCTGTAACTACTTGGTCATTAACTGTCCACCATATACTCTGGATCACTGGAATCCCCTTTGCTTGAGACTCTTCATTTACGCGGATGCAAAGTGTATGAGGAGGATATGTAGAGATCATAGACGGCAAAGAGACGATGCTCTGCTGCAAACACTGCACGGAATCTTATAAGCGAGAGAGGGAAAGGACTGGGAAAAACCGCTCTTTGGATAAAAAGCGACGTCTTGAACGCAGAGATAGGAGCCAAATCGGTGTTATAAATAGGCTTCTTTTAAATGAAGATCTCAGGGAATGAAACTTCATAACTTGTGTTCTGTGCAGTTTATTGGCCGAGATCCCTTTTTCCCAAAATCGTTAAGAATCATAAACTAGAATCTTCAGAAAAGGCGAATCGACATTTTTTAAATGCGGTAGGAGGAGGAAAAAGAAGTCTTTAGAAAAAGCGGGAGATCGAATTGAGAATATACTTCGGCGTCTGCGGAATCGGGCTTGGACATGCTGGACGATGCATACCAATCGCTGAGGAACTTCAAAAGAGGGGGGCAGAGGTTATGTTCTCTACTTATAGAGATGCTGTTAAATACATAGAGCATGCTGGCTTCCCGCTTGTTAATGCTCCTCCTGTAGGATTCGTCGTTAAGCCTGATGGAACGGTAGATTTTAGGCAGACAGTGGCTAATCCCGGACCTATCTTGGCATCTTTCACTTTGACAAAACAGGTAGAATTTGAAATTAAGTATATAAGGGCGTTTAAGCCGGATGTTGTTGTTTCCGATTCCCGTGTGTCTCCGATTCTTGCGGCGAAGATGCTTGGCGTCCCCGACATATGCATCCTTAACCAGTTTCAAATAATAATTCCTCGAAGATCAAGGTTGCTAAGATTGGCTAAACTTGTCGATACTGGAGCTCTAGCAGTTATTGGAAAGCTATGGACCAGCGGCGCAACCCATCTGATGATACCTGATTTTCCACCTCCATACGTACTTTCCGCTGGGAATCTGAGAATTCCTAAATCATATCAGAAACGCGTTAAAATTATAGGTCCAATCCTTCCAGTTCATCCAGATGATTTGCCAAGCAAAGAAGAATTGAGAGAAAAACTAGGTTTAAGCAGCAATTTGCCGTTTATATTTGTGCCTATCAGCGGACCTGTTAAAGAACGTGCATACATAACCGGGCTGTTACGGAAGATCATGCTTGAGATGCCTTCAGAGTATCAAATTGTTATGTCTCTGGGATATCCAAACTATAATGGAAAACCAGTTAAGAAGGGAAACGTTACTATTTACGGGTGGGTGCCAAATAGATTCGAATACCTGAAGGCATGCGATCTTGTAATATCTAAGGCTGGACATGGCACTTTAACCCAGTCAGTAAGTTACGGGAAGCCTATGATTTTGATTCCAACTCCAAGCCACACCGAGCAGCTGAATAACGCATATAGGCTTAAGGAACTTGGCGTAGCTGAAGTTCTAGAGCAGCATCAAGTGAGCAGAGAAACGCTGCTTGAGATGATCCGAAAAATGTTTAACGATGACACTTACAAAAAAAGAATGGACGAGATACATAAAGACATAGCTGAACTTAACGGACTGAAAACAGCCGTCGAAATGATTATTAAGGTTGCAGAAACAAACCTAGAAAATTCATGATTCACCCTTATATCCCATGGCCAGCACATAAACTTCTGCGCTTTCTTTTCTACTCGCCTTCGGCTTAAGAACCCTCACATTATAGAAACGCTTCCTAACCAAGTTTAGAAACTTATCTTGGAGATCTCCTTGAAAGACTTTAACAAAGAAGTTGCCGTCAGATCTTAGGACGGAGACCGCAATATCCAAGGATCTCTCTGCAAGTTCTATCTGACGGGCATGATCGACCTCCCAGATTCCAGATACGTTCGGCGAAACATCTGAGAGGACAACATCGGCCGGCCTGGGCAAGAGAGCTTTAATTCTTCGAATAATTTCAGGGTCCCGTATATCGCCGACTATTGTAACCACATTGCTGAATCCTAACGGTTTGATCTCTTCTAGATCTACTCCTAAGACGAAGCCTGACTCGCCGACGATTCTTCTAGAGATCTGAAGCCATCCTCCGGGAGCCGCGCCGAGATCTACTACGACGTCGCCTAACTTCATAAATCTGTACTTTCTAACGGTCTCTGTAAGCTTGAAAGAAGCGCGTGAACGGAGATCTTCCTTTTTGGCCTTCCTATAGTAATAATCTCTCTTACGCCTTCTAATCCATTCTCTAGTCAATCAGTCGCCACCGGAAGGATCTTCTCCTTTCGCAGAGGATTCAAGTATCCACTGTGTTAATCGGTCGCAATCATTCGGGGTTATCTTTCCTCCAGCTCCGCATCTAGCATTCTCTTCACAGGTTAGGCAGGGACAGGTGATGATAGAATCTATTGAGAGAGGCTGCCTTTTTGAATAAAGCCTGTATGTCCATCTGCCGTTATGTAGCTCACGTTCACGATAGATGAGCCCTCTCTTTTCAAGCTTAATCGATATTCGGGAGCCCTCTCTGCTAGTAGCGTTCATCTTTCGCCATAGCTCGGATTGAAGAACTCCCCTCTTCCCCTCATTCATTATTATTTGTAATGCTTTCTGCTCTAGATTATTCTGTCTGGGCATTCGAGTTTTCCTCTTAAATTATTATGTTCAGACGTAGATAAAAATTTGTATATAATCCAGAAACATCATGATCTTAAGAGAGACGCCTATATTAACGTATAGAGGAGCATATAATGGAAGAGGGATATTGCCTCGGAATCGAAAGCACCGCTGACGATTTTGGAGTTGGAATAGTCTCTTTCGAAGGAGAAGTTCTTGCTAACGTAAATGATACGTATACTCCTGAGAAGGGGGGAATTCATCCCCGAGAGGCAGCTAGACATCATGCGAGGGTCGCGGGGAGAGTCTTGGCGGAAGCATTTCAAAGATCAGGGATTAAACCGGGAGAGTTAAGCGTTATTGCCTTTTCTCAAGGTCCAGGTTTAGGACCTTGCTTGAGGACTGGTGCAACTGCAGCTCGCGCATTAGCATCATTTTTAGACCTGCCTCTTGTTGGAGTAAATCATTGTGTGGCGCATATTGAGATTGGAAAACTTGTAAACAATGCTAGGGATCCGGTTACTCTTTATGTCTCTGGCGGCAATACGATCGTTGCCGCTTTTGAGGCGGGCAGATACCGTGTTTTCGGAGAGACCTTGGATATTGCTGTTGGAAACTGTATAGATGTATTCGCTAGGGAGGCGGGATTTAGATCTGAGAGAGGCTTACCTTTAGGAAGAATCGTTGAGGAGGAGGCTGCAAAAGGCAAGAACTTCATCACTTTACCATACACTGTTAAGGGAATGGATCTCTCATTCAGCGGCCTTCTTACAGCTGCAGTCAGCCTACTCAAAAAGGGCAAGTATCAAATTGAGGATATCTGCTTTAGTTTTCAGGAGACCATCTTTTCCATGCTGACGGAAGTTACAGAGAGAGCCTTGGCCCATACGGAGAAAAAAGAAGTTCTTTTAACTGGAGGCGTAGGCTCAAATAATAGGCTAAAGGAAATGCTTAGAATCATGGCAGAGGAGCACAACGCGGAGTTCTATAGTGTGCCTAAAGAATACGCCTTAGATAATGGAGCTATGATTGCATGGGTTGGAGTTCTGAATTACAGATATGGCTTAACGGTTCCAATCGATAAAAGCTTTGTTAAGCTGAAGTGGCGGCTTGATGAGGTTGAAGTTCCATGGGCTGGTGGAGAAAATGCTGATTAAGAAGGGAGCGGAGGCAAGCTTATATTTAGAAACTTGGCATGGACGTAAAGCTATCTTCAAGAAGAGACTGGAAAAGAAATATCGTGTGCCGGAGCTGGACAGGGAGATAAGGATTCAAAGAACAAAACATGAGCCCTCCATAATTCATAAGGCTAAAGAGGCAGGGGTGCCGACGCCAATTATCTATTCGATAGATCTCGCCTCAACAACTATAGTGATGGAGTTTGTTGAAGGAAAGAGGCTGAAGGAAATTCTAGATCAAGTTTCATCTGAAAAGAGAAGAGAATTATGTCGATGCATAGGAAGATTCGTAGGTAAACTCCACAAAGCAGGCATAATACATGGCGATCTCACAACTTCAAATATGATATTGACTCCGATGGGGAGGATAGTCTTCATCGATTTCGGCTTAAGCGAACAGAGTTTTGACTTGGAAGATCGTGGAGTAGACATCCACCTTATGAAAAGAGCGTTATTAAGCACACATTATATGCATGCAAAGGAATGTTTCAATTCCATCATTGAGGGCTATGTGGAAGTTATGGGAGAAGATGAGGCGAAGAAAGTCTTATGTAAAGTTGAAGAGATTGAGAAAAGAGGCAGATACGTATCTAACAGATGAGGGCAATATACTGTTAGGAGAGGAGGAATCAAATCTTGGTTGATGAAGAGTTTCCCATTGGAAGATTAATCTTCTTTTTAACGAATAATATCAATAAGTTTAATGAGGCTAGAAGGGTTCTCTCAAAATATAATATTTCTGTCGCCATGCTGCGTATAAAGCCTCCAGAAATCCAGGATGACAATCTAGAAAATATTGCTAAGCATAGTGCGTTAGACGCCTTTAATAAGGCGTGGCTGCCTCTAATAGTGGAGGATGCGGGGCTATTCATAGATGCACTCAATGGTTTTCCAGGGCCATATTCCAGCTATGTTTATCGCACAATAGGAAAGGAAGGCATACTTAAGCTTCTGAAAGGCTGCGATAACCGGGAGGCTAAATTTAAATCAGTAGTTGTTTTCTGCGGTCCAGGATCTAAGATGAAATGTTTTATAGGAGAAGTTGAGGGGAAGATCTCTGAAACTGCGAGAGGGAAATCCGGATTCGGTTTCGATCCGATATTTGAACCTAAAGAGTTTCCGGAAAGCACTTTCGGCGAATTATCCATAGAAAAAAAGAATGAGGTTTCTCATCGCTCTCGTGCTCTACGCGGCTTCGCAGAATGGTACAAGAGAGGTGAGATTGATTTTTCAAGTTCATGACAAAGCTTTTAAATAGGATATTGATTGTTTTAGAGAATCTAGTGGAGGATGCATAGTGCCAAAGAAAGAGAAGGGTAAGTCACACTCTACTCGGCCTGTAACTCGTAGAAGCCCAAGCTGGTGCAGATATACATCCGAAGAGGTAGAAGCCCTAGTTGTAAAGCTCGCTAGGGAAGGAAATTCAGCCAGTAAAATCGGTGTCATCCTACGTGACCAGTACGGAATTCCATTGGTGAAGCCGATCGTTGGAAAGAGCATAACCGAGATTTTGAAGGATAACGGCTTGGCGCCTAGCATCCCTGAAGATCTTGGAATGCTTCTTAGAAAAGCTTCTAGGCTCCACGCGCATCTTGAGAGGCATAGAAGTGATAGGTACAATAAGAGAGCTCTTCAGATCATTGAGTCGAAGATTCATCGCCTCTCAAAGTACTATAAACGCAAAGGTGTGCTTCCTAAAGATTGGAAATATACGCCTGCCGTCCTCGTCATCAGATAGTTTGGGATCTTCATGGTGGATGAAGATCGGCGACTGAAGGCTCTAATAGAGGAGTCGCGTAAAGCCGCTGAAATAATTCTTGAACACGTTGATAAAGGAGATCGAATTTCAGTATTTTCTCACATGGATGCTGATGGAATCTCAGCTGCGGGAATTTTAGGAGTTGCCTTATCTCGGATCGAAGCGAAGTTCCGTATTAGGATTGAAAGATGGTTTGATGAGAAGATCGCTGCGGAAATAGCTGCTGAGAGGGATTCCCTACCAGTTCTAACGGATATGGGTAGCGGATATCTAGAAATTTTAAACAAAAGCATGAAGGGGAAACCTCTCATCATACTTGATCATCATCAGCCAGACGTTAAGGCTGACGAATCTTTCATTCATGTTAATCCGCAGAGATTTGGAATTGATGGCGCTCGGGACTTGAGTGGTGCAGGAACCACATATTTGACAGCCCGCGCCATTTCGGAACGCAACAAGGATTTAGCGTATCTCGCTGTAATAGGTGCTTTAGGAGACTTGCAAGATAAGTATGAGGGGAGGTCTTTAGGCGGCGTCAATAGCCTAATAGTTAAAGATGCTGTTAATACAGGATTCTTAAAGGTTGAGACCGACCTTCTATTTTTTGGAAGAGAGACACGTCCAATCCATAAAGCTTTAGCTTACACGACTACTCCGTTTATTCCAGGCATCAGCGGAGAAGAGGATAAATGCTTAACTTTCCTCACACAGCTGGGGATAAAGATCAAAGAAGATGATCGCTGGCGAGCATTAAGAGATCTCTCTCATGAAGAGAAGCAGAAGATCTTCTCTGGAATATCTGATTATTTAGTATCCCGCGGCTACAAATCTGATGTGACGATCAATCTCATCGGTGAGGTTTACATCCTAGTAAGGGAGGAGCCTTGGACTCCCCTACGCGATGCCAGAGAATTTGCTTTGCTATTAAATGCGACTGGAAGAACGGAAAAGTCTGGTTTAGGAGTCGCCATCTGCATGGGTGACCGCGGCTCATGCTTGGAAGAAGCTCTTCAAACACTTGAGGAGTACAGGAAAAAGATAACTGAGAATCTTCGATGGTTAGATGAACATCCAGATCGCCTCGAAGAAAAAGAGAACATATACGTTCTTCACGGCGGCCAAACCATAAATGAGAAGATGATAAGTGCCGTTGCAACAATACTCTCCACAAACTTGCCTAATCCCAAAAAACCGATGATCGCATATTCTGTGGTTCCAGAGGAAGGATTGATTAAGATTTCAGCCCGCACAACTGAAGATTTGACTCGAAAAGGATTTAATTTAGGCGAAATAATGCGTATTGCCGCCGAGAAGTTTTTAGGCAAGGGAGGAGGCCACGATATAGCTGCTGGAGCTCAGATTCCGATAGAGGAGAGAAGAAACTTTCTGGATTTTGTAGATAAGATGGTAAAGGAAGAGATGAAAAAGATTGCTGATGGAAGCTAAACTGTTTATCCTATATGAAGATGAGAAGATGGCTGAGGCAGTTTTAGAGGCTTTATCGCCGGATAATGTTGTTGTGCCGAGCAGCCTGTCAATTGAGGCTTTTTCTAAAAATAATCAAGTAGTCGTCGTGATAAAATATCGTGGAGAAAATTTTTTAACTCTTCAATCAACCATTGATGATCTGCTAAGCTGCGTTTCAGTCGCGGAGAAATCTATTATAGCCTTAAATAAGGGGAGACGAATAAGATACTCAAAAGAGGAGAATGAGTAGATAAACAAAAAGATTTTTTAGGCTCGTTTCTTAACTCTTGAAAGAGATAGTTTAGGACTAAAGAAAAAAGAGGTGAAGGGAATTGTCAGTCTTTGCGGTTCCAGGAGCTTATGACCGGGCAATTACAGTATTTTCTCCTGACGGCAGATTATTTCAGGTAGAATATGCGCTTGAAACGGTTTATAGAGGGCCGACGATCATAGGGATCACTTGCCCGGAAGGAGTTGTTATTGGAGCTGAAGAGAAGGTTGAGTCGAAGCTTCAAGATCCAAATTTTAGCCAGAAGATTTATGAAGTTGATGAGCATCTTGGAGCAGCCGTAGTTGGTATAAGTTCAGATGCACGTATATTGATTGATGAGTCAAGGATATATTGTCAAAGCAACCGTTTAATGTACGATGAGCCAGTGGATGTAGAGGTCGTAACTAAAAGAATAGGCGACATCATGCAGATTTATACTCAACACGCTGGAGTCAGACCATTTGGAGTCTCCATAATTTTCGGAGGCGTCGATAGGACAGGGCCAAGAATATTCACTACTGATCCAAGCGGATCTTACAGGTCCTATAAGGCAGTAGCTATAGGGATTGGAAGAGAAACTGCTGAGAAGATACTCATGGAAGAGTATCGCGAAGATCTTACATTAGAAGAAGCAATAAAGCTTGCGGCAAAGTGTCTCATGAAGGCTGCTCAAGCTAGGGAGGAGCAACCTTTGATAAAATTGGCTGTGGTGCCGACATCTACAAAAAGATTCAGACTGTTGTCTGAAGAAGAGACTCAAAAGTATATGGTGGAAGTAACAGGCAGTGGAACGTGATGAGCAAAAACTATACGGTGGCAAGAATTAATATAAAGGGAAAAAATTTTGAGATCATCGTAAATCCCGATCCAGCCCTCGCTTATAGACAGGGAAAATCTGTTCCTTTATCTGAAGTTCTAGTAGCCGACGTCGTCTTCAGCGACGCTAACAAAGGCTTAAAGGTTTCAGAGAGCGATTTAAAAGCAGCCTTCAGAACAACAGACATTCAGAGAATATCTGACATTATTTTGAAGCGGGGCACCCTACAGCTGACTGCTGAGCAGAGAAGACGGATGATCGAGGAGAAGAAACGTCAGATAATCACCTTCATATCCAGACAATGCGTCGATCCTAGAACTAAGCTTCCCCATCCGCCGTTACGAATCCAGCAAGCCCTAGAACAGATTCATTTCTCAGTAGATCCATTCAGGGATGTCGAAGAGCAAGCTAATGAAGCAATATCTCTTTTACGTTCAGTCCTGCCGATCAGCACCGAGAAGATCTCAGTCTCAGTGAGGATTCCTCCGCAATATGTCGGCAGAGCATATGGAGCGGTTAAATCGTTCGGCACGATCAAAAAAGAGTCTTGGCGTAGCGATGGATCTTGGACAGCAATTATAGAGATGCCCGCTGGACTTTACGGTCCATTCCTAGAGAAGCTTGGAGATCTTACACGTGGAAATATCGAAGCTGAAATATTGAAATAGCATTATTAAAAGAGGATACAAACTTTGCCAGTCTTCTTTGAGAATAGAGAGATCGTGACTCCAGGAGATCTGCTTGCAGAAGGAGACTTCATGGCGGGCCGTAACTCCTACAAGATCGGCTCCAAAGTTTATGCATGCAAGCTGGGACTAGTAGAGTATAAAGGAAAAGTAGTGAATGTAGTTGCGTTGAATACATTTTATATCCCTTCGGTTGGAGATCTTGTTATAGGCAAAATCGTTGAGATCAACCTCCACGGATGGACTGTCGATATTAACTCGCCTTATCTCGCCACACTGAGGGCATCTGAAGCCATTAACAAGCCTTATAAGCCGCAGAAAGATGAGCTTTCAGAGATCCTCGACATTGGAGATATTATACAGGCAAAGGTCATCGCTTTCGATAGGACACGTGACCCATTACTGACTATACGTGAACCAGGCCTTGGAAAGATCACACGTGGACAGATCATAAAGGTTTCACCAGCCAAAATACCTCGAATCATCGGTCGGAAGGGATCAATGATAAACATACTAAAGAAGGAGACGCATTGTAACATAACGGTTGGACAGAACGGTTTAATACACATATATGGCCGTGATCCCGAAGACGAACGCATCGCGATTTTGGCTATTAAAAAGATAGAATTAGAGGCCCATACGTCGGGATTGACCGATAGAGTTACTGAGATGATAAGTAAGGAGAGAGGTGATGAATAGCATGTCTAAGAAGGTACAATTGGTAGATGAGAATGGTATAAGAACGGATGGAAGGAGATCGGATGAGCTACGACCAATTAAATTGGAGGTTGGCATTCTCAGCAATGCTGACGGCTCCGCATATATTGAGCAGGGAAAAAATAAGATTCTCGCTGCAGTATACGGTCCAAGAGAGGTTCATCCTAGACATCTAGCTCTTCCGGACAGAGCGCTTCTACGATGTAGATATCATATGGCGCCCTTCTCTGTTCAGGAGAGAAAGTCTCCAGCGCCATCCAGACGTGAAGTAGAGCTCTCAAAGGTTATACGTGAAGCACTTGAGCCTGCAATATTTCTTGAGTTGACCCCTAGAACCTCAATAGATCTGTTTATTGAAGTGCTACAAGCTGATGGTGGGACAAGAACAGCCGGTGTAACTGTCGCGTCGCTGGCATTAGCCGATGCGGGGATACCAATGAGAGATCTGGTGGCAGCCTGCGCTGCGGGTAAGGCTGACGGCTACATAGTGCTTGATCTGAACGATATTGAAGATAAGGAAGGAACAGCTGATGTTCCTGTCGCTTATATGCCCAGCCTAAACGCTGTCGGCCTACTTCAGATGGATGGACAATTAACTCCGGAGGAGTTTGAGCAGGCATTTAATCTTGCGCTTGAAGGCTGCAAGAAGATTTATGAGCTTCAGAAGAAAGCCTTAAAGGAAAAGTATTTAGCGATTAAAGAGGCAGTAGAAGAGGCAGTTGAAGAGAAATGACTTCGACAACTATTTCGCGTATAAGGCAAAAACAGATCGCCCGGTTGATCGCTGGTGGAAAGAGACTTGACGGTAGAGGACTAACGGATTATCGTCCAATACAGATAGTGACAGGCATCATTGAGAAGGCGGAAGGTTCAGCTAGAGTTAGGCTGGGAAAGACCGAAGTGATGGCTGGAGTAAAAATCGATATCGGTGAGCCCTTTTCTGATAGGCCTAACGAGGGAGTTTTAACGACAAACGCCGAGTTTGTGCCTTTAGCCTCGCCAGAGTTTGAGGCTGGCCCTCCAGGAGAAGACTCCGTTGAGCTAGCAAGAGTTGTGGATAGAGGCATACGAGAGTCAAAAGCTATAGATCTAGAGAAACTTTGCATAATACCCGGTAAAAAAGTCTTCGTCGTCTTCGTTGACATATACGTTCTAAATCACGATGGAAATCTAATTGACGCTTCTGCTCTCGCCGCGCTTGCAGCCCTTGCAAACACAAAGATTTTCAAATATGAAATAAAGGATGGTGAGGTTGAGATAAAACCTGGATTTGAGAAGCTGCCCTTAGTAAACTTTCCAGTGGCGGTAACCCTTGCTGACATAGGTGGAACATTAATAGTTGATCCTGGACTTGACGAAGAAGAAGTTATGAATGCACGATTAACCATCAGCTTCGATAAGGATGGAAAGATCTGCGCTATGCAAAAGGGCGGAAGCGGAACATTATCTCCACAACAAATAATTGAAGCTGTTAAGATAGCTAAGGAGAAAAGCGAAGAGCTTCGAAAATTGGTGGTGAAAGATTATGCCACGGCGTAAAAGAGCAAAAAAGACTGGGCCTGAAGGCGGGCTTGGCGCCAGATACGGAGTAAGAACGAGACGAAGATACAGCGAAATTCTAGCGGGGCTAAGGCGAAAATATAGATGCCCGCAATGCAGCTCAAATAATGTTCGAAGAGAAAGCGTGGGCATATGGCTCTGCACAAAATGCGGATTCAAGTTTGCAGGCGGAGCCTATCAGCCAAGAACAAAAATAGGAATCACCGCGGAGCGCTCAGCAAGAAGCAGCTAAAATATTCATCATTTTAGAAGGAATATCCGGTCTCCTAGAATGATTTTATTAACGACCTCTCGACGTCCCACCAGAATGATTAGAACCCTTTGTAGAGAACTGGCGAATACTATTCCATCATTAAGGAGAGTCAATAGGGGAAAGATGAGCTCTTACGACGTGTGCGAAAAGGCGATCGATGTTGGTGCAGATAAAGTTCTCATAATCGACCGCTGGAAAGGCCGTCCTGGAAGGATGAGATTTTTCGAGGTGAAAGAGAACCTCTCTCAAATCCCTCCGCAATTATATATTCGTGGCGTTAAATTTAGAAGAGACTTTAAAACAAAAAGAACATTCCCCTATGACGTCTATATAGAGGCTCCGCGAAATGCCGAGTTTCAAAGATTAAGCGAGGTTTTCTCTAGATTCTTTGAATTGCCGATTATCGAATCAGATATGACGGATAAACTTCAAAGATTTATAGTCATGCGTTTCTCATCTGATTCAAACAATACAACACGTGTCTCCTTCTATCTTATGCCAAAGAATCTTGAGGTTGGACCTAGAATAAGAATCTCACATGTTGTGTGGGAAATTTGAAGGGCGTAGGGAAACGCTCAGCCATATTAAAATTGGAGTTTCCTTCAGAGAAAGAAGCCGAAGTATTTCTGAAGTCTCTGAAGCCAGAGACAAATTCGCCTGCAACTCCCCGCTCACGCGTTTGGATAGAACAAGACGGGACGTTTTTGATTTTCCACTTTGAGGCGAGCGATACGACTGCCTTGCGGGCATCACTAAATTCTTATTTAAGCTGGCTACACCTATTGAAAGACGTTCATAAGACTTTAAATATGCAAATCTGAACTAGCTTCTCACGAAATTCTCGCCTTATCTTCCCTAGAGAGGGCTTTATGAACATTTATCTTCACATGATGGGAATCCCTTTCCAGCTTTCATAGTTAACACTTCTACGTTTAATGCTACACAATTAGCTGCATATTTTCCGTGAAGTGAATGGAACTAAATTCTTTATTAATATTAATTAAGGCTCTATCAGATCTTTCTATCCAGATTGAAGCGTCAATTTAAATACGCTTTTAAGAGAAAGAAGAGTTTTAATGTACGCGGCTTAGATGATTTGAAGGTACGCATGGATGAGTAAGAGGGCCAGACAGATAGCTTTTAAACGTATCCGCATATTGTTTACTCTTGCAAGGCAAGTGGCGTATGAAAGGCCGGATCTTGCTGATAGATACGTAAATATTGCTAGAAAGATCGCTATGAAAGTGCGGATTCACCTACCCAAGGAATTTAGGCTTTTAGTCTGTAGACGCTGCAAAAGATTTATCTTGCCCGGCGTTAGCTGTCGAGTACGCATTCAACCTCGAAGAGAACCTCACATAACCATTACATGTTTGCATTGCGGTAATCATATGAGGATACCCTATAAGGGAAGGAAAGAGAGTAATGCTTAGGAACATGAGAAAGAGACGTGTAAGACCCTCAGCTGAGATATCAACTGTAAGGATAGGTAAAAAGGGAGTAACGGATTCCTTCATAGAGGAGGTTTCTAAAAACCTAAAAAAGAAGGGAGAAGTTAAGGTTAGAATATTGAAGACTGGTTTTGAAGGTCGCACTACGAAAGAGATAGCTGAGGACGTTGCTAAAGCAACAAACTCTGTTATCGTTCAGATTCGAGGCCACACTTTTATGCTTCGCAAGGCAAAATCTAAAAAAAGATATTTATAAGACGCCCTTAGAATACTCAAGGTAAACTTTAGGGATCGGGAAGTAAGAGAATGCCGACGCCATATGATGTCCCAGCTTCACTCTTGATTGATAGACTGGCCAAATATCTTAAAGATAATGTAGATGCTATTAGGCCTCCCGAATGGGCGCCTTTCGTAAAGACGGGTGTTCATAAGGAGAGGCCTCCAGACGATCCTGATTGGTGGTATATCCGCTGCGCCTCTCTGCTTAGAAAGATCTACATAAAAGGACCGATTGGTGTACAGCGTCTCCGCTCTGAGTATGGAGGAAGAAAAGATAGGGGTGTAAGGCCTGAACATACAAGAAAGGGCAGCGAAGCTATAATTAGGAACGCTCTTAAACAACTTGAAGAAGCTAATCTGGTTAAAACCGTGAATGGTAAGGGCCGTGTAATATCTTCTGAAGGAAGAAGGTTATTAGATCTCCTCTCTACGGAGATAAAACGGGAACTCGAGAAAGAGATTCCCGAATTAAAGATGTATTAGAATGGTGTGCTTAAATGAGTGAAGACGAAGAACTTGAAGCTTTGCGTAGGAAGAGGCTTATGGAATTACAGCAGCAGATGCTTCAGGAACAGCAGAGAGCTGAGGCTCAAAAAAGAATCGAGCTTCAAAAGCAAGCTTTGATGCGTAGAATACTCACTCCCAAAGCGAGGCAGAGGCTAACTAATTTAAAGATTGTTAGGCCCGAATTTGCCTCGCAGCTTGAGCTTCAGCTAATTCAGATAGCTCAGCAGGGAAGAATCAGTCTCCCAATCACTGATGATCAACTTAAGGAGATCTTAAGTAGATTACAAAGAACACGAAAAGAGATTCGGATAAGAAGGTTGTAGATCATGGCGCGATATAAGCCTGCAGCAAAGAAGAGGAGGTTGGCGGGGGCGAGAAAACAATGCGAACCCGTCCCCGCATGGGTTATTGCAAAAACTATGGGTAGAGTTCGAGTAAATCTTAGAAGAAGACACTGGCGTCGAAACAAGTTGAAGCCTTGAGGTAATAGCCTATGAGCGGAGAGAGTGAAGCAGAGGAAGAAAAGAAAGAAGAAATAGAGAAGCCTAAAGAATCCGAAGAGGCAGTTGAAGCTGAAAAAAGAAGAGAAGAGGAGGAGATAGAGGAAGAGAGGATCTATACTGTTCCTCTTAGCAGAGCGTGGATTGGGCCGCGTAATAAGCGGACCCCACGTGCAGTACGGATACTTCGAAGCTTCATTCTGCGGCATATGAAGATCGATGAGGACTCGTTGAGGATCTCAAATGAGGTAAATGAGCATCTCTGGAAAAGAGGAATTCAGAAGCCTCCTCGCAAGATCAGGGTTCGCGCAGTTAAAACCGCTGAGGGGATAGTTACTATTCGCCTCGCGGAAGGGGATTAATCTTTGTCCATATACTTGCTTGACACGTTTGGCAGCGCAAGCATAGGTGTATATATCCGCGTAACTGAAGAGTATATTATTGTTCCCGCTCAGATTCCACCTACCAAGATAAGAAAGATGCAGAAATGGTTTGGAACTAATATTGTAAAGACGAATATTGGGGGGTCAATTCTAGTCGGGTCTCTCGTCTGCGCTAACTCTCACGGCATAATCCTTCCACGTTTCGTCTGGAAGGAGGAGATCGAAGCCTTGAAAGCTCTACGGGACGTAAATATAACGGTGATGAATACAAAGCGGACAGCTTATGGAAATCTCGTCTTAGCAAACGATTATGGAGCAATAGTAGATCCAAGACTAAGTAAAAGAGATTTAAAGATTATTTCTGATACCTTAGGTGTAGAGGCGGTTCCAGGCGAGATAGCTGGTTTACCCTATGTTGGATCCTTAACAACCGCAACGAATAAGGGAGTGATGACTCATCCTCTCATAAAGCCGGAGGAGGAGAAACTTCTGAGGGACGTGCTGAAAGTGCATGTGGGCGTCGGAACAGTTAACTGCGGCGTACCTTACATAGCAACCGGCCTTATAGGAAACAGCAAAGCCGCTGTGGCAGGTTCTTTAACAACTGGACCTGAACTTTTTATGATAGAACAAGCCTTAGGTGTGTCTGGAGAAGATGAGTGAAGTAAAGACGTATAGGATAATAGGTAGAATAAATAAGCCGAACCTCAAAAGCAGATTTCGAAAAGAGATGAAGGCAGTTAAGCCGGAAGACGCCATCGAGGAGTTATATAAGATCTTTGGAAGCAAGCATCGGGTGAAAAGATTTCAGATTAAAATAGAAAGAGTTGAAGAGGTCCCTAAAGAGGAAATTGAGGAGAGAACCTAATAAATGGATGAGTGAGACCTATGTCAAATGAGGATGAGATCAGAAGGCTAGTGGTAGAACTAAGAATCCTAGAAGGAACGGCTGAAGCCTTACAGTCGAGGATAAATCTGCTTAACGCAGTATTTACTGAGCTAAACATTGCAAAGAGAACTCTCGAGGGCGTTGAGAAAGAGAATCCGGAAGCGCCCGTTTTTGTGCCTATCGGCGGAGGATCCTACATTAAGGCTAAGCTTGCCGATGTGGATAAGGTTGTGTATGGAGTAGGCGCTGGAGTCTCAATCGAGAAATCGTTGGAGGAAGCGAAGCGGGGAGTCGATGAACGTCTATCCGAACTTGAGAGAACAAAGAGGTCTCTTGAGCAACAGCTTTCTCAAGTTATGATGCGAATTCAAGAGAATAGAGATAGACTACAGGAGTTGACGGCTGAGTATAGAAGAGAAGAGAGAACACAGGATGTTCGAGAGACTACGTGATAGCTTTTCGAAGCTTGCAAGTAAAATTGCTGAGGTAGAGCTGAAACCAGAGAATCTCAATCCGCTTCTGCAGGATTTTAAATTCTCTTTAATCGAGAATGACGTAGCCGTAACCGTTGCTGATTATATCTGTGATGAGATTGAGAAGCGTTTAAGCGGGTTAAGAGTAAGCCGTCTTGCCGATCGAAAAAGCCTTATCAAGGACGCCTTAAAAGAGGTGCTGCTTGAAATACTTAAACCACCTGAAAAGATAGACTTGATGGAGATTGTGGAGAAGAAACGTCAGTCTAAAGAGCCCTGCGTCATCGTCTTTGTAGGGATAAATGGTACAGGAAAAACCACGACTATCGCTAAGATCGCTCACGCCTTATTGAATAAAAACTATTCTGTGGTATTGGCTTGCAGTGATACATTTCGGGCGGGATCCATTGAGCAGTTAGCCGTGCATGCTAAGCGTCTCGGTGTGCCAATGATTAAGCATCAATATGGCGCCGACGCAGCCGCCGTAACCTATGACGCAATTCAATACGCGAAGGCCCGGGGAATAAATGTCGTTTTGATTGATACGGCTGGACGTATGCAGACGAACAAGAATCTGCTGTTAGAGATGGAGAAGATTATCCGCGTGGCTAATCCAGACTTAGTGATATTCGTGGGAGATAGCCTCACAGGCAACGACGCGGTGTTTCAGGCCGAAGAATTCAGCAAATCCGTTCGGATAGACTGTTCGATACTCACAAAGATGGATGCTGATGCAAAGGGAGGAGCAGCGATATCCATTACTTACGTTACAAAAAAGCCAGTGTTGTATGTAGGGACAGGTCAAGGATATGATGATCTTGAACCCTTCAATCCCGAAACCGTAGTTAACCGTATTTTGGGTACGACTTGAATTGGAAGACCATAATCCGAAAAGATGCTTAGGAGATGAGCGTCTCTATGCTTCGCTGTGCATAATCGGCTTTTTTCTAGCATACCTTTTTATTGGATTATCAATAGCCTCAGCTCCATGGTTCAGGTGGACAAAACATGCCCTCAGCGACCTTGGCCATGCACTAAGACCTGAAACAGCATTATACTTCAATTTCGGCTTATCTATCTCCGGCTTACTTATAGCAATATACGCGGTAACATCGCTTAGAAGATGCTCCAAGTATGCAGGCTTAACCCTCACAGCGTCAGCCTTTTCTCTTCAGCTAGTCGCCGTCTTTGATGAGATTTACGGAGACGTTCATACCTTTGTCTCTGAAGCCTTTTTCATTCTTCTTCTAACCTCCACCCTCACATATGCTATAGAGAAAAGATCATTAATCGCATGTTTATCATTCATGATAGAAATTGGCGCTTGGCTATCTTATTGGATAAGACTGTACAATGCGGGAATAGCGGTGCCAGAGATAATCTCTGTGACGGCTGCGGCAGTATGGATATTTCATTCCGCAATAGAGACGCTACTCAAAAAATATGTGCCACAATAATTCTTCTAGTTCATGTTTCAACATGTAGATAAGATAGATTGATAAGAGTAAACCAGCCGCGCATGTCTCATCATTAATATTTATGTTTTATGATGGAGATGCTAAAAGCGCCTAAACCGCTTTAGACACAATCTTAGATCCTCATATCGCTGAGATCCTTAACTTAGGTTCCCGTCAACGATCATATGTGAATATCTTAGTTGAAAACCTTTCTAAATAGGGGCTTGGAGAAAAAAAGGAAATGTCATTGGAAGCTTATGTGCAATTTTTAAGATAAGAGTCTATTGCCAAGGAAGTTTCCCGTATTTCTTGACATAATTGACTAAGCCGCCTTCAGAGAGAATCGCCCATAGCTCCGAAGGTAGAGGTTTTACCTTGTAGATTTTTCCTTGTGTAAGGTTCTTCACGTAGCCCTTTTGTAGATCTACTTCAAGCATGTCCCCCTGCCGAATATCTGCAGCGTCTCTGCATTCCGCAACTGGAAGACCAATGTTGATAGCGTTTCGATAAAATATCCTAGCGAATGATTGAGCTATAATCGCTGCTATTCCTAAATGCTTCAGGACAAGTGGCGCCTGTTCACGGCTTGATCCGCATCCAAAGTTTCTTCCAGCAACGATGAAGTCTCCTTTCTTGACCTTTGCAGAAAACTCCGGCATGATCGCCTCCATAGCATGCTTCGAGAGCTCGTCGATATCCGTTATGCTTAGCTTGTACTTCCCAGCTATTATGTAATCCGTATTAATGTCATCTCCAAATTTCCAAGCTCTACCCCGACCGAGCATTACCCTTATCCCTCCTTCAAAAATCTCCTCGGATCAGTGATCTCTCCGCTGATTGCTGACGCAGCCGCGGTTGCAGGTGAGACTAGATAGATCTCCGCCTCGCTACTTCCCATTCTCGCCTTAAAGTTTCTGTTCGATGTTGAGACGCAGATCTCCCCCGGTGCAAGAATTCCTTGGTGACCGCCTGCACATGGGCCGCATCCAGGATTACAGATGACGCATCCGGAGTCTAAGAAGACCTTAATCAATCCTTCTTTCAAGGCTTCCAGAAATACCCTTCGAGACGCCGGGATAACGATTACGCGTACCCCCTTCTTTACATGTCTATCCCTCAAGATTTCGGCTGCAACACGTAGATCGTAGAGACGCCCATTAGTACATGAACCTATAAACACTTGATTAATCTCTTTTCCCTCAACTTCCTTCACAGACTTCACGTTATCAACGGCATGGGGACAGGCGATTTGAGGCTCAAGATCTGAAACGTCAAATCTTAAAGATTCGCAAAAATCAGCGTCCTCGTCACTTACGAATCCTCTCTTCTCTTCATGCCCCAAAGCCTTTAGAAAAGCATAGGTCTTACTGTCAGGTTCAATTATCCCAGTCTTCGCACCCATCTCAACAGCCATGTTCGTGATTGTTAATCTTCCCTCAACATTCATTGACTTGATCACTGAGCCTCCAAACTCTACGGCTTTGTACGTTGCTCCATCCGCCTTAACGGTTCCCACAATCTTTAAGATTATATCTTTTGGAAAGACCATAGGCTGCAATTCGCCTTCAACCGTCACTTTAATAGTCTCCGGAACTTTAAACCAAAGTTTCCCGGAAAGGAAGACAGCAGCCATCTCTGTTGATCCTATACCTGTTGCGAATACACCTAAAGCACCATAGGTGCACGTATGCGAGTCTGAGCCAACCACTAGACCTCCTGGAAAGACGAGTCCAGACTCAATCATCAGCTGATGGCAAACTCCAGAGCCAACCTCGTAAAATCTTGCGTTATGTTTGAAGGCGAATTCTCTCATCATTTTATGAACTTTCGAGAAGGATTCGTATGCGCTTGGCGCAACGTGATCGATAACGACGGCCACTCGCTCTGCGTCCCAAAGATTTTTTCCTCCCATCTCTTTGAAAGCGTTTATGACTAGCTGCGCCATGCCGTCATGCATCATCGCAGCATCGATGGATGCAACGATTATATCCCCTGCATAGACGTCTCTTCCAGACGCGCGGCTCAAAATTTTTTCAGAGATAGTCTTACTCATCTTTTAAACCTTAACTAATTCCTAAATATCTCTAAAAAAAGTTACGGCGAAGCTGCTGCAAAAAGGCCCCTATAACAGGGAAATCTTTACTATCTCGAAGAATTCTTCTTAAATCTTAAAAATCAACATTTGTTGTTGGAGGTGATCGCACATGCCACGCGGCATGAAGGTTCTTGTAACGGGCGCCAGCGGCCGTATTGGGCGGGCGTTCAGAGAGTTCTATAGGGATTATTATTCTCTTAGGCTTGTAGAGCATAAGACTCCTGTATCTGCGTCGGATACTGAGGAGGTAATCTCAGCTGACATTACCGATCTTCAATCAATGCTGAAAGCGATGAAGGGAATGGAGGCCGTCGTTCATTTAGCAGCTGACCCGAGAGTCTCGGCACCTTGGGATTCCATACTTAGATTAAATATCATAGGCACATACAACGTGTTTGAGTCCGCACGTCTTTCTGGAGTCAAGAAGATTGTTTTTGCAAGCTCAAATCATGCCTGCGGTTACGCCGTAAGAGAGTCGGACATCGTCGGGCCGGATGCGCCGATTAGGCCGGATAGCCTCTATGGCGTAAGCAAGATTTTCGGCGAAGCTCTTGGACGCTATTATTCAGATAAATTTGGAATATCCGTGATCTGTCTACGAATAGGAGCTTGCCATGATCCCGATCGCCTCTTCAAAAGTGCCTTTTCAAATAGTCGAAAGGCGCTTTATCCCCCTGAAAAGTACCTCGCGATGTGGATCAGCCGACGTGACATTGCACAACTGATACATAGGAGCCTAGAGGCAGACCTAAAATTCGGCATATTTTATGGAACCTCAAATAATAAACGGAGGATTTTTGATTTGAGCTCGGCTGAGGAAAAACTCGGCTACAAGCCCCAAGACAGCATTGAGGATGCTCTCTGAAAGATAAAGTATATTCTCTGAGGAAACAAACCTTTTGGTATAGACCGGACGCTTCTTGACTCAGTAATCCCTCAACATTTTATGTGATTACAGACTTGCTTCCCAAGGGATCTGAACCGGACCTTCTCTGAATGGATATTTTTCTAGGGCCTTCTCGTCGAGTTCTATGCCTAATCCCGGCTTATTCGGCACCTCGAGATAGCCATTCTTGGGCTCAAGAGGCTCCTTAACTATTTCAGTTCTAAATGCCGGGCAGCTCCAATGCCACGTTTGCTGCATCTCTAATACGAGATGATTGGGTATAGAAGCAACGAGGTGGAGATTAGCCGCCGTCGTGATCACGTTATGCCAGTTGTGAGGGCAGCAGAAGAGTCCTTCTAGACTGGCGAGAAATGCTATTCTTTTCGCTTCAGATATTCCTGTCACGTTGCAGTCTGGCTGTACAATATCGTATGCTCGGTTCTCTATCCATGGCTTAAATTCCATGCAGTTCAGACGGCTTTCACCGCCAGTTATGGGTATATCCGGTAGAGCTCTTCTAATTTCTATGTATCCTTTCATATTATCGCCGGAGATGGGTTCCTCAAACCAGAAAGGTTCATACCTCTCAAATTTCTTAGCCATCCTTATAGCTTGAGCTGGACTGCTGAAACGCATATTTCCTTCAATCATTAAGTCCATCTCGTATCCGACGGCCTCTCTTACAGCTTTAATCGCATTGATAAACCTTCTGTCGGGGCCGATTCTGAACTTAAATGCGGTAAATCCCTGTTCAAGATACTCCATTGCCTCTTTCACTAAAATCTCAGGCTTTTTAACGAATTCCCAGTTTATTCCGCCGCTTGCATATACTCTAATCCGATCTGCATGACGACCTCCTAAAAGCTGGCATATTGGTCTTCCAGTAGCCTTGCCCATTATGTCCCAACAGGCAATGTTTATTCCAGCCATGGCGAGGGCGTCAACCCTATCATGTCTATGTGGAAGAGTGAACAGATCAACATCAAATGGATCTTTACCGATCAGATAGGGCTTCAATCTCATAATTGCATCTCTTAGACGCGTTGCTCCGCCATAGGGACTTGGCTCTCCAATACCTGTTATTCCCTCATCCGTATGAACTTTTATGATCACCATATCGGCTTTGACGCCTTGCCATCCAGGCTGTCCGGCTATTCCTCCAAGCTTCCACCTTTTCTCTTTAGGAATTGGACAGGAAAGCAGAATAACCTCAACATCTTTGATCTTCAACTTTTCAGATCTCTCCAATATTTCTCATCTGTATTAAATTCAAAATGGATGAACTTAACGTTTATTGGATAAAATATTTTTTCACAGAGAGACCATATCCTTCCAAAAAGGAAAGATTTGAAACGGATGGAGAATACTGATGAAGAGAGTTTTTGTTGTGGGAATCGATGCTTTAAACCCTAAACTTCTGCTTAAACTCGTCAAAGACGGCGAGCTTCCAAACTTTAAGAAGCTGATGGAGATTGGTGGTTTCTCTAAGGCTCTTCCAGCTTTGCCTGCCCAAACACCCGAGAACTGGACATCAATAGCGACAGGAGCATGGCCTGGAACACATGGGATCGCAACATGGGGAAGACGTCTCCCTAAAGTACCGATTACGGAGTACTTCGGCGACGAATCTATGTCCTCAAATCTTTGTAGAGCAGAATATTTATGGGAGGCACTAGCGAGAAGAGGGCTAAGGAGTGTACTCTTAAATTTCGTTGGATATCCCCCGACGACGGATAAGACCGTGTATGTCGACTGGTTCTGGAGGCCTGGAAGATGGTATTTCGAGATATGTAGCGCCGCTTGCTACGTAAGTGAAGACTCATTAAGAGACCTGATGAATTCTGGTGCTCCCATCGAGCATATGCTTAAGGAAGCACTGCTTATTCCAATTAAGACGACGAATAAAATTGAAGGCTGGACGAGGCTGCCGGAGAGTAGATCTCAGCCTTTAATCTTTAGGCTGATACTAAGACCAGTTCGACCAGGCAAAGACGTTACACTGATAGGAATACTGATTGATGAGGCGGGAAGAGGCTATGACACGCTACTGATTTATGAAGAGAAGGATCCGACAAAAATTCTGTGCAGATTGAAAGTTGGAGATTGGAGCTCTTTTTATGAAGAGTTCGAAGTAGAAGGAAAAAGGCAGACTGGAACGGTTAGGTTCAAGCTTGCTGAGTTATCTCCTGACGGCGCCAAGCTTAAGATTTATCGTTCCCAGGTATATCCCATCTCAGAATTTGTATATCCCCCTAAGATTGGAAAAGAGCTGACTGCAAGATTCGGACCCTACATAAACGAAGCAGTAGGAAGATTCATTCGCGTTCTAGATAAGCAGACAATAATCGAAGAATTCACTTACCAGATAAAATGGATAGGGAATGCTGCTAAGTATTTAATGAAGGACGCGTCACTTTACATGATGCATTGGCATCTGCTAGATACTATTCAACATGCATTCCTCTCAAGTATCGATCCGGCTTCTGGAGGCTATAATGAAGGAGAAAAGGAAAAAGAAGGCTGGGAAATAATAAAGCTGGGGTATCGCCTCGCAGACATGCTTGTAGGAGAATTCATTAGGCTTCTAGATGATCATAGCTACATAATCGTTGTATCCGATCACGGCCATGTACCGAACAGAAGAAGATTCCCACTCTTGAAGGCACTTCTAGAGGCAGGCTTAATCACGGCTAGGAAAGATGAAAACGGCGAACTTGTTGTGGACTGGGAAAAAAGCAAGATTCACATCTCTACAACGAACATCTACGTCAATCTTAAGAGCCGATATAAGGGTGGAGTGGTTGAGGACTATGAATACGAAGAAGTGAGAGATCAGACAATAGATCTTCTCAGAAGTCTTAGGGATGAAGAAGGCCGCCCCGTAATCTCCTTCGCTTTTAAAAGGGAGGATGCGCCTATGATTGGCTTATGGGGAGAATCGATAGGCGATATAGTCTATGCTTACTCGCCGGGATATACGTGGAGCCATAATAGGTATGAGGAGAAGATCTCAGTTGATACTGGTGCGAATCATGGACCCCAGATACCTACAGCGGAGTCGATCTATGGTTCTAACTATGCCGTCTTTATGATAGCTGGACCGAAAATAAAGAGAGGCTATGTTAGACCTCTTGAGCTGCTTGGTCCAGTATTCACAGTTGATGTTGCCCCAACAGTATCCTATCTGTTAAATGTTGACCCTCCGAGACATAGCCAAGGAAGGATTCTCTACGACTTTCTAGAGGGATGGGACGTCTCTGAAGTCAAAAGAGAGCATGTTGATCTGAGTTTTCCAGGGAAGCCTCAGCCTTTAATTGGAGACGTCACAGAATATACCTTGCTGTAAAAAACGAGGAAAGATCTTTTGGCTATCCTTTTCTTTTTCTTAGAAGCATCTTGTTAATTCCATTTATCATAGCTTCAACGCTTGCCATGACTATATCTTCTCGGGCTCCTCTTGCCGAGACAACGTTTCCCTCGTTATCCTCGACTTTTATGATTACCTCGGCGACAGCGTCTGATCCTCCAGTCAACGCTTCTAGACGATACTCAGTCAATCTAACATTTGCTAAGCGATCCGTAATCTTCTGAATCGCCTTTATAGCTGCGTCAACGGGGCCTACCCCGGTCTCAGCCGCAACATATTCTTTTCCTTCAATCACAAGTTTAACTGAGGCTGTTGGAATTACTCTTATGCCAGTTGTCACTGCAAAGTCGGTAAGCTCAACTATCTTCTCTTCAGTCACTTCACCCATGACGGTCCTCGCGATGGCGAGCAAGTCAGCGTCTGTCACGGTTTTTCCTTTATCACCTAGCTCCTTAACTCTTTGAACTATCTCCTTAAGTTGATTCTCAGTTGGGTATAAACCAGCCTCTTCAAGCTCAGCCTTTATTCCATGCTTACCTGAGAGCTTTCCTGCCTGAAGTCTTCTCTTTCTACCCACAACTTCGGGGCTGAAAGGCTCAAAAGTAAGAGGCTCAACCGTGACTCCCCTAGTATGTATGCCGGACTCGTGCGAAAACGCGTTCTCTCCAACTATTGCCTTATTCGGCTGTATAACTATGCCTGTTAGTCTCGAGACAAGCTTAGAGGTAGCATATAGTAAACGCGTGTTGATCCCGGTCGCTTTTTTATATATTAAGTGAAGCCCCATCACAACTTCCTCTAGAGCCGCATTGCCTGCTCTCTCTCCAAGACCATTCACAGCTACATGAACCTGACTTGCGCCTCCGACAACTCCAGCGAGAGAGTTGGCTACGGCAAGTCCAAAATCGTTGTGGCAGTGAACGCTTAATGGAGTCTTTATGACGGCTTTAAGCTCTCTAATGAGACGTTCCATTCCCTGAGGGCTCATTATTCCTACAGTGTCAGGGATATTTATTCGGTCTGCTCCGGCGTCTTCAGCTGCTTTGCAGATTCTCTTCAGAAAATTCATCTCCGTTCGCGTTGCATCCATCGGTGAAAATTCGCATATAACTCCGTGATCCTTTATGTACTCTATCGATTTAACTGCTGCATCTAATACTTGATCAGGGGTCATTCCTAGGGCATGTTTCATCTGAACCTCTGATGTTGAAATGAAAGTGTGGATGCAAGGAGCGTCACATTTCAGGGCTACATCTATATCGCTTTTCAATGTACGGGTTAACGCGCAAATCTCAGCCTTCAATCCCGCATTAACGATCTCCTTAAAAGCTTGCTGCTCACCTTTCGATGCGGATGGAAAGCCTGCTTCTATCGTGTCAACACCAAGCCTATCGAGCTGCTGAGCAATCTCTAACTTTTGTTCAGGCGTGAAGGAGACGCCCGGCGTCTGTTCACCATCTCTTAAGGTAGTATCAAATATTCGGATACGATCCATACGTTGCTATGCCTCCTACATTTTTAGTTCCATAATCTTCTGGGCGATTGCCTCACCCATCTCTAGAGTCTTTAATTTACCTCCAAAATCTGGAATCGTCAATCCTTCACGGAGAGCATGGGCTACACCCGATTCTATAGCCTCAGCGGCCTTTAAGCAGGAAGCATCATTATATCTTTCACCCAGCCATTCAAGCATCATCTTAGATGCAAGAATCATTGAACATGGATTGGCGGTATGCTTGCCGACTCTCGTGGGGGCGGAGCCGTGTACAGGCTCGAAAATTGCAAAATCGTCGCCTATATTACCTCCGGGAGCCATGCCTAATCCGCCTACTAGCTGAGCTGCCTCGTCTGAGAGAATATCGCCAAACATGTTTGTGGTTACAATAACATCATAATTTTGAGGTTCCTTGATCAGTCTCATTGCGGCAGCATCGACGTACTGCTCATTAAAGATCACATTCGGATATTCCTTAGCGATTTCCCTGCAGACCTGCGCGAATAGACCGCATGTCTTCTTCATCACGTTCGATTTATGAACTGCGGTGACCTTCCTCTTCTTGTTTCTTCTTATTGCAAGTTCGAAAGCCTTACGTGCTATCCGTTCACATCCACGTCTAGTAATGACTCTCATCCCTATTGCCGTGTCGTCAAAGGCGAATTCAAAGCCCTTGTAGAGGCCTTCAGTGTTCTCTCGTACAAAGACTAGGTCTATATCGTTCCTTAAGCATGGAACTCCAGGGTATGATTTTATGGGTCGAATATTTGCGTAGAGATCGAACATCATCCTAAGCCTAACGATGACGTCGGCAGCTGTTTCCCCAACGGGACCTTTTAGGCAGACATGGGAGTTCCTAATAGCATTCACAGTCTCTTCTGGAAGGGCTACCCCCCTCTTCTCTAGACAAGCATCTCCAGCCTCTAATTTTACAAATTCGAGGCTGAGGCTGAGTTTCTTTTGAATTGCATCCATAACGATCATGGTTGTCTCGGTCAGCTCAGGACCGATCCCGTCTCCCGGAATCAACGCAACTTTGTATTTCAATCCTTTTTTCCTCCGATCTTCTTTTTTAGATGGTTAATTAATCCCTCATCTTTGAGGATTTCTAAAATGAAGTCAGGCAGCCGAACGGCCTCTAAAATCTTATTCTTCGTCTCATTCACGATTTTTCCATTTTCAAGATCAACTGTTAATATGTCTCCTTCATCCACTTCTTTGGAGATGCCGGGGCTTTCAAGAACTGGCAGACCGATATTTATGGCGTTTCTATAAAATATCCGGGCGAAAAATTCGGCTAAGACGCACTTCACACCGGCATATTTTAGAGCGATGGGAGCCTGCTCTCGGCTTGATCCGCATCCAAAATTTTTTCCAGCTACAAGAATGACCCCCTTCTTCGCTTTCTCTGCGAAATCGGGATCTATACCTTCCATCGCATGCTTAGCCAGCTCATTTGGATCAAGAGAAGTTAGATATTTACTTGGAATGATAACGTCGGTGTTCACATCATCTCCGAATATCACGGCTTTTCCAGACACCTTCATTTTGTTATTCCTCCAAGTATCCTGCGGGATCAACTATCTTTCCGGCGAGAGCAGAAGCCGCAACCGTAACTGGAGACGCGAGGTAAATCTCAGCTTCAGGACTACCCATTCTTCCAACGAAGTTCCTATTAGACGAGCTTATGCAGACTTCTCCTGGAGCGAGAAGGCCCATATGTCCACCAAAGCATGCTCCACATGTCGGATTTGTGACTAATGCGCCGGCCTCCACGAAGATTTCGAGCAGCCCGCTCTTTAATGCTTTTAGATAAATCTCCTGTGAAGCTGGAGTGACTATCAGTCTTACATCTTTATTGATCTTTTTGCCCTTCAAGATTTCAGCAGCAGCCTTCAAGTCTTCAAGTCTTCCATTTGTACATGAGCCGAGAAAGGCTTGATCGATCTTTATTCCTTCAACTGCCTTAACAGGCTTAACATTATCAACGGTGTGGGGGCAGGCAACCATAGGCTCAACCTGATCGACATTGATTTCTAGAGTTCTCTCATACTTGGCATCTGGATCACTTCTTAGGGGCTTAAAAGCCCTTTTTGCCCGGCTCCTAACATATGTGAGAGTCTCTTCATCCGGGTTGATCAGGCCCGTCTTGCCGCCCATCTCAACAGTCATATTACATAGAGTCATTCGTCCACCTATGCTTATCTGGCTAATTGCGGATCCTGTGAATTCGATGGCTTTATATGTGGCTCCAGATGCGCCGATCTTGCCTATTATGTATAGTATTAGATCCTTAGGCGTCACGTACTTTCTGAGTGACCCTTCGAGATTGATTCGGATCGTTGAGGGCACCTTCAGCCAGATCTCGCCTGTGGCGAATACAGCAGCCATCTCTGTTGATCCTATACCTGTTGCGAATGCGCCTAAAGCACCATAGGTGCACGTATGCGAGTCTGCCCCAACTATTAGCTCTCCTGGAAGAGCATGTCCCTTCTCAACCATAATCTGATGGCAGACTCCTCCGAATCCAACGTCATAGAGAAACTTTATGGATTGTTCCTGTGCGAACCTTCTCATTATTCGGTGAAGCTCAGCCGCTTTTACAGTGTCGGCTGGAACTTGATGATCCTGAATCAAAACTATTCTGTTATTATCCCAGACTTTCGGAACACCTATCTCCTTGAAGGCTTTTATGGCAAGGGGGCCTGTGATCTCATTAACCATCGCCATGTCTACTTTTGACTGCACTATCTCTCCAGGCTTTACCTCTTCCCGGCCTGATGCTCTAGCAAGAATCTTCTCCGCAATGTTCATATTATTGGGCGGCTCCTGCTTAACCCGATTTTCTGAATCTAACTTTCGATTCCCGAGGTTTTCCGAATGAATTTGCCTACCTTCTCGAGTGGATGCTCCTCAATCTTTTTCATAAGGTCCTTTAGCTTCTTCTCTCCGGTTCTATGCTCTTCCAGCCATTCTTCAGCGAATCCGCCGCTTTGAACGTACTTGGCGGCTCTTCTCATGTTTTCTTTGACATGCTCATCGATTATCTTCGGACCGACCGTTAATCCGCCATACTTTGCAGTATCTGAGACTGCCTTAAGCATTCCGATGATTCCTCTTTCATATATCAGATCCATGATGAGCTTAGCTTCGTTGCAAGCTTCGAAGTATGCGAGTTCCGGGGGGTATCCATTCTCTACGAGAACTTCAAACCCGTTTTTTATAAGTTCGATAAGTCCGCCTACAAGAACTGTCTGTTCACCTATCAAATCGCTTTCAGTCTCATCCTTAAATGTCGTCTCTATGACGCCTGCCTTGGTGCAGCCTAACGCTTTAGCGATCGCTAAAGCTGTCTCTTTTGCCTTTCCAGACCAGTCTTGATAGACTGCTATTAAGGCGGGCACTCCAAATCCTTGCTTATAGGTCTCTCTGAGTCTCAAGCCTGGACTTTTGGGGGCAACCATTACGACATCGACGTTTTCCGGCGGAACTATCTGTTTGAAGTGAATATTAAAGCCGTGTGCAAAGTCTAGAGTCTTACCTTCCGTTAAGTGGGGTTCTATCTCTTTCTTATAAACTGCTGGTTGAACCATGTCTGGAATCAGCATGAAGATAACATCAGCCTTTTCAGCAGTCTCTGAGATGGGATAGACCTCAAATCCATCTTTCTTAGCTCTGTTCCAAGAAGATCCCTCGGGTCTAACCCCTATTATCACGTTTAGTCCTGAATCCCTCATGTTTTGGGCTTGCGCATGTCCTTGGCTGCCGTAACCAATAACCCCTATAGTCTTTCCCTTAAGAGGTTCAAGAGATGAGTCCTTATCAAAATAGATCTTTACCATTTAGATATCCTCCAATCCTATTCTAATTTTGTAGATCTCATTCCTCTGGGGAGAGCAGTTATACCTGTTCTCGCAATCTCCTTCACGCCGAAAGTCTTCATTAACTCGATGAACGCCGTTATCTTATCTGAGTCCCCAGTCATCTCTACAAGCAATGAATCATGCGCGACATCCACAACTCGCCCCTTGAAGATCTCGGTATAGTTTATGACGTCGGATCTTACGGCTGCATTGGGCGTATTGATTCTGATGAGTGCTAATTCTCGGGTCACAGTCGTCTCTGGATCCAGAATGCTGACTTTAACAACATCAATAAGTTTATTGAGCTGCTTAACTACCTGCTCAACAGTCTTTTCATCTCCATTTATCGTTATCGTCATTCTGGCCAAGCCTCGCTGTTCAGACTCTCCAACGGTTATTGTTTCAATGTTGAATCCTCTTCGTCTGAACATGTTTGAGACTTGATATAGTACTCCTGGCTTATGCTCAACCAGTGTGGAGATTATGTAGCTCTCTTTCTTCTTAGCCATTCCCTATTCATCCCTTAATTATTTTTGTAATTTCCTCTCCTGGAGGAACCATTGGAAAGACATTCTCCTCAGAAGAGATTGGAACGTCGATGACTGTTGTAACGTCGCTCTTTAGGGCGGTTTGAACAGCTTTCTTAAATTCTGAAAGGGAGCCTGCATAGATTCCCTGAGCGCCGAAAGCCTCCGCTAATTTAACAAAGTCCGGCGTCTTGCCCAAGTTGATAGATGAATATCTCCTATCATAAAAGAGCCTTTGCCACTGAGCAACCATTCCTAGGAATCTATTATCCATGATTATGACTATCACAGGGATCTTTTCAGTTACTGAAGACGCTAAATCCTGCTCCGTCATCAGGAAACTTCCATCTCCCGCGATGTCCACGACGGGAACGTCTGGACAGGCGACTTTAGCTCCAAGCGATGCTGGAAATCCGAAACCCATCGTGCCAAGTCCACCTGAACTTATGAAGGTTCTAGGCTTGTAGGCTTTTAGGTAAAGGGCAGCCCACATCTGATTCTGTCCAACCTCGGTCGTTATGATGGCTTCTGCCGGCAATAGCTTTCGGAGCTCCTTCATTAGACGTGGCGGCGAGACGCCTGATTTCTCGCTCATCTCTTCATGCTGCCTTTTGAGATCTTCTATCCGATTCATCCATGCTGATCTATCTTTCTTCTTGAATATCTTGGATAATCGCTCATACAACGCCTTAAGAGCCCTCTTAGCATCAGCAACTATCGGTATGCTCGGCTCAAGATTCTTTCCAATCTCAGCCGTGTCAATATCGATATGAATTATCTTTGCGTTCGGACAGAACTTTTCAACGTTCCCTGTGGTTCTGTCTGAGAATCTCATTCCGACGGCGAGCAGTACATCGGCATCTGAGGCTATCAGGTTGGAAGCTATTGTTCCGTGCATTCCGAGAAGGCCGAGGGAAAGCGGATGGTTCTCCGGTATAGATCCCTTTCCCATGAGGGTTGTCGCGACGGGCGCTAAGAGCAATTCAGCTATGGCTACAAGCTCTGAGGACGCTCCGGAGGCTATTACTCCTCCACCGGATATTATAACGGGTCTCTCGGCATTTGCAAGCAGATCTGCTGCTTTTTCTACCTGAATTGGATGTGGTTCATAGTTCGGTCGATATCCCGGAATCTCAATATCGTCATCAAAATCTATCTCATCAACCTCTACTTGGGTATCCTTCGGTAGATCCACAAGTACAGGTCCCGGCCTTCCGCTTGAGGCTATATAGAAGGCTTTCTTGACGATTTGCGGAATCTCTGAAGCCTTGAGGACTTGAAAGGCGTACTTAGTTATCGGAGTTGCTATTCCCACAATATCCGTCTCTTGAAAGGCATCCTTCCCTATAAGGCTTCTTGGAACCTGACCTGTGAATGCCACGATAGGCGACGAATCCATATATGCATTTGCTATTCCAGTTACTAGATTTGTTGCTCCAGGACCTGAAGTAGCCATGCAAACTCCGATCTTTCCGCTTGCACGGGCATATCCATCAGCAGCATGGGCAGCACATTGTTCATGTCTCATCAATATATGGCGGATGTCACCTGTATCATATAGAACGTCATAAATCGGTATAGTGGCGCCTCCAGGTATCCCGAATATGACGTTGACTTTCTGTTTCTTTAATGCCTCTACTAAAGCTTCAGCACCAGACATTCTGGTCATCTCTTATCCATTCCTCCTTTTCTGCTGTATGTTTGCTCATAAAATTCTCTGAGTAAACCGAATTGTTTCATAGAATTGACGGACCACTCACAGGTGGCTATTGACTCTTTAAAAGTAGTCTCTACAGAGAACGATAGGAATGGTCTCTCAGCGGGGGAGGAAACGATACCTCCGTACCCGATTATCCCTCACTTACTTTTTCCTCCAGAGGAATGAAACACCAGACTACCTATTAGGTACATCCTTATAAGCTTTTTGAAATCATGGTCTGCCAAGTTGTCTTTTCGTTGCGTTATGATTGCTCATAAGCACGTTCATTCCGCTTAGCATAGCTTCTACGCTTGCCATTACGATGTCGCCGTGAGCCCCCATAGACGTGACGACTCTATCGCCTTTACGAAGCCTAACTATAACCTCGACTAAGGCATCTGTTCCCCCCGTAATGGCGTTTACGTGATACTCCTCGAGACGTATCGGTTCGACCGCGGAGACCGCTTTTCTTATCGCATGCATTGCGGCGTCTACTGGTCCGACTCCCGTGGCAGCCTCAGTTAAGATGTTCCCGTTTAAATTTAATCTGACGGAGGCTGTGGGAGTAACCTTGTTTCCCGTAACTACTGTTAATTCTTCAAGCTTGATGGCTCTTGAATCGGGCAGACCCATAACTGACTCAGCTATTGCGTATAAGTCTGCATCCGTGACGAGTTTCCCCTTATCTCCTAAAGCTTTGACTCTTCGGAATATTTCGTTTAGATGCTCCTCGCTTGGATGAATACCCATCTCTTCCAGAGCTGCCTTTATCCCGCTTGACCCGGCATGCTTTCCCACCGCGAGTCTCCTTGTTCTTCCAACGATCTCTGGGGGTATAGGTTCATAAGTTGACGGTTCTGATAGAATCGCGTGGGTATGTATGCCAGATTCATGTACAAACGCGTTTTCTCCAACAATCGCCTTGTTAGGTTGTACCGGAATACCTGTTAAACGGGAGACAAGTAGAGAGGTGTCATATAGACTCTCCGTCTTTATTGATGTTTCCACTCCGTACAGAAGCTTTAAGGATACTACAACTTCCTCTAGAGCCGCGTTGCCTGCTCTCTCTCCAAGGCCATTCATGGTGACATGAACCTCATCCGCACCAGCCTTTAGCGCGGCTATGGAGTTGGCTACGGCCATTCCGAAATCATCGTGACAGTGAGCACCCAACGTGATTTCTGGAAAGGCCTCTCTTAGCTCAGAATAGAACTTGTATGTTTTTTCAGGAGTGAGAATTCCCACAGTGTCACATGGTGTGACTCTATCCGCATCTTCAGATATGCCCTTCGTTATCATCTCCTTAAGAAATTCCATGTCAGCTCTAGTTGCATCTTCAGGTCCGAGCTCAACCGTTAAACCTGCATCTTTCGCATACCTGACGCTCTTAGCAGTCATCTCTAAAATCTCATTTCGGGTCTTCTTTAATTTACGCTGTATATG
>CAZEGS010000005.1:0-43701 GCA_964512445.1 uncultured Candidatus Bathyarchaeia archaeon
CTTCGCCCTTAACTCTTAAGCTTGCAGTATACTTGATTAAGCCTTGGTTTACCCCTGGGTTTGCGAAGAGGATCAGAAGGGAAGGTATAATCGTTGAGACCGTGTAAAGCCCATACTCTTCAGGTCCTAAGATCCGAGCTATTATTAGAACCGCGCATTAGCTTTGCACTTCGGTTCCGGTGATTATTATGTTGAAGCTAAAGTTTGTGATTCCTTGCGTGTTCGAAGATACCGTGAGAGTTAATGTCACTTGTAAGACTTCGCTGGCTTGAAGCTGCTCTCCTCCGTAGTTCCATGAGAGAGTAATGTAGGACTCGGCTTCTGATGGATTCCAGCTGTCAGTTGAGAGTGAAAGGGTTAGGGGTACATTTCCAGTATTCTTTAAGTATATTGTTACATTCTTGGATTCGCCTGGGCAGATCGTTCCCCAATTAATCGAGGAAACAGCATTTGTACAGTCGCTGTCCCAGTAGGCTTCTAGATCTGCTGATGTTACAACTCCTGAAGAGTTGATGGGGAGTACAGTTGAGAGTAAACCGAATATATATTCTGAGGAGCCAAAGACTATGACTACGGCGGAGATTATGGCTAGAATCCTTAATGCCGAAACAAACCTTTTATTATCCGTCTTCATATTCTCAGATGTACAAGCTAATTTCATATATGAGTTATGAAGAGACAAAAAATATTGAAGAAACATTTTTAGTCTATGTAATTCACGCATAACACGATTTCCATATCAGGCTAAGTGTGGAGTACATATTGTGATTTTCGAGGTGCCGGAAAAGGTTGTGGCAGACCTGCCCAAAGCTAAGTCTGGAATACGAGCGGGTTTAAGGTTGAAGCTAAACTCCTTGGAGTAAGGGGCGAGTACGGGGAACAGTTGATAATATTTCATCCTATGGAACAGTTGACTATTCAAAATGGGTGCTTCTGGTGCTACCTCGTGCTGAGGAGAGATGGATGGGTTATCCATCGAAGTCAGCCATAGAATGGAAATCACTAAATGATACATATAATTCCATTTTTGGAGAGGGGGACTGGAAAGTTATCGTGGATCCTGCAAAATACGAGAGTTACGATAGTTTCAAACGCAACTTAACTTACCTAGAAAATTGGAAATATGCCTTTCTTGATAGATGAGCACTCTGGTACTAATGCGCGGATAACTTTCAGGATTCGGGTAATTAGGGTTCTTGAGAAGGACACTTGGAAATCGACTAGTACATCTTCAGCGTCGATCAGTCGGTGAATCTTGTGCAGACGCGAAGGAAGAGGAAGGAGGACTAATTGGTCTATGTCTTCTAAGACAGATTCTTTAAAGCAGTCGCACGCGCAAATTGACCAGCCTAAAGTCTATTAGCTGGATTATAGCCAGTTACTGGATTTACTCAGAAGTACAAATTCAACCTGGGGAGGCGCTGCAGATAACTTTAACATTAGCAGTTTCAGAGAATACGCAGGGAATATCCAACTTTAGCTTTAATGTCGTAATTACTGGGACAGAAGCAACGTGATCCGTAGGTTGGATTCAGCTCTAAATTCGATGGCATCGAGACTATATCTCTCAATTCTATTACTTTTTTAGAACTGCATAGAATTACTACGGCAATTCTATACTATTAGCATGATTTGCATAGAATATGATCAAAAAAGTCTATAAGATTCATCCTCAACAGATTTATATTAAAAGGATTTTTATTATGACGATTAAGAATGATTGATTTTATACTGGAGAAGTTTTTTTCTACAAAAAATGAAGACTGGTTTGATTTGGATGAACTTGATGAAATCTTAAAGAATACGGAATTAGAAAAAACTGAAATTAAACATATACGAGATTTTATGAAAAAATATTTCTTGATAATCGATAAGAAGAATAAAAAAGCTAAATTGAACTCATGGTCGTATAATTTATTTAAAATTCCCGTAGGATGATATTTTATTTTTTATAGCCGCATATCCTCTAAGACTTTTTTTATTTTTTTATAATCTTCAAGAAATTCCTTTCCTTCTTTGGTAGTTTCAAAAAATTCAGTACCATTATTTTCAGTGTAGATTCTTAATAGCCCTCCTTCGTTTAAGCATTTTGTATAAATATTAAACTGGGACAAACTGAGGTTGCATTTGTAAATTATTCGTGTTTTTCTTGATTCTGGATTACATTTTTCAAGAATGCAGGCAACGATGTTAATTCTGCTTCGATTAGAGAATTTACCATTGTTTGTTTTGGTATTTTTCAAAATTTTAACAACCGTATTATTTAGTGATATATATGGGTAGATCTATGGCGTATATAAAGGTTTTTTATTTTTTCTTCAGCATTTTTCGGTAAAAATATGATTATTATGGAATCTTTTTCTGGAATAAATTAAAAAAGATACCTAACAATCTTCCTCAAGTTATATATTGCTCCATCATGTATTTTAGAAGCATGAAAATAAAAAGACAGAAATCCTCATTGAAGATTCATGTCTGCTTCTGTCAGGAAGGGACTAAGCAGTGAGTGATATTGAAAAGGACTTTAAAGTATTCGTAGAAAATCTCCGTGGGGAATGGAAGCTTATGTGGCAGAATATGTTAGAAGATAAGGTAAGAGCTGAAGGCATAGCCACCAAAGATTATGAGCAGCTCTTTGTCGAGCGTGGCCAGATTTTGTTTGCAACAAAGGATTTTAAGCCTGTAGAATTTAGAGCGATTTTAGAGGCTTATCTAACCCCAGAAGCGGCGGAACGGGCTAATCCGAATTCCCATATTGGGGGAATACATAAATTCATACGTGAAAATATAACAAAAAATAATGATTCTAAAAGAAAACATGTGAGACGGAGATTTTCTGAGCCCAAAAAAAAGCATCAGCATCTCAAGCATGGAGGGAAAGGCTGGCTTCATTATTCCATGCGGAGTAATGAATGAATACCACGTTATAAAGTTCATAATGCGCGGATAATTTTTGGCAAAATGGAGCATATTAAGGATTATGATTATTTTTATTATAATTAAGACGAAGAGAGAATAGAGTTTGATGCGGAAAATGAGTAGCTCAAAAGAGAGGTACCGAAGCAAGTTAGGTATAATAAGAGATATCTTACTTGTAGCAAAAAATGCTGGTGATCGCGGCTGCAGAAAGACACACATCATGTATGGCGCCAGTCTAAGCTATGCACTATTAACACGATATTTAAAATACGTTTTAGATGCCAATCTTTTGTATCATGATGGAGAAGTATATTATAAAATCACTGAAAAGGGAAAAACATTTCTGAAAATTTATAATAATTACGAGATAGAAACTGAAGCTATTGAAGAACATGTTCTTAATAGGAGTAATGGAAAAAGAGAACTTAAAAAAATGCTAGAACACGAAGCAAAAGAAGAAGTCTGAGACTGAAAAAGAGTAGCTACAAATTTTTAGATAATGATTTTAAAAATAAAAGTGAATATTTGATGTTTTCTTTAAGAGAAGCCCATATAAAAATTACATTTTTCCTTTTTGGTCTCGTCAAATTAGCAATGTATTTTTCCTTTGGAGGATGAGATGGAATGAAAGGCGTCATTCTTGCAGCAGGAGAGGGATCTAGGATAAAGGATGTAACCTATGGAGCGGTTCCCAAGGAGCTATTACCAATCAGTAACGTTCCAACTATTCGTTTCCCTATTGAATCGCTAAAGTTAGCTGGAGTCAAAGATATATTAATAGTTGTATCGCCTAACGGAAAATATACTCTTCTGCAAGGACTGAAAAATGGAAGACAATTCGGTGTAAATTTGTCTTATGTCGTGCAAGAAACTGGAAAAAAGGAGGAACGTGGCATTGGAAAAGCAATACTATCAATTGAAAATTGGATTAACAATGAAGATATCCTAGTTGCATGCGGAGACACCATCCTGAGTAACTTTTCTTCAAAAAATCCCTTTAACTGCCTCAAACCCTTATGTAAAATTCACACATCAAATAATCCCCTAGCAACAATCCTTTTATACCCAACAAACCTTGACCCCACAAGGTTTGGCGTTGCAAAATTTAAGAAACTGAAAAATGATGCAGACATCTATTATAGTGAGTTAGAAAGGTTAACGGAAAAGCCTAGTTTAGTCGTATCAAAATCCTATAAAAGTAACGGGTTTTATTACATCGTTGCTGGATATTATCTTTTCAAACCAAGGATTTTCCATTACATAAAAAGAACGAAACCTGGAGTCAAAAACGAGGTACAGATTACGGATTCCTTGGCATTAGCTATGGAGAATGGTGAGAAGGTTTTCGGCGTGATTCATGGGGCAATACGTGATAATCAGGTTTTTCCTTACGAGTATTGGGATGTAGGAATTCCCGAGATATATAAAGAAGCAAATAGAAGACTCATCGGTGTTAGTATTAAAGATTTATTGTCTTAGCATTCTTGAGGTGAATTTTTTGAAAATATCTATTATTGGAGGAACAGGATATGTTGGTCTTACGACGGCTGCTTGTCTAGCTTTCAAAGGCCATACTGTATATTCCGTTGGAAGAAACATAGAAAAGATAAATAAAATAAACAATGGGATCGCGACGGTTTATGAGGAATGTTTAAGCGATATCCTAAGATCGGCAATCTCAAAAGGACTATTATTCGCTACGGAAGATCATCAAAAAGCTCTAATGAATTCTTCGATTATCTTTATATGCGTTGGTACACCTAGCAAGGAAGATGGATCTATAGATTTAAGCCAGATTAAGACTGCTTCTGAACAGATTGGTGAATCACTGAAAAAGAAAAAGGATTATTGCGTTATTGTTGTAAAAAGCACGGTTGTTCCGGGAACAACTGAAGAATTTGTTATTCCCCTCATTGAAGAAAAATCAAAAAAGGAGGCTGGTGTGGACTTCGGCGTTTGTATGAATCCAGAATTTCTTAGAGAGGGGTCCGCCGTTAAGGATTTTCTTTATCCAAAAGAGCAAGGCATAGTCATAGGGGAGCTAGATAAAAGATCAGGCGATTCGCTCTTCAAGATCTATGAGGATTTTGATGCGAAGATTCTCAGAACCACATTAAGAGGAGCGGAGATGATAAAGTATGCGAGAAATTCATATCTCGCAAAGGACATATCCTTTGCTAATGAAATTGCTAATCTATGCCGAAAACTTGGCGTCGATTATAATGAAGTTAAAATCGGCATGGAGATGGATTCACGTATCGGCCGTGGCAGGTTTCTTAATGCAGGGATAGGTTTCGGCGGATCATGCTTTCCAAAAGACGTTAAGGCTTTAATCGCTAAGGCTAAGAGTGTCGGCGTTGAACTTGGAGTTCTAGAAAGAACGTTGCTTGTGAATGAGATTCAACCTTTGTTGATGATAAATATGCTGAAGGAGTTTTTTAAACCTATAAAAGGACATAAAATCGCAGTTTTAGGTCTAGCTTTCAAGAAGGGGACAGATGATATGCGTGAGTCAAGATCTATTCCAATAATCCGTGCCTTGCAAAAGGAAGAAGCGTTGATTTATGCCTTTGATCCGCAAGCTACTGCTAGATCTAAAGAAATCTTCGGAGATGAAATCTATTACGCGTTAACTGCTGAGGAAGCTCTAGCTAATGCGGAAGCTTGTTTGATAGTTACTGATTGGCCTCAATTCTCAAATCCAAAACTTTACAATCATATGAAAGGAAGAATCATAATTGATGGAAGACGCATTCTAGATCCCGAGAATCTTTCTTCATCTTTTGTCTACAGAGCAATAGGTTTTCCTGAATGAGAGATGAAAATTGATCGATCCAATAATTTCTGAAGATATAAAAGATATCTCCGATAATTTGGATATCCCATTTTTCAAGGATAAGGAGATACTTATTACTGGCGGCGCAGGGTTTTTAGGCAGCTATCTTTGTGATTTGTTCGTAAGTTTAGGTTCTTACGTATCTTGCCTAGACAATTTCTCTACTTCAACTTTAGAAAACATAGATCACCTGACTAAAATGAAAAATTTCAGACTACTCAGAGAGGATGTTTCAAAAATCGCTATCAAGGAGACATTCAACTATATCTTTCACCTTTCAAGTAGAGCTTCACCTGAAGATTACCAGCTTCATCCAGTAGAGACCCTGATTACGAACTCCGTAGGCAGCAATGAGACTCTAAAATTGGCTGTTAAGGGAAACTCGAGAATTCTATTTGCGTCTAGTTCGGAAATTTACGGCGATCCACAAGCGATTCCGACCTCTGAAGATTATTGGGGAAACGTTAACCCCGTTGGGGTTCGTTCATGCTATGATGAAGGAAAGAGATTCGGCGAAGCACTATTTATGGCATATCGCCGCCAATATGGCCTAGACATAAGGATAACCAGAATACATAACACTTATGGTCCGAGGATAAGATCTGATGGAAATTACGCCCGTGCTCTACCTCGATTTATAGATCAAGCGCTCAAAGGTGAAGATATCACCGTGTATGGAGATGGGTCGCAAACCAGATCTTTCTGCTACGTTTCTGATACCATTCGAGGAATAATCGCGGCGATCTATAATGATAGAGCTGAGGGAGAAGTTTTCAATATCGGTAATCCGTATGAAATATCGATTTTGGGGTTAGCTGAAAAAATTAAAGAGTTAACTCATTCAACATCTAAGATTGTTTTTAGACCATTACCTGAAGACGACCCTAAACGCAGAAGCCCCAGCATTTTAAAAGCAAAGAAAAGATTGAATTGGCAGCCAAAGATAAGCCTTGAAGATGGATTGAAACGAACAATAAAATGGTTCAAAATTGCAAATCAGAATTTGTGATTGTTACAACTTGTCATTTTGAGATGATCTTTTCATGATTTCGAAAAATTTTGTTTTAAGTATCATAGTCCCCGTCTATGATGAGGAGGCAACAATAAGCGCAACCTTAGATGCACTGTTAAGGTTAGAATCCAGCTTCTCCTCTATGGAAATAATAGTTGTCGATGATGGGTCACAAGACAAGACGTTGGATAAGCTAAAGGAGTTTCCATCCGTCAACTGCGTGCGACACGAAATAAACATGGGAAAAGGGGCCGCTATAAAAACGGGACTTAAAAACGCGGTTGGCGATATAATTGTGATCCAAGATGCAGATTTGGAGTATGATCCAAGCTATATTCCTTACCTTGTACAGCCAATAATCTCCGGAGAAGCTGATGTGGTTTATGGTTCGAGATTTTTAGGAAAACCTAATGGAATGAGCCGATCTCATCACATTGGAAATGCGATACTATCCAGATTTATGAGTATACTCTACAATGTAGAAATCAGCGACGTTATGACTGGACATAAAGCTTTTATTAGGAAAGTATTTGACTCGATCAGCCTGGAAGAAAAGGGATTTTCTGTAGAAATCGAGCTAACTTCTAAGGTTCTTCGGGGAGGATGGAAATTAACGGAGATCCCCATCTCCTATTCTTACAGGAGCCATGGCAAAGCGAAAATACGATATTTAGATGGGTTCAGCAGTCTTCTGAAAATTCTATCATATAGATTTCGAAGAACAAGTAGACGAGATGAATCTGAATTTTTGGAGATAAATCATCAGTTTAGACAGAGGATGGAATCTAAAAAATGATTGTTGCGGGTCATCAACCAAATTATTTGCCGTGGTTAGGATTCTTTCACAAGATGAAGAATTGCGATATCTTCACTATAGAAGATAATCTCCAATTTGTTTATCGAGAATTTCACAATCGAAATAGAATAAAAACTCCGAATGGAATTCGATGGTTAACCGTCCCCATTCATAATGGACGTAAACGTCAACCGATTTGTGACGTAAAAATATGCAACAACATAAAATGGCAGAGGAAGCATTGGCTTACGCTGCAGAGTTCATATGGCCGAGCGCCTTATTGGCACAAATATGAGGACTTCTTTAGGGAGACGTACAATAAAAAGTGGGACAGACTGATTGATTTAAATCTGCATCTAATCATGGGAATAAGGGACTTTCTTAAAATAAAGACTAAGATAGTGTTTGCATCGGAGCTCGAAGTCTCCGGTAAGAAAAATGAGCTGATCTTGGCGCAGTTAAAGGCTCTTGGCGCTGACACATTATTGTCGGGCACAGGAGCCTTAGATTATCTGGATTTTAAACTGTTTAAAGATGAAGGGATCAAAGTGATGATTCAAGACTTTAAGCATCCCACTTATACTCAATTGTGGGGGAAATTTGTTCCAAATCTATCCGTTGTCGACTTTCTTTTCTGTACAGGTGGAAAAGAACCGTTTTGACAATTTTATGATGTTTGAAAAATTAAAAAAGGAGAATTAAAATATTGATAAAGAGTTCCAGTCCATATTTTACGGCTGAAGATCTTGAAAGAATATCTTTGGACATTCGCGAGATACTTGATAGTGGACAGCTAGTTTTCGGCGAGTATACAAGAAAGTTTGAGCAGATGTTCGCAGGCTACGTTAAAACGAAACATGCAATCGAAACAAATTCGGGAACAAGCGCTCTAGAAATAGCCTTGCGTTGTTTAGAAGTGAAGAATGGAGATGAAGTTATCGTCCCTACAAATACATTCATAGCTTCACCAAATTCCGTGATTTTCGCTGGAGGAAAACCCATTCTCGCGGATATAGAACGAGAAACTCTCTGTATCGATGTAGAAGATGTTAAAGAAAGATTAACCGATAAAACCGTAGGCATCATGACGGTTCATCTGGCAGGCTTAATCAGCCCTACAATCGATGATTTACGCGAATTATGCGAGGATCACCACCTATTTTTGATTGAAGATGCCGCTCATGCGCATGGTGCGATGTTTAAAGGCGAAATGGCTGGAAATTTAGGAGACATAGGATGCTTCTCTTTCTATCCAACAAAAGTTATGACCACGGGTGAAGGCGGCATGATTAGCACAAATATGGATAAGGTTGCGGAAAAGGCGAAAGTGTTAAGATACGATGGAATAAGCAGCGATGGTTTGATCAGAGAAATGGGGTATAACTGGCATCCAAGCGAGTTCCATTCTGTGATTGGCATATATCAACTTCTACGCTTGGAAGAATTTGTTAAAAAGAGAAATTACGTTGCAAGACTCTATGGAAACCGGCTCAGAAAGACAGATGGCATCTCACTGTTTCCTAAACCTTCTAATGCTCGACATGCTTACTACAAGTTTCCAATCCTTCTCGAGTCGAGTATAAATCCAGAAGATCTTATGAAAAGATTGAAAGAGAAGTATTATGTTGAAACTGGGCGCATTTATTATCCCCCCTGCCACATGCAACCGTTATATAAGCAGCTATTTGGGTTCAGAGAGGGAGCCTTTCCAGTGGCTGAGGATGTTTTAAGCAGAACTATAACTCTGCCGATGCATCCAGGTATAGAAGCCGAGCAAGTAGACTACGTTCTGGATAGTCTTGAAAATGCCATAAATGAATGCTAAGTCCCTAGGTGATTTGATCTTGAATGTTCTCGCTATAGGTGCTCATCCAGATGATATTGAGATAGGATGTGGGGGTTTCCTATTAAAATCTACTGCTATAGGTCATGAAGTGCATATTCTAATAATTACTTATGGCGAAGCAAGCGGCGATCCACATCAAAGAGAGATTGAGGCGAAAAAGGCAGTGGAATTCATAGGGGCAAAGGATCTACATTTTGGAAATAAAAGGGATACTGCTCTGGTTCCCGACGGCAGCTTGATAAGCGTCATAGAAGAGATCGTTGAAAAGGTGAAGCCTCATCTCATATTGACGCATTCAACCTCAGATGAACATCATGATCACAGAGCCGTGGGATTCGCAACGATCGAAGCAGCCCGATATTATCCTAACATATTAGCATATGAAAATCCCTTAACGAAAGAATTTAGACCCGAAGTCTTTGTGGACATATCAGATACCATAGAAAGGAAGGTTAAACTTCTTTCAGTATATAAAACTCAAGAAAATAAGGCGTATCTAAAAAGAAACGCGATTTATGGACTAGCCTCCTACAGAGCTTTTCAGAGCCGTCTTAAAGGAATCAAATTCGCTGAAGCTTTTCAGGTTATAAAATTCAAATTGCTAGATAAACCCTTCCTATGTCAATTACAAAATTACAAGACTCATAAATGCGATTGATTCTCTAAACGGAAGCATGTCTAGAGATTATTAAAGGGTAAAAAGCATCAAGTTATAATATATATTTTGTCGTTTTTGTGTTGGGGAGATAAAACGTTTAAGAATTGTTCATAGGCGTCCACTGTGCAAACAAAAGAAAGAAGCCACAATATTTTTTTGATGGCGATATTATTGACCTTATCATTCTCATTGCTGCCAGCATTTAACACCCTCAGAGAAAACCATGAAAAATTCATGAGTATCGGTTTATTAAATGAAGAGCATCTTGCCAAAGATTTTTTTCCAAATAATACTTCCGCTGTGTCAATTAATGAAACTCTGAAATGGCTTATATATTTCTATAATGGAATGGGGGAAGACATCCAGATAATAATAAAAGTGAAGCTCAGAAATTCGACGATAGATCCTCCAAACGATCTTAATAAGACACCTTCTTCGGGAAAGATGCTTTTAGACCTAAATTTTTCGGCGAAGAAGAACGAGACGCTGCTTTTGCCGTTTGTCTGGAGCGTGACTAATGCTTCATTTCAAAGAGGTCTGGCAAGAATCTCTGAAATGAGAATCAACAATAAAAATGTGGATTTAAATTTAACATCAGATTCCAACCACTTCTGCATTGTTTTTGAAGTTTGGCTGTATGACAAAAGTCTGGATACATTCGCTTTTCAATGGGATTCGGGAAAGGAGATTGAGTGTATCTGGATTCAAAAGTGGTTTAGGATTGCTCCTCTCTAAATTCTTAATCTTTCAAGGGTGAGAACGGATGCTAACAGTCAGCTCTAATATCTTCGTTTCCCTAATAGCATTTCAATTTTTCATGTTTTCTGTGCTAGCCGTCTTCATTTTATTGGGCTCTAAAGAGCCGAAAAATCAAATAAAGAGACTCCTTAATCTCAAGATCGCCATAATTGTTCCTACCTACAATGAAGAATCCTTGATTGAACAAAAAATATCCAATATCTTAAGAACCGTGAATTCCAAGAAAGACTCATTTTCCATATATGTCATCGACGACGGAAGTAAGGATGGAACTTGCGAAATAGTGAAAAGGCTTAAAGAAGAAAAAGCTCTGAAAAATCTGTTTATTATAAAAAACTCAGAAAACATTGGTAAAGCAACCCGGCTTAACAGCTTATTTAAGAAATTGAAGGAAGACATTTTTGTGATAACTGATGCTGATTCGATGTGGGAAACAGACTCTCTAGAAAATATCCTCAAAAACTTCGCGGATCCAAAGATTGGGGCGGTTACCGGAAAGCTCCTAGTCACCCAGAAGGGGAACTCCTTTGCCTTGAAGGAAGAAAGCATGTATCGAAGGTTCTTTGATCGATGGCGGAGAGCAGAATCAAACTTGGATTCCTGTTCGGTTTTTAACGGTCCGCTTATGGCGGTGAGGAGAAAAGTTGCGCGGAAAGTAAAGATAGATAGGGATACTTATACTGATGATATTGACTTGCTTTTTAAGGTCAGAAGATTGGGCTATAGAGCTGTTTATGAGCCGAATGCTATAGTATATGAATTTCTCAGCACATCGGTTATTAAGAGAATGAAGCAAGAGATTAGGCGGGCAAGAGGATTAACTATGGTCTATTTGAGAAACACTAAAGTTTTCGGGAGATTCGGATATTTCGGGAGGATAATATATCCCCTCTCATTTTATTTTCATATTCTATCTCCATTCATTTTTCTCGCCTCAATCTTGATTTTACCTTTTTTCATTATTGAAAACCCAATTCTTTGCTTAGGATTCTTATCTTTTCTAATTCCTAGCGTAAGAAACGCTGTCGTGGGGTTTGTAACCAGACAAATATGCATTTTAATTGGGTTGTTTAGTCGACAAAAGGGGAAATGGCGCCCTATACGGGCATAGTCTATTGAGGAAAAAACATGGATATATCTCAGATCGTTCCCCTTTTCCCCCCAAGTATAGGCGGGCTTGAGACAAGCGTATATAATCTTGTGAAGGAACTTGATGATCTTGGCCATAATGTTTCGGTAATAACTGCGGACATCCCGCCAACCGGATCCTATAAAATGAATAACATTAACGTTCGACGTCTACCCGTTTTATTTCAATTCTATAAAGCGCCGATCTGTCCTACTCTTTTTCAAGCACTAAATGAGACGGAAAAGTCGGACATAATTCATGTTCACACTCCCCCTAGAACATTCTCAGATATCGTCTTGGCATTTCACAGGTTAAAAAGAAACTTGAAGACTCCATGCATCCTAAGCGTTCATCTCTATCTTGAAAGAGCCCCCATCCTATTCAAGTCTCTTTCCGACTTTCATTATATGACTCTCAGCAAGTTCATCTTTAATGGAGCTGACAGAATATTAGTTCCCACAATCTCCTACAAAGCCTTATTTATAAAAAAGTTTGGAATCCCTCCCGAGAAAATTATTGTCGTCCCTAACGGCGTTGACGTTAAAAGATTCGATCCTAAGAGATTTGACAAACGAGCGTCTAGGAAAAAATATGGCATATCTTCGCGAAAAGTCGTATTGTTCATTGGAAGATTAGATCCGCAGGGAATTGAGCAGAAGGGAATAATGTATTATCTTAAAGCCGCATCAATCGTTACCCAAAAATTCAAAGATGTTAAATTCGTCATAGCGGGAGGCGGCGGAAACGAACAGACTGACTATATTAAACATCTCGCCGAGAAACTCGGAATCTCAGATCACATAAAATTTATTATTCGATTTCCAACGGAAGAAACGCCGCTTATACACTCCATGGCGGATATTTTCGTGTTGCCGTCTCTTTTCGAATCTTTCGGGATTTCTTTGATTGAAGCAATGGCTATGGAGAGACCTGTAATCTCTACGAAGATTCGTGGAGTGAAAGACGTAGTGAAAGAGGATGAGACAGGTTTTTTGGTTCCTCCAATGAATGCTAATGCGCTTGCTAAGGAGATTCTTCATCTTCTCAGTGACGAAAAACTTGCGGTGAAGCTTGGAAGGAACGGTAGAATACATGTGGAAGATAGGTTTGATTGGAAGAAGATTGCAAAAAAGGTTGTAAACATCTATGAAACTGTTAGAGAATAGTGGAATCAGCAAGCCCATTCAGCAATCAGCTACACTATTAGCTTTGTGGATTTTGTCCTTTTCGCTTCTATGGGCAACTTATTCGCAAGAGATAGACATGCTTTTCTGGTTAGCCATCATCTCAGCATTCTCAGCCACTGTTTTTGGAATCAAGTCGAATTTGCCAGAAGGAGCTAAGATCTTCACAGTTATAATTCTGCTCTTTTTTGAGCGGGCAATAATATTTGCTCATATTCCTTATTGGGGATATTCCGCTTACCAATGGGACGCTATGTTCAATTTACAGCTATCTGAGATAATAAAAGAGAACGGAAGATGGATGATCGAGGTCGGCACAGTATTCGCCCGTTCTTACAGTTATAACCCAGCTATGCATTTATGGTGCGTGGCCGTAAATCTCGCATCGAAAGTCGACTTGTTCGAAGTCTCTCTCATCTTTTCTTTTCTATCAGGCGCATTAACACTAGTCTTTTATTATCTTGCAATACGTTACTTGGCAGGGGAAAAGATAGCTATCTGGGCAGCTCTCATCTATTCTATTAACCAAACATTTGTCTTCTTTGATCATTATGTGATGGAGTCATATGGCCTAGTATTTTACTCGATGTTTATGTATATCCTTTTCAGAAAAATCGATTTGAAATCAAAGGGGAGCGTACTCTACGTTATCGGTCTTCTAGCAAGCTTTGCAATATCCTTTTCTCACGTATGGACAACAATCAATCTATTGATTTTATGGTTTGCGATGCTTCTTTTCGTGAAGCTTTATTCATTGCTCATGGGGTTAAAGCATAAAAACCATTTTTCCATTCCTTTCATGTTGGCTTCATGTTCAATTCTGCTGATATGGACACTTACGTTTGCTTATCCATACATAGATCGACAAATCAATCTAATAATTGAATTATTCTATTCTTTACTGGCTGGTAGACCTTCATACCGTGGACAATTAGGCGGCTTGTCATTATTTGAAAGAGCCATCGCATATCTGGGACAGGCTATTCCACTCATAATAGGAGCCAGCCGATTACGAAACGATGTTATACGAAGAAGAAAAAGTGAAATCTTAATTTTTCTCGACGCTTGGTTCATCTTCTCGGTTCTCTTCTTGGTCTTAGGAACATTCTTCGCGCCAGTTAATATTGTTGGAGAAGGAAATATAGCCCGTAGATCTTGGGAATTCGCATATTTTGGGATTTCTCCTTTAGTTGCATTAGGTTTGCATAATGAAAAAAACCATGGGGGTAATGGAGATCTCAGCAAAAGGTTGAGCTTAGACAAACTTAGATATGCTTTTCTGATTCTAACATTGATCTCAATCAATCTTATGTATCCAGACTACTACGTGCCTGAATATTCTTATAGAAATTCAGCCTTTTGGGTTAGACGCTATATGCCAGGCGTGAACGTAACGCTCGATTTAACTAGCTGCGGAACCATCCTATCCTATGGGAGAACCCATATCGGTCCATATTCAAACCTTTTAGAGATTATGTATTCCCCTAGCAATTATACAAGCGAATTCTATTTGCCTATACTGGATAAAGTTGCAATCTGCAAAAAAATCGAAATGTGGCATCCTCAATCGACTTCAAATCTTTCCTTCTATGATTATTCTTTCGATAGAATATTCGATTCTCCAACAATCTCTATTTATGAAAAAGGAAGGCTTAGATTATGAATATACTTATCCCCTCCGCATCTTTCATGTTTACAGACAATTTTTCATTTGGAGAAGGAATCTACTCTTATCTATTATTGAAGCATTTAACAAAGTTCGGCTACAATTTCTACGTAATCTCATCCGACTTCAGACTAAATAAAAAAGAGGAAAGGATGACTTTCATCCGTAACTGTTCATTTCTTAGAAACAACCTCATTAAAGCCGGAGGATGTAGACACGGAAGAAAACTGTTATCAACCGCTTTATTTAACATCGGAAGCTGCCTTATCTCAAAGAGAATCATGAAAAAGAATAAAATAGATCTAGTGCACCACATTGCACCTGCAGCAAGCAACTATGACTTTGACATTTTGCCGATCATGAACAGAATGGATGCTCCCTTCATCTTCGGGCCAATCTTTCAAGCCCCCCCGAAACGTCAAGTCCTTCTTTTAACTTCTAAGATTTATAAAGAAACTCTGAGGAAATGCGATGTTATTGTAACCGGTACAAACTATCTCAAGAAGATTTACTCCAAGATCTTTACACACGCCAATGTAGTAAGAATCCCTTTAGGCGTTGATACAAAATTCTTTAAAGTCGAGAAATCCCAGCGTAACAGAAAATATAGCGAGATTTTATCTGTCGGAGCCTTGAGAAAATATAAGGGACTACATTATCTGATTCAAGCGATGCCGGAGATACTAAAAGAGCATAAAAACACGATTCTTCGAATTATCGGCTCCGGTCCAGAGCTAAAGAATCTTTCAAGGCTCTCAAGAAAATTAAAAGTCGACTCGAAAGTAATATTTCAGGGCTTCGTCGCACACACTGATATACCAAAGTTCTTCAAAGAATGCGATATTTACTGTCATGCAGCTCCGTGGGAGGCTTTCGGTGTAGTTATGATTGAAGCGATGGCCTCAGGTAAACCCGTTGTAGCCTCAGATTGGGGAGGACAAGTAGACATTGTTGATGATGGAGAAACTGGATATTTAGTGAAGCCTAGAAATCCAGCGGCATTAGCAGACGCTGTGATAAAACTGTTGGATGACGGAGAATCTCTAGAGAGAATGGGCAGGAAGGGTAGAGAGAAAGCTGAGAGAGAGTTTTCATGGTCATCGATAGCGAAGAAATACCGCGCCTTGTACAGCCAGCTAGCTTCTTAATAATTTAGGGAGAGAGAATTGATGAAGAATAAGATTAGAGAGCAATCATGGTACATATTCGCCGTTACCTTTTCAGTAACAACAGTCATCGTCTCCTTGATGATTCCAGATTCCCTTCTTTTCGTAAAGCAAATTCGAATGTTTTTCGGACTCTTTTCAACCTTATTTCTTCCTGGATACGTCTTCAATAAGGCATTATTTGCCAAAAAAGAAAACGGGAACATCGAGATGATGGCTCTATCATTCGGAACAAGCATGATAATCGTTTCAATCACCGCTCTACTCCTAGGTTTCTCATCTTGGGGCATAACATCTCATTCTATAACCCTTTCATTGTTCATCTTCACAGTGTCCTCCGCAACCATCGCTTTGCTATTCGACCTCAAGAAATGATCTCGGAACAAACTATTTTTTAGGAGCATCTGAAATGCAAAAATCGCAAAAAGATCTAAAGATGCCGAAAAAGAATTATTACATTCTGGCGTTAGAAGGCGTCCACGCTATTGGAAAAAGCACAATCTTGAATTTTCTCGCGAAGAAACATACCGTTTATGGAGAGAGATTATGTGAAGTGATACCTGAACATCCCTACGCAGCGCAGCTATTTTTTCTCTCCGGCTATATACAACGCGATCAAAAGATAAGAAGTAGAATAAGAAAGACTGCCGCTTCAAAGAAAATCATAATAACTGATAGAACGCCCTTTTCGGCTTTAGCATATGGCTATGCAACCTTGAGCCGTGAAGAATACGATGCATTGTTAGCAGTTTATAGAAGTTATCGGTTCTTGAAGGAAGATCTAATCTTTCTGCTGCATGCTGATCCTGGAATCATCATTAAAAGAATGAAGGGGAGAAAGGAAAGTCATAGAGATCTCTTCGGAGGGAGGTTATTAGATGAGGATTTCATAAATCTGGTGAGTTTTTCCCTCGAGCAGATGATTCAGAAAAGTGGAACACCATATATTTCATTAAATGTGAACGGTTCCACCTCTCTAGAAATATCGGAAAAAATAGAGGCTTTAATTCAAAATATCATTTCTGAACCTAATCGAATCTAGCGCGCGGATTCATCAATATTTATGATGGCTGGTAAAAAAGTGATGCGTATATCTATAATAATCATTAATTGGAACGGAAAAAAGTGGCTTGAAACATGTCTTAACTCCATGGTAAATCAGGAGATTTCTGAAGATTACGAAGTAATAGTTGTTGATAATGGATCTTCAGATGACAGCGTTAAATATGCTCGTAGAGAGTTTCCTGAAGTTAACGTTATCTCTCTAGATAGAAATCTTGGATTTGCTGGGGCTTGTAATGTTGGATTAAACAACGCTAAAGGGAAGCATCTCGTCTTTGTTAATAATGATACATGTGCTGGCAAGGACTGGCTTAAAAATCTGGTTCAAGCGGCGGATCAAAATCCCCAATTTAAAATCTTATGCAGTATACAGCAGCCGGGGCTTAAAAAAGACGAAGTATTAACGTTAGATTGCTTCCTTCGAGTCGACATAATTAAGAGTAAACCTTCAGATAGGATCGTTGAAACGCTTTTTGCCAGCGGCGGATGTTTTCTATTAAGAAGAGACTGGATTAGCCATATCGGGTATCTCTTTGACCCCTCCTACTTCACTTTCTATGAAGATACTGATCTTTCATTGAGAAGCGTACTTGCAGGCGGCAAAATAGGCTACGTGAAGGATAGTGTCATATGGCATTACATGGGCGGCTCGTCAAGTGGATATAGCCGATTCTGGTCAAACAGAATAGACACGCTAAATGCTTTCAGAAGCTTTCAAAAACTATTCTCAAAAGAAAAATACAAGAAAATCTTTCTAGCGAGAATTTTATATCTACTCTTCAGACTTGCCAAAAGGCCATGGACATTCAGAGAAAACATGGGCATGCTGGCTGGTTTCATTGACTTCCTGATTTACCGGAAGGAATTCATCAAAAAAGACAAGAAAAACGGCATAAAGAGGACGATTGATGAAGACGAGTTTCTCCGAAATCTCAATTACAGACCCGGTATAGGCTGGCTTCTAAGAAGAATAGTTTTCCAAGTGTAATCTTTATTTTGAAATGATCCCTGTTGTGATTTGCCTTTTATCCATTCAGTGGTTCGAATTTCTCACATTAATTATCAGTTTCGTTCGGAGAATTCTGAGATGAAGATAGGTGTAATTCATTACGATTTAAACGCATGTGGCGGAGCAGAGTACGTCTGCGTCAATATGATAGAGGCCTTAAATAAAGCTGGCCACGAAGTCGGATTATGCATTAACGAATCCGTCGATTTTGAAAAGATACGTAATTTTTTCGGCGTCAACATAAAGAACAGCCTTTCCTATGTCTATACCGCAAACAGCTATACGGTTCCCTTCTTTGAAATCTATCGAAGAATGCTTTATGGCTACTCTGTCTTCAAAAAATTTTGGAGGATCTTTGATCCAGACTTGGTGGTCGTTTCTTTCTTTCCTTTATCCGTGGTTCCGAAGAAGTATGTTGAAAAGACGATGACATACATTCAGTCATTTGTAATTCCAATAGATTTCCGTTCGTTTCGCGAAGATGAAACGATAAGCAACAATCTATCCTCCAAGATCTATTTAATGCCAATAAGGGCGATGCTAAGATTTTTTGACGAGTTCAGAGATACAAAATTGCTTGCTAATAGCAAATACACATCGAGACTGATAAAGGATAGATGGGGCAGAAACGCGTCTGTGATCTATCCGCCTTGCCCTCTATATCTTGATTTGCCGATAAAAAATAAAAGGGATTGGGTTTGCACTCTATCTAGGTTCTCTCGGGAAAAGAGATACGAGACGATATTGGAGATAGCGAAAGAGACGCCGGATATCGAGTATCATCTGATGGGAAGCGTAAGCAGCGACAAAATTCAATACTTCTCGGAAGTGTTTAAGAAAGGCAGATCGATGAGCAACGTTAATTTCCATATAAATGCTTCTATCGATGAGAAGAAAGAGATTCTTCAGAAAAGCAAGGTTCTTTTACATGCTAACCGCGGAGAACATTTCGGCATATGCCTAATAGAAGCTATGAGTTCTGGAACTATACCTGTTCCGCATAATAGTGGAGCTGCAAGAGATGATTCACTTGTTTCCTCGAGATATCGTTGGAAGACCGTGAGCGACGCAGCAGAGATCATCAAGATCTGCATGGATGATTGGAATGTTGACTTGGCAAATAAACTTCGTGACAAATCCAGAGATTTTGATTCGCGGAGTTTTCAACGCCATTTTATGAACTCGATAAATGACGAGATTAGTAATTGAGAAGACGTAATGGAGGTTTTGTTAATTTTCCCAGCAAATATGAACTATACTATTCATCACGATGCATACGTGAATAGCGTGATAGAATCACAGGTTAAGACGATTTCGACTACTATTCTTAAGCAGGTGAAAGACGTCGTAAACGTGTCTCTCTTAGGAGGATTCGCGCGTGGAGAGGGAAGCGTGAAGATAGAGAAAGGTAGGGTCTTGCCTTTAGGCGACTACGATTTATTGATCGTTACAAGTCGACCTCACTTTAATTTAAGAATAAATGGCTTAGATGAATTAGCTGAAAAATTCGGGATGGGACACATAGATATAGCCTATGTCTGGAAGCCACGTCTATCGATCGCGGGCAAAAGCCTATTCTGGTACGAGGTAAAGTTTGGAAGCCAAGTTCTTTATGGAGATCATGATCTTTTAGAAAAAATCCCGATGCATAATGTAATGGATATCGATCTTAAGGAGGGAATCAAATTATTAGTGAATAGGCTTGCAGGCATGTTTCAATGCTACAAGCCGAAATTCATCCACGATAAGCTTTCACAGTGCGAAAGAGAGTACATGATATATCAGACCGTAAAGGCCAGTTTGGCTTGCGGCGAGAGCCTACTGCTGCTAATCAGGAGATATCATCCAAAACAGCTTGTAAAGCTGGATAGGTTCAGCAAGTCGTTCCACTCTGAACTTTCTGGATACAGCTTAGTTAATCCGCAATTATTATCAAATTATGAGAAAGCTTTGAATTTTAAGATGACTCCTTCATTTGAAATGTACCCGGATGAATTGGATTTCTGGTTTAGCACGAAGCGAGATGTGCTGTTAACGACTCGTTTCTTTCTGGAGATGTATAAGAATCTCAAGATAAACAGGCAGGAGGAGATACCTGAATATTTGTTAACGAAAAGCAATCTGGATCTAATCGAATATTTAAAGTTCGAGAGTAACATCTTTAAGAGGAAGAGAAGATTTACTAATCTGTTTCAACGAAGATCGATTTATGACATATTTGGGGCGGCTCTAATATACTTGGCCTTATCTACACGAAAAGACGGTATAGATGACCATTTTATTGAAAAAGCCGTCTCGATCATAGATGTGCTTATTCCTTACAAAAAAATGGTTAGAGGCAGCCCCCTACAAAAATGGCGAAAGACGAAGGAGATTCTTCTCGAAATCTGGGGATGTCTCCATTAGACATTTAGAAAATCATGAATTTTCGAGGTTATCAACTTTGACCAAAACAACCCTTTTCATATATCTTGATGGCTGTAGATTCGACTATATATCAAAGGAAAACAGCCCGTTCCTTTTCAGTCATGGCATTGAAGGCTCAATGAAGCGAGTGAAAACCGTTGCGGGATTCACTCAAAAAGCTGCGATGTTAACAGGCGCATATCCTGAAAAAAGCAACCATTTCACAAGATACTTTCTAGGCTCCAAGTCTTCTCCATTCAGATGGCTCAGGTCCATGGGATTCTCCAGCCTATTTGGGATGACGCAGCCTCCCGCTCCACTGAAGGTCGGAATAAGAAAGATCACTCGGCTTTTAACGGGCGTGGAATATCCAGATCCAGCCTACATTCCATTACGGTTACTTCCGCATTTCGATATCAATCCGGAATGCAAAGTACCATTCGAAAAGGCTATTGAAGAACTCCCGAATGTCTATGAGTTCTGCAACATGTACGGCTATAAATATATTGACTTAACGAATCTTCGCGCTTTCGTCGGAATGAAAACTTTCTATAGCATATTCAAAAATTTCTTCAATCTGTTAGAATCCAGCGTGAAGTATGACCTATACATTCTACATATCGGCGATCTTGACAATTTAGGACATAAATATGGGCCTAACAGCCGATATTTGAAGACGACACTTCTGCAAATAGATGAGCAGATAGAAAAGGCGTATGCTCTTTTGCGGGAGAGAAGCGACTATGTGAATATTATCATCGTGAGCGATCATGGCATGAGGCATGTCTCGGGTTCAATCAATATGCTGGAACTATTAGGAAAATTACAATCCAAACCGGTACGAGATTACTTATTCTTTTTAGACTCCGTTGCAGCCAGATTCTGGTTCAAAAATGAAAGATCGAGAAGAGAAATCGTTAATATGCTTACCAATCTTCCTCACGGACATATATTATCGAGTGATGAAAGAAAAACTTTGCATATAGATTTTCCAGATAACAAATATGGAGATCTATTTTTCTGGGCGGATAATGGATTTGTTATGGCTCCTAGCTTTTTTGGAAAGACTGAGCCTAAAGGCATGCATGGCTACTTATTCGACGAAGAAATGGACGGAATCCTTATTCAATATCCAAAAAATAATTTTTTAAATAACTCCGCAAGTGAAAGAGAAGAGAGTATCCCGTTGACACGCACCTTTTCCGTGATTCTGGATGCTTTGGATCTTCGAAAAAGCAGATCGTTCCATGACTGTCATAACCTTATTTATCCAGTGCCTTAATCTTTATTGCCTTGAGTCCATGACTTGAATTAACCTATGAAACTATTATGGTTTCTCTTGGGTTTTCATGGTAAACCGTAACTGTTAAAACGTTTGAGGAAGGATCAAAGGTCCATGAGTCTGCTCCCTGAACCTCCATAGGCTCACCTATGCTTGCCATGTAGATCTTCAATGTGGTTGTGTAGTATCTCGGTGCAGTAACAGTTATGGTTAGTGTTTTTTGTTCATCGTCGTAATTTTCTTCTATGATACCGTTTGAATCATAGTATATCCATGTTGGACGTGACGCTGATTTAAATGTAAGAATTCGGTAATCATATGGTGAAAGACTGATTCGTAATCCGTTTTGAAGATCAGAGCCAGTCTCCACCACGACTTCTTGTGAAGTGTGATTGTAAATGACGTATGTTTCATCTACGTTAACATCAACCTTGTAGTATTCGCTGGATGTGCGATTATTGCATTCCCAAATCGCTAAATAATTTTGTGCTTTTGTGAAGAAGTCATAGATATCCCTGTCTTCGGGCGTAACTTGCTGAGTCCATTTAAGCCAGGCCAAGATTATCTTCTCGAAACCCTCGCTTGGATAATCCGGTAAATCATAGAAGTAAGCGGTTCTATTAACGATCCACATGGCTGGCTTGTTATTTGTGTTATCCCATATGATAGTGGAGGAGCCAGCTAATGTGTCATAGTCAGATTCAGCGGTAAAGTCGTTATGGTTTTTAATGCTTGAGCTCTTTTTGTACTCGATGATTTCATTCGGCGCTAATCCGCCGAATTCCACGGAGACGCTTAGATCAACTTCCTGTCCGTCCTGTGATGAAGCCGCTTTTGGACCTGATGAAGGATCATCTTTAACAATATGTCCCTCCCATAATCCCCAGTGCTCATTTTTGGTATCTTTATGATACGGAGTATCTCCAACCATGCCGAGCAAAAGTAAATATCGATCGTTAGACTCGGAAATCCATTGTTTAAGTGCGACAACAGTCTCGTTAAGCATTCTTTTTCCTTGAACAATAGCGATCTTATAATTTTCCAAAATTGAAGGATTAGATGCAATCGCCCCGTCTGGGATAAAGTCTACTTCCAAGCTGTGTTCCCGCAGCATAGAAAGAAATTTCATGCGGGAACTTGCATACCAATCTGTTGATACGAATAAAATTTTCGGACTTCTATCTAAAGCTGGATCCTTCCATATCTTCGCAAAATCTCTTAAAAATGTCCATTCCTCATTCATCGGTCTCTCAGGATCTTTAACGTTCCAAACCCTCTCCAGACACCAGAAGAAGGTTCCCTGCAAACTATTGGCATAATCCGCAAGGAGATAAGCCTTTCCCCATAGAGGCGTATTATCAACGGTCTCTAGATCAAGCACAGGAAGGGATCTGTTGAACATATACATCTGTTTCGCGGTGAGAGTCGCTATCTTAAGTCTCTGGGAATCTTCGCTGAAGGTTGGTTCAACGAAGTTCGCAACGTAGTTGTGGAAGCCGATTGCTTCGAATTCCGGTGGAACCCTAATGTAACGGTTCATGAGAATCCTGTGATAGACTGCGTGAATTGTGTTGAAGATCAAGAGGTGATTCTGATCGTTCTTTCGAATTGTCTGCGCGATGCGTCTAGTCTTATTGTACCACGTTTCGTATACAAATTCTGAAAAATCATTCATTCTTAGATCTTGTTTCCAGTATAATGCTTGATTTGTCCTAATCGTGTATGGAAGCAGTATCCCAGAAAATTGATCCTCCCCTTCAGATGATTTTAACACGTTATATTGATCCCAGATAGGGTCTCCGGTAGTCCATGTTCCGTTCAAGGCCGCTATGTTGCCGTATTTCTTTTCTAACCATCGTCTCCAGTTGGAAAGGTAGGGTTCAGTTGCCCAGACCCCCCCGTTACCTGAACTGTAGGTCATAAGGAAATTCGGTTCGTTCCATGGAATCTCATATCCTATGATCATCGGATTATCCTTCCATCTTTTGCTGATCATGTCCCAAAATTCGTTTACTTCATTTTCCATAGTGTAATTCCAGATGTCTTGTCCCCAGTAATCACGGCGCATCCACGTTGGAATCATATATGTGCTGGCTCCGATGTGATAATCCACAATCACGTAAATTCCGTATTTAGCGCACCACTCCAACACTTGATCCATTTTATCCAGATACTCCGTGCTCCACTGGTTATGATTCGGCTCTACTTCTCTTGGGGATATGCATAGCCTAATCGCGTTTATTCCTAATTCAGACATCCTCTGGAAATCTATCTCCTCTAAAAATCCATATTTCCATGTCCAGCCAGTCCTCACGTTCATTCCGAAAAATCGGATGGGCTTACCATTTGGCAGGTAGAATTTGTTTCCTTCCACATAGATGTATCCTATAATGGTTCCAAAGCTCTGAATCCTCATCAGGTATGTTAATAGAGCGTAGGAGCCCCAAAGCGGAATCGTACATAAACCTATCAAAAACAATATCTTTAGAATTCGAGAAAACTTAATATTTTGGGTTTGACCCTGAGTTTGGCGCATTGTACTTCAGTTATTGGCACATGCCCTTAAAAAATCTATGGTGCATTAATTCATGTCATGGATTTATACAAACCTCAATTGTTGAACGTTGCGGGTTATGTCTCTTTTAAATATCGTCCCAACGATATCTGCAGAATTTTTTAAATCTTTAGAATGCATTCAGTTTTAATTAAAGAATTTTCTTGAGTTTCTTCATAGAAGAAGAATTGTGATGTTCCATTAGATTATTCCACAACCTTTAAAGTTGATGTTCCAAACATTGCTACAAAAACAACGTGAAAAATATTGAAAAGGAAAACTCTTTTTGATTTTCTCGATGACTTTTCTTCTAACGCTAATCTCCTCAAGTGCCACTACTGTGAAGGCTTGTTACCAAATGTCAGATGCGATTGAAGGATACGTCTATTGGTGTGAAGAGTGGGAACCTAAACCCGGATTAACAGTAACCGCATACAGAATTACTCATAATGGCGAACCAATATCCCCGAAAATAGAAGGAACTGATGTAACGGATGAAGATGGGCATTTTCGCATAGAGAAGCTCCGCGCAAAAGGGGAATGGTATAAAATTGAAGTATCTACAGATTGTGGTTTAGTACTAGAGAAGGAAGTTCAAGTTTTCTGTGGAGAAACAACACGCGTCACTTTTCATTACTGTTGTCCTGAACCACACACCATCGGATACTGGAAGAACCATCCTGAAGAATGGCCGGTTGACTCTTTAGAGATCGGCGGCGTAACCTATGCTCAAGAAGAACTTTTGGATATACTCTGGAGTGCCAAAGCGAAAGACGCAACTTCTATGCTGGCGGCGCAATTGATAGCCGCAAAGCTAAACGTCTTGAACGGAGTAGATTCCACAGATATATCGGAGACCATCAACGACTCTGATGAATTTCTATCGTTACATCCGCTTGGCAGCAATCCTAAAGGCGAAGATAGAAGATACGCACTACAGCTAAAGGATCTGCTTGATCAATTCAATAACGGCTCATGAGTACCATGCGTACTCACTTTTTTGTTTTAAAATCTTATTATATTCAGAGACAAAAAGACGATTTCATAATTTTTCACTTTGCAAGTGTTAGAACATTATTTTCAATCTGAGTAGCTTTCCCTCTTTTCAAATACGTAAGGATTAGCTGGAAGATTATCTTGGATCTTCAGAGATGATGGATATCATGTTTGCTGTGGGACACATAGCTTTAGGTTACTTAATAGGAAAGATTTCTGCAGATCTTACAGGTACAAAGCTAAAGATCTCCATATTATTTTCATTAGCGATCTTGCCGGATATAGATCTCATCATTCCAGGGCTTAAACATCGTGGACCAACCCACTCAATAATCATTATAGCCCTTTCAGCTCTACCCTTTCTTATTTTTTATAGAAAAACTGCGGTACCATACGTATTGGCTGTACTCCAGCACGTCATACCTGGAGATTATGTTATCGGGGGAATCCAATTGTTCTGGCCGATTACTCAAAGATGGTATGGTCTATATTATTGTCCAGCAAGCATTGTTAGTGGGGCTCTAGAATGGATTTTGTTTGCAGCATCCCTCCTATTACTCTTTAGAACAAAGGATATGAAAAAGATCTTGGGATGGCATGCATTAAACTTTGCCTTGATTCCTCCATTAGTCGCGGTTATCTCGCCTCTATTCAGATTTCCAATAGGGCTCCCCAGCACGCTGTTGATTCCGCATTTGGCATATATGCTTCTTTTTGTGTTTTCGATCTTGAGAAGCTCCTGTAGAATCTTTCAGAAACATGAAATCTCTCAGAGGTCAATGTAATTTAGTTTGCTAGGAAGTTATTGAATGTCTGTTAAAACTGTTGATGTAGCCGAAGATTTTGCACGCGGAGGATTCTTTTTAATCTTAGGCAACATCATATCAATTGTTGTCTCAGCAATCTCGGTTTTTATAGTAGCGAGAATTCTCGGACCGGAGAAGTATGGGTTATATTCCATCTCAATCATTGTTCCATCTCTGCTCTCCCTATTCTTGAAGATGGGAATAAATGAAGGAACAATTAAACAATTAGCTAGTTTCAAGGTTAAGGGCGAAGAAGGGAAAATCGCAAATCTACTGATTCAGATACTATCGTTTAAGTTCCTGCTTGGGCTCATCGTTACAGTTGTATGCTTCGTCTTCTCAGACTACTTCGCCACCAACCTTTTTCATAGGCCGGAAATGGGCTATTACATTCAGATATCCTCTTTATTGATAGTCTTTCAAGAAGTATTTCTAATATTAAATTCATTCTTTATAGGTTCAGATAAAACCCAATTTAATGCCATGATAACTGATGTTCAAGCGGTTTTTAAAGCTACGATCTCAGCTTCACTAGTCATCCTCGGTTTAGGCATATTCGGAGCGCTTGCAGGACACGTTGCAAGCTATATCGTTGCATGTTCAATCGGGGTCATCATATTTTGGTACAAACTTTATAAGCCTTTGAGAAGACGTCAAGGCATCAAGGTAGAATTTTTAGAGAATCTGAAGTTTTTGATCAGATATGGCTTCCCCATCTACTTATCTGCTCTTCTGGGGGGATTTTCCATTCAATACCAGAATATTCTCTTAGCAATCTTTACATCGAATGAGGCTATCGGAAATTTCAATGCAGCCATGAATTTCACAGTTTTGATTGCGATATTTTCGATACCGATTGAGAAGTTGTTGCTCTCTGCATTCTCAAAGATGGAATCGCAAGAAGAAAAGATGCAGAGGTTCTTCAAATTCTCCGTTAAGTACATATCTATGATGATACTTCCATTAGTGACGCTTCTTCTAATATATTCTAGCGATATAGTTACGTTAATTTATGGAGAGAACTACAGGACCGCGGGCTTCTTTCTTTCTCTAAGCCTGATCCAATATTTCTTGATTGGATTCGGAAGCATCGTAATAGCTAACTTTTTTAATGGAATAGGTGAAACAAAGCTCAGCTTCAGAATTTCCCTTGTAAGAACGGCAATGCTGGCTTTTTCAGCTCCATTACTCACATGGGCATTCAAAGTTACCGGATTAATAATAGCTGTTTTTTTATCATCGATTCTATCGAATTTTTATGGATTGTCAATTGCTAAAAGCAGATTTAACGTTGAGATCCAAGCTGAGAAAATTGCCAAAATCTATGTGGTGTCCCTTTCTTCAGCGATACCGCTCTTGGCGTTGCAAAGAATAGTGTTTTTACCAAGTCTATTCCAACTACTTTTAGGAGCGTCAGTGTATTTAGTCTCATATCTAACAGTCACTCCGCTCATGGGCATAATAACAAGAAATGAATTAAAAGAAGTTAAGAATATTTTAGACAAGGTTAGGCCTTTAAAGGTTCTAACTAGACCGATCTTTTATTGTGAAGAAAAAATATTATCGGTGATTTCCCCCAAAAATTAGGATCTTACATAATCCCTCTGTAAGAGGTGCTTTTATAGAGTGAAATGCAACATTTGATTATAAGGTTTAAAAATGAAAGATAGAATCTGGATACAAGAAGCGTCAACTTAACCGGTTTCCACCGCTGTTATGACGATATCGAATGAGAAATTGTCTACTCCACTTACGGAGTTAGAAACTCGGAGATTCAGGGTTATCTGTAAAACTTGGCCAGGAGCAATCGATGAGCCGTCATAGTTCCAGCTTATTGTGATGTAATTCGAGGCTGATTCAGGATTCCAGTTTTCCGTCGATAAATTCAATGTTACGTCTACATTTCCCTCGTTCTTTATGTAGATCGTGAAGCTTTTTGTAGAGCCGGGCTCCAGGGCACCCCAATCGATCGATGACAATTCTTGTGTACATTCGCTATCTGAGTATGCTTTCGCACCGATGGTCTTTATGACGCCGACGTTTATGACGCCGACATTGCTGATTCTAATCGTGGTGCTAAGAATCCCTGCAACAATCGTTGTTTGGATTATTAGTAATGCTAATAATATGAATAGAAGGAATTGTCTCAAATCTCTGAAAGAAGCGAATCTACTATTGAGGCTGTTCCTCCGCTCAAGTAAACCTATTATTCCTCCGCTGGTCAATACGCTGCCGATGCTTATCCAAAGTAGTGAAAATGAAAAATTAAAGATGCTTTGTAAAATGTAGATTCCATAAAATAGATTTATTAGACCTATGGTCACGATCAAGATGGGGGAGGCCTTTCTGATTTTTTCGGTTTCCACAATTAATCGTATAGAATTTAATTCTAGAAAATATATTAATATTTTCCTATTATGTAGATTAATATCCGCCATACATCCTGCCGCGTTAAAGATTAGGGATGACGCTAAAGCGCCGTTAATCGGCTTTAAGGCATAAGCTCATGATCTCTTGAAGTAGAAGCTTCCATCTGGACGTTGAAAGCTCTGCATGAACTTGATGGTTTTATCAGTATTTCTAGGCGGTACTGATAAAAACTGAAACCCTCCCATATTGATCATTCACAAAAAGATAGAATCGTGATCTTTATCTCTCAGCTATGTGCATAACCCCCTTTTTTCTTTAGGCAGTTTAGACTCCTAGCTTTGGTATGCACGCTAAGTATGTCCTCCTCAGCTCCTGCTCGTCTATATGGTGGTAGATGTCTATTGCTTCTCGGCGTTTGTCTCCTCGGAGCTCCTTGACGTATTCTCGTGGCATTCCGTTCCGGAGCAGCCATGTTGTGAACCAGTGTCTGAAACAGTGGGGGCTGAAATGATCCTCGAGCCGCGGCGAGTCTGGATTGTGAAACCCCAGCCTCTCGGCGTATTTTACTATGGCGTTGTAGACGCCGTTTCTGGTGAGCCTCCCAAGCGTATTATAGCTGATGAAGAGCGCCCTGGATCTGGGCTTGAGTTTCTCTCTTACTCGGAGCCATCTTCTGAGAACCATGGCGCACTCATCATCAAAGAAGACTCTCCTGTTGCTTCTCTTCCGAGTAGGCTTCAAGATTATTGAATAGTCATCCCAGTCAATGTCGTCCACGTCGATTCTGAGCAGCTCTCCTCTGCGTATGCCAGTCTTGGCCAGCAGAACAGCTATCGCCTTGTCACGGGGATCCAGTATCGAGTTTACAAACCTGCTCATCTCTTCTACGGTCAGCAGCTTCCTCTCCGGATCATCGAAATCCTTGTACCTCTTCAGGTATCTGCGCCTAAATGGAAGGATTGGATTCCTGCCCGCGAGACCTTCGAAGGCCAGGTAATCGTAGAAGGCGGATAACGCTGAGAAGTAATTCTCCATAGTCTTATGCTTTGCGCCCCTCTCGAACTTTAAATATCGCAGAAAATCCCTGAGAATATGCGGGTCTATCCGGTCGGCCCTAACGTTTCTCTCCCCTAGAAACGTGAGAAACATACGGAGAATTGACCGGTATCTGCTGACGCTCTCATCCGACATGCCGCGTAGTCTACAGTCCTCGCAGAAGCCTTCCAGCAGCCTGTCCTGATCTGATACTGCCTGTAACAATTTAGATCTTCCACCTCCAGCCCTTACCTGTAAACTCGACCAAGCCATAGGACTCCAGAGCCTCAAGCTGTCTGCTTATAGCCCTAACCAACTCAACATCTGAGGGATCAACATTTAGACGTGAAAGAATCTCATCATCCGTATAGACGCCTCCGCCCCTAAGCAGATCAATAAGCTCCCTATCGAACCGTCTGAAACCGACGAAATCCTCATCCAGAAAGAGCCTAGCCCTGAAACGCTTCAACTCGCCCTCCAAGTTCTCAACAAGCCTACGTAGAAGCCTATTCTCGCTCCGCAGCTGCTTAAGCTCCTCCTCAGCCTCCCTCAACCGCTTAATCAGCTCGAAACGGCTGAGATAGCCCTCCCCACCCTCCTCCCGCCTAATCGAATCCTCAACCCGCTCAACAATATACTTCGAGACTGAAACGCCAGCCCTCCTCGCCCTACGCTTCCAATCCTCAACCATCTCCAGAGAAGGCAGATAAACATAGATTGTACGCTGCTTAATCGTCGCCGTCTTCCCACTTCCCCAGCTAGAACCCATAACCCATCAAAAGAATAATTGGCCGAGGATGCTTAAAAAATTTACCTGCAAAATGGAGCCGGGGATGGGATTTGAACCCATGTGCAGCGAGTCTGCAGCCCGCCGCCTGAACCACTCGGCCACCCCGGCTTAAGGAAATTGAGGTAACCATCTAAAATTCACGCATATTCGATTTTTAATCTTTTCTAATGGGAGTTAATGAAGTATTCTGTCTTCTTATAGTAGCTCATTATAGTTTGACTATTTGAGCGTGTAGAACTCCACATATTTTGATGACGGCTTCTGGGTGAACATAGCCTCGTTCTATCGCCTTCTTAACTATTTTTGATCCGACCAGATTCACAATTGTGCTCTTCTCTATAAGGTTTACAGCTTCATCTAGACTAGTCTTAAATCCCTTATAGAATTCCTCTTTCACCTCAAAGACCATATCGGAGTCTCGAAGGGTCTTTCCGAGGACGTCGGCGTCGCATGCGGCTAATAAGACTTGATGTCCCCACCTTCGAATCTTTACGTATGCTTCCAAAACTGCCGCTTCCACTAGAAATTTTATTTTCACTATACTGGTCTTAAGGAGGATTTTGCTCCGCAGGCCTCGCATTCCAAGAAGTATAGTCTCTTTTCTTTTATTATCTTCGTGTCTGGTCTTCGGCACACAGGACATATGACGTATTGCTCTACATAGCGTCTGATGAGTCTTTCAAGGGTTTCTGTCTCGAATCTTCCCTGAAATATTACCCTTCTTCCTTCCATTGCCGCAGCGGTAGCCATCTCTTTCGAGAGGAACTTTAACACATGGTTTGGATCGCGATTGAGGATATCACAGATCTCTCCAAAATTGTGGAAGATCGTTCTTGACCCAGAGATTGTAATACTAGGTCTCGGCACCTCGAATCTTTTACGTTTAAAGACTGAAGAAGGCAGTTTCGAGTAGGCTTCATCCAGCATCTTGGCGTAATCCAAGCTCATATTTGGATCCTCAAATATAAAAGGTGGCTTCACTCCTAAATATTTATCCAAAATTCGGGATGAAAGATTTATTAAACTTGTCTTTAAGTCATTGAAGGAATAGAGTTGAGCTCACATTCAATCAACCTAAAGAGAGGCTTGAAATGAAAAAAGATGAGAATTTCAGCAAGTGGTTCGATGAGATACTGCTGAACGCTGAGATACTTGATAATAGATATCCGATTAAGGGCTTCGCGGTCTACAAAGGATGGGGTGCAAAGATTGTAAGAAGCATAACTGAGATTTTAGAGAATAAACTTGAGGAGACAGGGCATATTCCCATGCTTTTCCCGGTAACAATCTCTGAGGAATCCTTCAAGCGGGAAGCGAGACATATTAAAGGTTTCACATCAGAAGTGTTTTGGATAACACATGCAGGAAATAGAAAGCTGAAGAAGCGTATGCTTTTAAGACCGACCTCCGAGACCGCGATGTATCCTATGTTTGCTCAATGGATAAGGTCACATGCCGATCTCCCGTTAAAGATCTTCCAGAGTGTCTGTGTCTATAGATACGAGACGAAAGCGACAAGACCTCTTTTCAGGATGAGAGAGTTCTTATGGAATGAGGCGCACACAGCTCACAAAAACTGGGAAGAGGCGGAGGAACAGATTAAGGAAGCCATAAGGATATACGATGAAGTCTTCAAGAGCCTTGGCTTAAGCTACTATATTCTTAAACGTCCAGACTTTGACAAATTTGCCGGTGCAGTCTACTCTATAGCCTTCGACGCTTGGAATCCTGATGGTCGAGTAAATCAGATAGGAACGGTTCATAATTTAGGTGAGAACTTCTCCAAAGCTTTCGAAATAACCTATGAGGATACTGAAGGAAAACAAAGATATGTTATTCAAACATGCTATGGTTTTGGAATAAGCCGAACCTTGGCAGCCATAATTTCTCAGCATGGGGATGATCACGGCTTGGTGCTTCCCCCAAACATAGCGCCTATCCAAGTAGTGATCGTTCCTATACCGTATAAGGGAGTAGAGGCTGAAATAGAAGAATATGCCAAGAGGATCTTCTCGATTCTGGAGAAGGCTGGATTACGAGTCTACCTGGATGAGACGGATAAGACTCCAGGGGAGAAATATTACTATTGGGAGATGTTCGGAGTTCCGGTTAGGGTTGAAGTTGGTCCTAGAGACTTGAAAGAGGAACAGATAACTATATGTGAAAGGGTAAATTTAGAGAGAATAACTGTTACTCTTGAAGAGGCTGTTGATGCTATAAAGGAGATTTTCAGGAAGGTCGCGGCGGAACTGAAGGAGAGAAGCCTCTTAACCCTTTCACGTATGACCATCGATGTAAAGGATATGGAATCGCTGAGGAAGGCGATTAAGGCTAGGAAGATTGCGAGGGTCTGCTGGTGCGGTAGTGTTGAATGCGCAGAAAAGATTAAGGAGGAATCGGAAGGCGAGATAAGAGGGTATAGAATCGACGTTGAGGAGAAACCGGAGCATAACTGCATCGTATGCGGTCGGGAAGCTGAAAAAGTGGTTTATGTAGCAAGGGCGTATTAGCTGGAAGGGCAGAAAGACATTTAATTAAAAATTCATTTACCATCAATTATTCTATTTGGAAGGATATTTAGGCTTTCATTATGAGCCGGTGAAATGATTGAGTGATACGCTTAGCATAATCGTCCTTATAAAGCAGGTTCCGGATATTGAGAAGGTAAGGTTTGACTTCGAAACTGGAAGGCTGGATAGAAGCTCCGCTGAAGCTGTAATTAATCCCTTTGACTTAAATGCTTTAGAAGCGGCAGTTCAGATAAAAGAGCGTATGGGCGCAACTGTAACTGCAATCAGTATGGGGCCGAAAACCGCTGAAAATTCATTAAGAGACGCTATTGCAAGAGGAGCCGACAGAGCTATTCTCTTAACGGATACACGTTTCGCGGGAGCCGACACGTTAGCAACCTCATATACCTTAGCAAGCGCAATTAAAAAGCTAGGCGTTTTTGACCTGGTGATCTGTGGAGAGAAGACTATAGATGGGGATACCGCTCAGGTAGGTCCGGAAGTTGCGGAGTTTCTGGGGATACCACATGTGGCTTATGTGGAGGAGATACAAGAAATAAATCGGGATAGCATACTTGTTAAATCTAAGATGGGAAAGAATTATTATCTGATAGAATTAGGTTTTCCCGGCCTCATCACTGTAACTAAAGATGTAAATAATCCACGTCTCCCGACTTTTAGAGATAAAATCCGCTCAAGAAAGACTGAGATAACCGTATGGAATGCCGAGTCTCTCTCAAAGATAGCTGAGATCGATCGCTTCGGTATCTCTGGTTCTCCAACATCTGTTGTTAAAGTCTATGCTCCACATTCGGAGAGCAGAAAGGGCCAGATATTTCATGGAGATGTAGAAGACGCTGCGGAAAGAATCGTGGACATTCTCAAAGAACTGAATGTGACAAGGTGAAGAAGAATGATGAGGCATGGGGACGTTCTAGTCTTTGCAGAGCAGGAGGACGGTGAGATACATCAAGTCTCATTCGAACTGCTTGGAAAAGGAAGGGAACTTGCGGATAGACTTGAAGTACAGCTAAACGCTGTTCTGCTCGGCTGGCAGATAGAAGATAAAGCACTCGAGCTTGTGTATCGAGGTGCGGATAACGTTTTTCTTTATGATCACCCTTCACTTCGAGATTTTGACGTAATAAGATATGGACGAAACATAGTGAAATTAGTGAGAGAGACGAGGCCGGACATATTCCTTATAGGCGCAACTCGCATCGGCAGGACTCTAGCGCCGAGGATAGCGGCTGCTTTAAGGACGGGGCTCACAGCTGATTGTGTAGACTTGGATCTGGATGATGAGGGGAATCTCATTCAGATTCGTCCAGCATTCAGTGGAAATATTATGGCTCAAATAAGGACTAGAACTCGCCCTCAGATGGCAACGGTGAGATACAGGGTGATGAGGATGTTGGAGAGAGATACACGTAGAAGGGGAAGGATAATCAAAAGAGAGGTTGAGGTTATTGAGGAGACAGGTATGAAGATTGTTAAGAAGATAAAGGCAGATGAGGTTAACCTTTCGGACGCTGAGGTGATAGTATCTGGAGGAAGAGGATTGAAGAAGCCTGAAGATTTCAGGATGCTTCAGGAATTAGCGGAAGCTCTAGGCGGGGTTGTAGGGTCGAGTAGGCCTTTGGTGGATGCCGGATGGATAAGCAAGGATCATCAAGTCGGATTCAGCGGCAATATTGTTAAACCTAAAGTATATATCGCCTGCGGAATCTCTGGATCTCCACAGCATCTGTTTGGAATGAGAGATTCAGATGTAATTATAGCGATAAATAAAGATCCAACTGCGCCGATTTTTAATGTATCCGACTATGGAATTGTAGGAGACATTTATGAGGTTATACCTCTAATAATTCGGAGAGTCAAGAAAGAGTTGAGGGGAAGGGAAAAATGAAGGGGAGAATGGAAGAAGCAACTGGTGCGTTCAAGAAGATTGTGGGGCAGGAGTGGGTCATAACAGAGCGCGAGTATATGGAGAGCTATCTTAGAGACGAGACTCCAGACGCTTTGAGGCCATCTGCAGCGGAGGACCTCATCCTAGTGAAGCCCTCCTCAACAAAAGAGGTTTCACAGATTCTGAAAATTGCGAATGAGATGCTTATTCCCGTATTTCCAGTTGGCGGAAGAACAGGGCTTGTCGGAGGATCCGTGCCAACCGAGCGCGGCATAATCCTCTCATTGGAAAGAATGAATGATATAAAGGTTGATAAGGAAAATTTGATGGCTATTGCGGAGGCTGGGGCGACTCTCGCAGATCTGATTAAGGCGGCGGATGCTAATGATCTGTTTTTTCCTCTCCATCCAGGTGATGAGGGCGCTCAGATAGGCGGATTAATCTCCACTAATGCGGGTGGAGTTAGAGCAGTAAAATATGGCGTGATGAGAAACTATGTTAAAGGCTTAGAGGTTGTTTTGCCTACTGGAGAGATACTTAGCCTAGGAGGTTTACTCCTCAAGAATAATACTGGTTACGATCTTATGCATCTAATAATAGGAAGTGAAGGAACCCTATGTGTGATAACAAAGGCCACGATAAAGCTTTATCCGAAAAGCAGATATTCCGTAACGCTTATTTTGCCCTTTGATAACCGCACAGACGCTATAGGTTCGGTTCCAAAGATTCTTAAATCAGGCGTGATTCCTCTAGCAATTGAGTATGTTGGAATAAGAGAACTAAACATAGCTGCGGATCATCTTAATGAGAAGTGGCCAGTACAAAAGGGGAATGCTCAGCTACTCATTATCCTGTCAGGAACAAGTGAGGATGAGATCTACTCTGCATGCGAAAAGATCGCTGAGATCGCTGAGGAAAACAACGCTTATGAAGCAGTGATCGCTGAGACAAGAGAAGAGCAGGAAAGAATACTTCGAATAAGAAGCAACATATATACTGCTTTAAAGCCTAGTATGGTTGACATTTTAGATGTCACCGTCCCGATGAGCAAGCTCAGCGATTTGATGAATATGATTGATAAAATAGCTGAAAAATATGGAGTCTACCTGCCAGTTTATGGTCATGCTGGAGATGGAAACCTCCATATCCACGTGATGAAGGAAAATGACGAAGTGCCGAAGTATGTTAAAGAGATTAAGAGCGAGATCTATAGTGCGGGGATCAGTCTAGGAGGAGTCATCACTGGGGAGCATGGTATAGGAAAGCTGAGAATTGAGGAATTTGTGAAGTTCCGCTCCGAGAAAGAGATAAGTCTAATGAAGGAGATAAAACGAATATTCGACCCTAACAACATATTGAATCCGGGGAAGATCTTTCCCTCATGACTAAATGTAAGGATTCATCCTTTTTTCTCTTCCAATAGTCGTTTTACCGCCGTGTCCAGGATAAACAATAGTTTCATCTGGGAGACGTAGTAGTTTATCCCTTAGAGAATGCATCATCTCCCTGAAGGAAGCTCCAGGCAAATCTGTTCTGCCAATGGATCCCGCAAATAATGTATCTCCAGTAAACACTACATTCTCTTCCTTGCAGAAGAGGGAGATGCTTCCTTTTGTATGTCCAGGTGTATGAATCACAGTGAATTTTAGATTTCCAACCTTTACAACTTCTCCATCCCTTAAGAGCCTATCTGCCTTGGGAGAAATCACGTTCAGATCGAGCATATTAGAAAGATTTTTCATTGGATCTGTAAGCAGTGAGGCGTCATCTTCATGTATAAGTATCTGGGCCCCCGTGAAACTCTTCATGACGCCGTTGCCGCTTGTATGATCAACATGGCCATGCGTATTGAGTATATATTTTACCTTAAATCCGCAGCGGATAAAATCGAGAATCTCATCGGTCTCTTCCGGAGAAAAGCCCGGATCGATTACTAGAGACTCATTTGTCTCTTCGCATCTAATGATGTAGCAATTTGTGGCTAATGGACCGACTATGCGAGAGTATATTTTCATGATCTACCCTTCATTTTTCAAGATTTCCGACTTTTTTCGATTGAGAGATCTAAATGATTCTCGGAGCCATAGCTATCGATGTTGCTGTCTTGACAACGCCAGTTATGGATTGAATCTTATTTATTATATCAGTTAGCTCGGAAATGTTGAGAAATTCGACGTAAAGGATAACATCGTATTCTCTGGTAACCGCATGTGCAATCTTCACGCCTTTAATCTTTGAAGCTTCCTCAGCGACCTTCCACAGCTTTCCCCGCTCAGTATTTATCAGAATGAATGCATTCAAAACTGCTCCTCCAGTCTCTTTTCATCATATGCTTTTAAGATTTTTCTTATTTTCTTATAGAAAAATAGATAAAAAGTTTTATAATCGCAGATCATCTTCAAGAGATATCTGACGGATAATCCATCCGCCTAAACCAGAAAGCTTAAAAGAAAGATTGCGAAAAGATTGCGATGCCCAAGAGTCTGAGGGAAAAATATGGAATTTTGCCCTAAATGCGGCACTCGTCTCATTCAAACACGGAAGAAGAACAAGAAGGGAATAATCCTTGCTTGCCCCAAATGTAAGTATGAGAAGCCGGCGAGCTCCCTTATGCCGGTTTCTACGGTAACTGAGAAGAGACCGGAAGATCAGATAGTGGTCATAAGCAAGAAGGAGCAAAATCTTCAGACCCTTCCAACAGTTACTATAGAATGCCCTAAATGCGGAAATAATCAAGCTTACGTATGGCAAGTACAGACAAGAGGAGCCGATGAATCCTCAACCCAATTCTTCCGCTGTACAAAATGTGGATATACATTTAGAGAGTACAGCTGAGATTAAAGGCTACAAACAAGATCTCGATCCTTAATGTTAGTTACTTAACTCTTTAGTTGAAGATCATGAAATAATATTTTTCTGAAGGAATTCTGGACAAAACCATTAAAAGCAACGGATACACAATTGTATCGATAAATAGTTAAATAGAGTGTTTGGTGGGCTAACGATTGTTCAGGCTTAAGACGTCAGATGCAAAACTCTTAAGGGATGTGATAACCGCAGTATCAACATTAATTGATGAAGGCACATTTAATGTAAATCAGGATGGTATAAAGCTAAGATCGATGGATCCGTCACGCGTGGCGATGGTTGACTTCACAATGCAAAAAACAGCCTTCGACGAGTATGTTGCAGATCAGGATGCAAAGATCTGCCTAAATCTCGGAGAGCTTCTTAAGCTGCTTAAGAGAGCCGGAAGAGATGAGGCTGTTGAGCTTCTACTAGACGAAAGCAGCGGCCAGATCGTAGTTACGATTCAAGGAAAATATGTGCGTACATTCAGGATGCCGACTCTAGAAGCAGTTGAGGATGATATTCCCACGCCTAAGGTCACCTTTAACGCAAAGGTTACTCTTACAACCGATGGGCTTCGCCGCTCCTTGGAAGACGTGGCTCTTGTAAGCGACCATGTGAGGATGGAGACTGATGGAGAAAAATTTGTGATGAGTGCGAAGGGGGATATAATGGGGGCTAATATAGAGTTGAAAAGCGGAAGCGACGCGCTTTTATCTTTAGAGGTTAAGGAGCCTTCCAGAGCGACTTATCCGCTTAGTTATCTTTCAGACATAGTAAAGGCTGCTTCCGCCACTTCAGATATTGTTGCTCTTGAATTTTCAACGGATATGCCGGTGCGGCTTGATTTTAAACAGCCTTATGATGGAGCATTAATTTATTATCTTGCGCCGAGAATAGAGGTTGAGTGAGAAAAGATCAGAGATTTATCTAAAGGAAGACAGAATTGACTCTGTCAAGAGCTGATATAGCTAAGTATCCCTTTCTTGCTGATGCGGCTGAAGAAGTAAAAAGAGAAGACTTGGATATTCAAAGTCTGGATAATCCTGAAGTAGGACTAATTATAGAGAGGGCGATAGAGCGGATAGAAGAGGCTCTTAAAAATAATCCGCCTCGAGTTTCGTATCGTGAACGAGAAGAGGATGTTGAGATTCCATCTTTTCCAGTAGCGATGATTTTGGCAGCTGCTTCAGAGAGCAACTATATAAAGAGGCGATATGCTCTTGCAGAGGCTATGAGGGCTTATGATCTTCTAAGAGAAGAAAAGAGAGAGAAATTTCTTGAAGTAGCTAGAGCTTTCAATTGGAGGATTAGATGCCCCGAAGATTTGATTGGAGGTCGAAGATTCGAATTTGCAATCTTCTTCGTTGACTATCTCAGAAATACTAGATCCTTTCATGAAAGCCGATTCAAACTTGTTAATAGGCCGATGTTGAAAGGCGAGATTTTCCTTACGAAAAGGGAAGCGGCTAGATTGCTTCGTGAGGAGATACGGAGAAGGATTGAGGAAAGACTTGAAGTTGATGTACGATCGATTATTCCGGAGATTCTAAAGAATCGAATAGAGAATTTAAAGAGGAAATACGTCAGCCATGAAGAGAAGGTCATATTTGAAGAGTTCCCTAAGAAGATAAAGATGGAGGCTTTTCCTCCTTGCATATCTCAGCTTCTCGCAGCCGCGAAGGCTGGCCGTCACATATCCCATCTAGGCCGTTTTACTCTGAGCTCCTTCCTTCTAAATGTTGGGATGAGCCCCTCAGAGGTTGTAGACATCTTTCGTTCCTCATCGGATTTCAATGAAAGATTGACGCGTTATCAAGTTGAGCATATAGCGGGGGTTAGGGGATCTGGAACAAGGTATATTCCTCCATCCTGTGAGACTTTAAAAACTCATGGTTTATGTCTTGAACCTGATGATTTATGTAGGGGAATCAAGCATCCATTAGCTGGATACCGTAGAAGAATAAGAACCTTTAAGAAAGAATCATGAGACTATTTAGTCTGTTATGAATAGGGTCTCTTTTATTCGTGACAGATTTGCAGAGTTCTATGAGGAAAACGCCTCCAATATTGAGGCGCCTTCATCCATTTCTCAAAGAGAATTCGGCTTCTTTACCTTTAAGGAGAACGTGGTTATAAGACATAAAGGATTCGTCACTGTGGAGGCTCTAAGAGAATTCATTAAGCAGATTGTTCCTTCTCATGCTTATTACTCAGCAGCCTACTACGAGACGCCTGAGGAGAGTATGGAAAAGAAAGGTTGGCTTGGAGCCGATCTCTATTTCGACATCGATGCAGATCACATTCCAACAGAATGTGGAAAGATTCATGACGCTTGGCTATGTCAGAACTGTGGTTTTGAGGGGAAAGGAGTAACACCGAAGGAATGCCCAATATGCGGCGGTAAAAGATTCAAGGAACAGAAGTGGCCCTGTGAAGTCTGCTTGGAATCCGCCAAGTATGAAGCTATAAAACTCATAGACTTTCTACTGGAGGATTTCGGATTCTCCCCCGACGAGATCAAAGTCTCCTTCAGCGGCCATAGGGGATATCACGTCCAAGTAGAGAATGAAGTGATACGTGAGCTTGACTCAACCGCCCGTAAAGAGATAGTGGATTACGTAACTGGCGTCGGATTGGAGCCGGCTTATCATGGTCTGCGCGGAAGCTCTTACGGCTCAAAGGTGATCTTAGGGCCCAATCTAGACGAGAAAGGCTGGAGGGGACGCATAGCAAGGGGAACCCATGAATTTCTATTATCTGCGACTCGCGAAGATCTTGAGGACCTAGGTTTAAAGAAGAAAGTGATAGATGAGATTCTTTCCAGAAAAGATGAGATTCTGAGAAGCTGGGAGAAGAGGGGGCCATGGAGCCTAATAAAGGGTGTAGGCATTAAAACATGGGAGAAAATAGTAAAGAAAGCTATCGAATCTCAGTCAGCACGGATCGACACGGTTGTCACCACGGATATTCATCGTCTAATTCGTCTCCCAAACACTCTGCATGGAAAGACAGGCTGGCTTAAAGTCTCCTTTCCATTCGAGGATATCGAGAAGTTCGATCCCTTGTCTTCAGCCGTAGCTTTCAAAAAGGGAGAAGCTACAATATATGTGAGGGAAGCCCCAATCTTCAGATTAGGGGAGGAAACTTTTGGCCCCTACAAAGATGAGAAGGTTGAATTGCCCATGGCCGCAGCAATGTTTCTTTTATGTAAAGGCACCGCTGAGGTTGTAGATTAGCCGTGTATGACGAATTGTTTGAAGCCTGGAAGAAAGAGAGGCTGAATAAGGAGATTCAGTCTCTTCCTAAGGATTTCTATTTCAGACTGGCCAGATACATAAGGAAAATTCGTGAAGAGCAGAGAATGTTAGATGAAAGAACTGTTAAAGGCAACCTTATGAAGAGGGAGGAGAAAAACGTCAAAAAGATGACGGAAGACCTGATTCAGACCCGATATGAGAAGATAATGCGGATCATTCGGAAAGGCGATGTTGTGCCCACAACAAACTTGACTGAGGAAGAAACGGAGTGGACTCAAGAATCCTCCGTTCAGTTTGAGTCTTTTAAGAAATTCGCTGAGAAGCTCATGCAGGGTCGACTAGAAAAAGTTGAGAAGAAACGGAATAACGGCCTCGTAGTGGTTAGAATATTAGAGGAAATACCTGAGATAATCGGCGTAGATATGAAGACATACGGACCATTTAAACCGGAGGACATAGCGTCGCTTCCCGCAGAGAATGCGAGAACTCTGATAAAGCAGGGTGCAGCTGTAGAGATAGAGGTTGCCTCATAAAGGCAGAATCCTTTAGATGGAACACTGAATTGCGAAAAGGAACCGCTTCATCTTACATCATGCTTTTCTTTCTGAATCAGCGGAACCCTTCAGATCTACCCCTCTCTTTTATATACTTCTTAAGTCAAAAATCGTTATGATATCTGAGAGGCGAGTATCTCTTGGAGAAACTTGCATTATTTGGGGGAGAACCCGTCAGGACCGAGCCGCTGCCGACCATAAACAACAAGACTGGAAGGAATATTGGAGATGAAGAACTTAAGCTTCTAAAGGAGGTTATTGAGAGTGGCTCTTTATTTCGCTATTCCGGCAAGATGGTTTCGAGGTTTGAGGAGAAATTCGCCGAGTTTTTAGGCGTAAGATACGCTGTTGCCTCCACCTCTGGTACTGCGGCTTTACATGTGGCTACGGGAGCAATACCTTTAGGTCCAGGAATGGAGGTTATCACCTCACCCGTCACCGATATGGGAACGATCATAGCAATCTTGGGGCAGAATGCTATTCCAGTCTTTGCAGATCTGGATCCCGAGACCTACACGTTGGATCCTGAGGATGTTAGAAGAAGGATTACGGATAAGACAAAGGCCATAATAGCTGTTCATCTTTTCGGATTGATGTGTGACATGGATGCGCTCAAGGAGATAGCTGAGGAAAAGGGAGTATATCTCATAGAGGACTGCGCTCAAGCTTATCTAGCCGAGTATAAAGGGAAAATATCCGGCACTATAGGTGACCTCGGCTGTTTCAGCCTGCAGCAATCTAAACATATGTTTACTGGAGATGGAGGGATAACTGTTACAAACGATGAGGGACTTGCTAGAAGAGCCAGGCTCTTCATGGATAAGGGCTGGGATAGAGAGGCCGTTGGTGCTCGAAGATATGTTATGATCGGTTTTAATTATAGGATGACTGAGCTTCAGGGAGCTGTTGCTCTGGCCCAACTTAAAAAGGTTAGGTGGGTTGTTGAGAGGAGAAGAGCGGTAGCTAAGGCTTTAACGGAAAAGATAGAGGATATAGAGGGTGTTAAGCCTCCGAAGGTTCCTAAGGGTTATAAGCATTCATATTGGCTGTATCCGATAAAGCTTGATTTGTCCATGTTCAACGTGTCCCTAGAAGATTTTGTTAAAGCTTTGAGGGCTGAGGGTATACCTGCATCTGCCGGTTACATAGGGTTGCCGCTCTACATGACTACAATATTCCTTGAGAGAACCGGCTATGCTGGAACTGGATGCCCATGGATCTGCCCCCTCTACGGCAAGGAGATAACGTATGGAAGGGGACTCTGTCCAGAGACTGAGAAGATTCTAAATCAGCTGGTGACCTTGCCGTGCAATGAGTATTTCACGGAGAAAGACGTTGAGGATATAGCCTTAGCCATAAGAAAGGTTGCTGATTATTATAGGAAGAGAAGCTAAAAATTGTTCTACTGATATATTTAGTGGATGGGAGAGCTCCATGCCGAGAGACCTGATAATTGATTCTCATGTCCACTTGAAGCATGGAGACTTGCAGAAGACTGAGTATAGTGCAGAGGCCATAGTAAAAATAATGGATGAGGCTCAGATTGACAAGTCCGTGGTTTTCGCCATGTCAACTACGACGAGTCGATCGATCGATATGGCATGCAGAGCGGTTAGCAAATTTGAAGATCGCCTCATCCCCTATGTTTATGCCCTTCCAAGCTATGAGAAGCCCGTAATCGAAGAGATAGAGAATGCGATATCTAATCTTGGATTTAGAGGAATCAAGATTCACATGGGAGAATGTACTCTGGAGAGATACGTTACAGAGCCTGTTCTTAGACTTGCGGGGAGATTAAATGTTCCATGTCTAATCGATTGCATTGGAAGATATGACCTCATTGAGGAGATGACGAGAGCCTTTCCTGAAACGAAGATTATAGTTGCTCATATGGGGAAGTACCTCTGCGAAGATGAATCGCTCATGGACAGATTTATTCAAATCGCGAAGTCTTACAAGAATATCTTTCTAGACGTCAGCGGAGTTGTGATTCCAAGAAAAATTAAAGAGGCCGTGGAAATCCTCGGCTCCAGCCGCATCATCTTCGGAACGGATGGACCTAAACCGGAAGGAGCCGAATTTGCACGTGCAGAGATCGCTAAGATAAGAAGGCTAAATTTGAATCCAGAGGATGAACGAGCAGTTCTAGGCGGAACAATATCTAGACTGCTCGGAATTTAGAGAAGGCTGCTAAAACTTTCGATTACATACTCTTCAAGAGTTAAAGCTGCGAATAGCTTCTAGAGGAACTTAGAATGGGAAACCATGCATAGGCTCAAATATCGTCCAGACGCCGGTTCTTTTTCAGCTCGACACCTCGGGTGATTGGGGGCCGCG
>CAZEGS010000006.1:0-40522 GCA_964512445.1 uncultured Candidatus Bathyarchaeia archaeon
CAGAACATCTCCAGCAGCTGCTCAGCGTCCTGCATTATTTGGAGCATCCTTAGCCCTTCCACCTCCAGCCCTTACCTGTAAACTCGACTAGGCCGTAGGCTTCCAGCACCTCAAGCTGCTTGCTCACAGCCTTTACGAGATCCGTATCCGCCGGGTCTATGTTTAGGGATGACAGTATTTCCTCGTCGCTAAAGGTGCCTCCGCCCCTAAGCAACTCAATAAGATCTTTATCGAACTGTCTGACTCCAACGTAATCCTCATCCAGAAACGGCTTCGCCCTGTATCGCTTCAGCTCCTTATCCAAGTTCTCTACAAGCCTACGTAGAAGCCTGTTCTCGCTTCTCAGCTGCTTAAGCTCCTCCTCAGCCTTCCTCAACCGTCTGATAAGTTCGAGACGGCTGAGGTAACCCTCTTCCCCCTCCTCCCTCCTGATCGCATCCTCAACCCGCTCATACACAAATCTGGAGAGAGAAACGCCGGCCCTTTCAGCCCTACGCTTCCAATCCTCAACCATCTCCAAAGAAGGCAAATAAACATAAATGGCTCTCTGCTTAATCGTCTCAGTCTTCCCACGGCTAGGCTTAGGCATAACACATCAAAAAATACTATGCGTAACCCACATTTATAATTTACTGGTAAATTGGTGCGGGGGGTGGGATTTGAACCCACGTACCCCTTCGGGACGGGATACCCCATTCGTTTTGTCGGATCTTGAGTCCCGCGCATCTTGTCCATTGATGTTTGACCTGGCTCTGCTACCCCCGCGGGCTGTTACTATTCTAATAAGCTCATTTAGCCCGCTAATATTTTTTCTGTTTAAGCCTTTCCAGCCTGATCAAACATTTTATCTACTAGACGTCATTAAATGCTTGAAGGGATGAAACGTGATGAGTTATGAGGATCTTGAAAGGATTGTTGAGGATGAAATAAGGCAAAGGAAGGAAGAGGGATGTGATGTTTCTGGGATTAGATCGATGTTGGCGAAGATTAAATGTAAGGATCCTTCAAGCCTAAAGTTAATAATTGAGAAACTTTCAAAACTGCGGCCAAGACCCGATTTTCCATACACGGAGCCGTCAGATCTATCCGAAATCAAAAAAGAACGGCTGGAAGGGCCGAGGGAGATGCCTTTAGCCGTCTCGGATGAAGAGATCCTTAACAAGATTTATGGAGGGTGGCTTGGCCGATGTGCAGGTTGTCTCCTTGGAAAACCTGTTGAGGGGCTCAGCCGAGATGAGATTGAGAAGTGGCTTAAGATCGCAGATGCTTATCCGCTTAACGATTACTTTCCGCCTATACTTGACCTCCCAGAAGATGCTCCGGATTGGTTGAGAAACCGCGTTTCACGGCTCGAGCTACTTCGCGGCCATATAGATCATATGGTGAGAGATGACGATATAGATTACACAATTATTAATCTTTACATCCTTGAAACTTACGGATTGAAATTTACAACTAGGGATGTCGGCGAAGCTTGGCTGAATAACCTTCCTTTTTTGAGAGTCTATACTGCTGAGCGAGCTGCCTACAGGAATCTTGTGAATGGACTTACTCCTCCAGAGACGGCTACATATATGAATCCTTATAGAGAATGGATTGGAGCACAAATACGTGCGGATATTTGGGGCTACGTGACTCCTGGAATGCCTGAATATGGAGCTGAACTTGCATATAGAGATGCTAGATTATCTCATGTTAAGAATGGCGTTTATGGCGAGATGTTTGTAAGCGCGATGATTAGCGGGGCTTTCACAACAAGCGATGTTGAAGAGATCGTTAATATTGGTCTTTCTGAAATCCCATCGAGATCTAGGCTTTCAGAGATGATTAGAGATGTAATTATGTGGAGAAAGAAATATAACGATTGGAGAGAGTCGTGGAGAAGAATTAATGAGAAATATGGTCATTATCATCCGGTTCATACGATTAATAATGCTGCTCTTGTCCTTCTGGGACTGCTGTATGGAGAGGGGAACTTCGAAAGAAGCATAACCATAAGTGTTATGGGCGGATGGGATACTGATTGTAACGGGGCGACCGTAGGCTCAATACTCGGCGTTATACTGGGAGCCGAAAATCTACCCAAAAAGTGGATTGCTCCTTTAAACGATAAGGTTGAGAGCTTCGTCATAGGCTTCAACAATAGCAGGATATCAGATCTAGCTAGACGCACCTTCACTATCGCCAAAGGCATTCTAAAAAATAGGTAGATACACCCTAAAGGAGAAGAGCATGCCCATCAATGGATAACTGTCCCAATTTTTTCTCCGTTTAATACCGCTATAATATTTCTAGGATCAAATCCATTAACAACAAACGTTCTGATTCTCTTCTCTCTTAGTATTCGCGCAGCTTCAGGATCAATGATCTGATGAATCCCAGCGACATGCCTGTTTCTCTCAAGCAACCTACTTAAATCCTCAAAACTCATCTCATCTATTTTTTCTGCATCTGCATACTTTTCGGGATCCTTCGTATAAACCCCATCTTTGTTTGTCGCTTTAACTATTAGATCAGCTTTGATCTCTGAAGCGATGAGGGCTGCTACAGCATCAGTTGTCATTCCAGGTTTAAGACCTCCCATCACCACTATTCCCCTCCTTTGAAGAGCCTCTTTAGCTTCCACCAAAGATGTAGGAATCTCTTTCCAGCCATGACCTCCCAATTTCATAGAGATTATCTGAGCGAAAATTCTTGAAACTGAGATTGCTACTTCATCTTGTTCAGGTTCATCTAGACCTACATCTTTCGCTAATCTAATGAATTCTCTTGCGGGTTTCCCCCCTCCAACCACGATGACTAGCTCATGTCCCTCATCTGATAAATGTTTAATGATCTTAACATATTCATCGATAAGCCTTGGATTAGGTGGAGATGCAATTACGGATCCGCCGATTCTCAACACTATCCTCAATAGCAGCACCACAAAAATGATCTATATATGGGATATAAATAGATCCCTCCATATGCCGAAGTTTTCTTAGAGGCTGCAAAGATTTAACTTGAGATGCTCCGATATTTTTCTACATAAAGAAGAGTTCGGAGAGGCAATGTAGAGGCATGGTTGAAATAATCTTTCTGGGGACGGGTGGAGGACGCTTTGCAATGATGACGCAGAAAGCTAAAACTGGCGGGATACGCGTCCTCTCAAAGAAGGCCAATATGCATATTGATCCGGGACCAGGAGCACTAATCTACTCGTTGGAGTTAGGATTGAATCCGCAGAAGATAAACGCTATATTAGTATCTCATTCACACCTTGATCATACAAATGATGCGTGTCTGTTGATAGAAGCGATGACCGCGGGGGGTAGAGTGAAGCGAGGCATCCTTGCGGCATCTCACAGTGTTCTAGAAGGAAACGATGTGTGCGATCGGGCTATCTCGAAATATCATAGGCAGCTGCCTGAAAAAGTTGTTGAGGCGCGTGTCGGAACAAAATTCAGAGCGGGTGATTTAGAAGTAAAAGTTGGCAGGGCTGTACATGCGGATCCAGATACTGTGGGGTTCCGATTTGAGACGCAGGAGACCGGAGCGTTCGGATATCTCCCCGACTCTGAATATTTTGAGGGGATCAGCGATTTTTACAAGGGTGTAAGGCTTCTGATACTTTCAGTTCTAAGACCGTCAGGTGAACCATGGAAGGGACATATGACTACAGATGAGGCTGCAAAGATCGCCGATGAGGTTAGACCTGAAATGTTAGTGATAACCCATTTTGGAATGCGTATGCTCATGAAATCTCCAAGTAAGGAAGCTAAGCTCATCGAGGAGAAAACAGATGTACCCACGATAGCGGCTAGATATGGCATGCGCATTGCTATGGAGAAGAAGATTCAAACTGCTGAGCCTAAGAAACAAACTGATCTAAGCCTCTTTATGGGAGGATGATTAGCCTCATAAAAGGAACTCTGAAAAATCGTGTTTACTCTATTATGATGAAGATGCCGTCTGCTAGCTCGATCCCTTCATTCATATTTTCGGGAGCGCCGAATCGTATGTCTCCTATTCTATGCATAGCTTTCAAGTCATCCTTTAATGGCTCTAATTCAGCAGGTGCATATACTCGCTGCGCCGGTAAGGTCTGACTTAGCGCTACACCTTTGCTTTTCTTGTATCGCCATATTGCGTTGTTGAAATCGATGAATCTCTGAAGCAGATTAGTCATCTCGCTTTCCCAACAGTCTTGCCTTTCAGGAAACTCTTCGAGATGTATGCTCTTATTCGAGTATAGCTCAAGCCATATTTCCTCAGTTATGAATGGAGCAATCGGGGCTAGTAGCTTTAAAATTGTCTTAAGAACGCTGTGAAGCGTGTACCATGCTCCTCTTTGAAGCTTTTGATCGAAGATTCCTTCATGATTGTAGGCTCTTGATTTCACTGCTTCGATGTAGTGGTCGGCAAAGATGTTCCAAGTGAAGTTTCGTATAGCGGTTGCAGCTGCAAAAGCATTCATCTCCTCATAGCCTTTTTCACATTCACTGATCAGCCTGTTTAGGCGTCCAAGAATCATTCTATCCGTTGCCGCTAACTCGTAATCTTCATAGTCTTGTGGGAATGAAGAGATGAATCTCGCTATGTTCCATAGTTTTGTGAGGAATTTTGAGGTTCCTTCAATTCTTTCAAAGGAGCATCTGATATCTCCCTTAGTTATATTTCCTTCCAGTCCAGTCCATATTCGAAACGCCTCCGCCCCAAATTTTCTTATAACCTCTTGGGGATCAATCCACGTCTCTGGCCTGCTCTTACTAATCTTTCTTCCTTCCTCATCAACAACGTGCATGTGTATCCAAACATTTCTGAAGGGAGCCTTCCCGAATAGAAGGTAAGACTTTAAGATGGTGAAGTAAAGCCAGTTACGAACGATCTCTTTGCCCTGTGGACGGAGGCTGCATGGAAAGTTCTTTTTGAAGAACTCCTTGTCCCATAGATAGCCTAGAATATAGACTTCGGATGTTGAAGAGTCAAACCATGTATCGAAAGTTCGATCTTCACCTCGGAAATTGGTTGATCCACACTTAGGACACTTCTCGATTGGAGCCTTCTCCCTCCAAGGCTGATAATATCTTCCAGGTTTTGGGACGTATACGTATCCGCAGCCTTCACAGTACCAGAGGGGAATCTCCGTCCCATAATATCTCCGCCTCGAGATAACCCAGTCTATCCCTATGGAGTTTATCCAATCGATGAGAATCTGCTTGCTTTCTGGAGCGAAGAATCTCATTTCATCAGCCATACGGAAGATCTCATCTTTGAATTCAACCTGCTTCAAGTAATACTCTTTCATCGGCACAAACTCTATAGGATTCTTTGATCTCCAACAGATTGGCCTTCTCTGCCTAATTCTCTCCACCTTTACAAGTAGCCCTTCAGCTTTTAGATCTTGAATGATTCTTTTTCTCGCCTCCTCCACTGTTAAGCCCTGATATTTCCCCGCATTCTCATTCATCCTTCCCTTCTCGTCAATAGCATAGATTGGTTTAATATTAAGCTCTCTTAGAATTCTCACATCGCTGTAATCGCCGAAGCTGCAGATCATAACCAGCCCAGAGCCGAACTCTGGCTTTGCATAGGGATGAGGTTTTATTGGGACTTCATGTCCATAAATTGGAACAACCGCATGTTTCCCTTCAAGATGACTATATCTTTCATCTTCCGGGTTAAATATCACTATTCTACAGGAGCAGAGAAGCTCAGGTCTAGTAGTGGCTATGAGCACCTCTTCGCCGGTTTCTTTCACTTTAAATTTTATGTAATTTAAATCTGTCTCTTCTTCTTCATATTCTACTTCGGCGTCTGAGATTGTTGTTCCGCATACAGGACAATAATTCGTCGTCTTCTCATCCTCGTATATTAGTCCTCTATTCCATAACTCTATGAATGTCTCTTGCGTTAGCCGCCGATACTCCGGATCATCCGTCTCATATCTTCCGCCGATCTTATGTTCAAGAATCCACGAGTTGCAGCTAAGACCTAAACGTTTGAATGTATCTAGGGATTTATCTCCACTTTCTTCAAGAATTTGCCTACACTTCTCGATAAACTCCTCTCTAGGAGTTTCATGCATCGAGATTCCAAAGGTCTTCTCCGCCTGAACCTCAACTGGCAAGCCATTCTTGTCTAGTCCAAGTGGGAAGAGAACATTGTATCCTTTCATTCTTTTGTATCTTGCGAAGATATCCATCCAGACATAGGTATATGCTTGTCCAATGTGAATAGGAGTATTGACGTAAGGCGGCGGAGTATCAATGCTGAAAATCGGCTTCTTAGAGTCTTTATTGAACTTATAGATTCCCTCTTCTTGCCACTTCTGGAATAGGATCAATTCAATCTTCGGATTCCATCTTTTTTCCTTAAGTTTCGGTTTATAGACCTGACCTTCTTTACTGATCATGATAGATCACCACATAAGAAAGATATTCTGGGAGGAAAAACGCATTCAATAGAGCAATTCACCATTTTTTGATATGGCCCTTGAAGGGCTAGAATACTTGGCGATGGCGGTGTTTCGGCAACTAGCCACCTTTCCTCCCTTAAATGCTAACTTTAATCACGATCTAGACCAATATAAATATAATTGTCGTATACAATTTCATAAAACGATTTTAATGTCGCAATTTTTTGTGAAAATTTCTTGCTTCTAGGATGTCTGCTCTCTAATTTTTTCTTCGAGACTCTTCACTCTACCATGCTCCAGAATCTTAATACGAGTCTTAAGCCTGACTCTTACTCCTAAACGGCGGAAAAGGCCATACAGTTCTTCACCTGAAATCTTATTCTTAATTCTTCCCTCCATGATTAGCTTCACCAACGTGTCTTCGACATACCTTGCTACTTGCGGATACTGAGCTTTAGCAGCGTTAAGAACTTCCCATGCTCTACCTATAAAAAATCGATTTAGGATCTCCCGAGGATCCTCTCTTTTTTCCTCTCTTTTAGCCTGCTCTTTTCGTTTAAGAATTCTTTTTAGCTCCATCAGTTTTTTCTGTCTTATAGCTTCTAGCTCTTTGTCCAATTCTGACACAGTCTTTCTCCCCTTGAATAATGCGTATCCAATAATAATATTTAAAATCATATTTCATCGAGCCTAAATATCAGCTCTGAAGCTTATATCTTAAAATCGCAGCTATTCCGCCGAAGGATTTCAAAAGCATTTGTCCCTCTTCCGTCTCCGATGAGATAATCTCAACATTTGCTCCTGAATTCTCAGCTAGTTGAGCGAGCTCTTCGATTATCTCCGTCTTCTTTACTATCTGAAGCGCCGCTGACTGACATTTAGGACAGGAAGCGCCGCTGACTGACTGCTCAAACTCTTGAATCTCATGTTTCCTCACAGTCTTATAATAGAAGTAGCCGCAGGAGGCACATTCTACTTTCACTCTAATTTTATCAATATCTTCAGATAACAGTAATGTTTCAACAAGTCCGCTTTCAAGAGCTCTTCTGACATCTCTTTCTCCATATGTTGCAAGCCCCGTGTCATGACCTATTTCATAAAGAAATTTTTGGACGATGCGTTTCTCCTCAACATACCTAACATTCTTTATGATCTCAGGAGCTTTTTCAACTATCTCCTCTACACCCTGTTCGCCCGTATAAGCAGTATCAACCGTTGCTATTATCTTCTCCTTCAACCTGTAATCTAGATAACGGCCCTTCTCAAAATCTAGCTTCGTAGGCCCGGGGCCGCCAAGTATAATTCCTTTCAGGTCGGAAATCGGGAGAAAAATCTCATTCGCATGCTCTCCAACACGCTTAAAGAATTCGATGAGCTGCATTTCTCTTAGACGTTCAAACCTTCGAGCCGACTGTCCACCGGCGCGATGCTTTCCAGGAATTCCTGAAGTTATCTCCTGAACAATCTTTAATCGTCTCCCCCTGAGAGTGGCAAATGTTGCTTCGCTTGAGTCCAAGAGTATTATCCCATAAGTCTCGGTCTCTCTAAGAAGATCCATAAGATAATTTAGGTGAAATTTAGAGTCACACCTGTACAGGTAAATATTTACAGGCTCAGGAGGTATTATCACATAAGGCCCCTCAATCTTCTCGCTTCCGGGACCATTTTGAGGAATGGCTCCGCAAAATAGGACCAGACCGTTCTCTGGAACGGTTTTAAAGAGCTTTAATCTTTGAGTGACCTTAACGATTGCGTCCTGCACATTCTTTCGCGTGGTGTTAGACTTTATGTTCGAGGCTGTTCCCCACTCCTCCTTTAGCATGGAGACTACTTCACTAATCTGCCTTCCGGGGGGAATATAGAGTGAAATAAGCTCTGTTCCCCTCCCTTCTTTAGAGGCTAGACTCTCCAATATCTTTTTTAAGCGGTATCTTTCAAGGGATGTTCTCTTCTTCGACATTTTATGATGTTCCTTCCCCAAGAGATCTTAAGCAAGTCTTTATAATCGGCCTAGATAGAGATGACAAAAGCCTAATTAAACGTTTAGTTGTCTCTGCCTTGTCTTAGGCTGTCTCCGTCTCGATCTTCTACTCTGCTGAGGCTTACTTATCTGTCTTTCTATGCTCTTTAAGAGCTTTGGATTTTGGATTAGTAGGACGGCTAATGAATGAGAGCATCTTCCTCTCTTAATGAATCCTGGGCAGGTGCAGCTAATTGTTCCATCAATCTTTCGAGCCACAATGTAGGTGCCGTGATCACCGACAACATTATAAACTCCTTCGCCTACTTGCTCCACTCTCTTCTTCTGCACAAGATCATAAGCTTTCTCGATCATCCTCTCTAAGGACAATTTAACTCATCTAGGGAAATCAAATTTTTATTCTCAGAGCAATATTTAAGCATCGCTTCTAGCATAGAAAAAGATTTGAAGAATCTCAATTATTATGTGAATCTCTACAGCAATTCGTCTAACCACTTCTTCTTAATTTTGCAAACGACTGTATAGGCCGGATCAAAAACGTTTCCAATATCATACTCGACGCATTGTCCAAGTAGTATGTGAGCCGCATGATCCTTTAATCCATAATCCGCTTGAAGCCAACGTATCATTTCGGTAGTTGCATGCTGAAGGGCTTGATCAAGAGGACGAGCGTTCCCAACGGTCATTAAATATTCCTTATTTTCAGCGTGCGGCCAGATTATCTTTTTATCTTTCAGCAAGTTAACCTTAAACCTTACATCAAATGAGACTTCGATTCCTGTACCAACGATTTCCCCGCTTCCCTGAACAGCATGTCCATCCCCTATGAAGAAGAGTGCTCCCCTTACAAACACTGGAAAATAAATAGTAGTTCCAGATGTGAAACCGTTATAGTCCATGTTGCCTCCGTGAGTTCCAGAAGTAGCTGACGAGATGGCTTGTTCCCTAGGAGGCGCCACACCCAAGCATCCAAGCATAGGATTCAAGGGAAGAACAAGTCTTCCTAGCTTCGTCTCAGGTCTTATAAGCGTCGCTGTTCCCCTTTCGAGATCTATCTCCCACTCTGCTGTGATTTTTTTCAGAGGAGAAATTTTCACGATATATTCAGGGTCAATGACGTTTGGAGATATCACCGTTGAAGATCTTCCTATTCTTCTGTTTGGCTGCACCTTTTCAAGATGAACTGCCAATGTATCTCCAGGCTCCGCGTCGTTTATGTAAAATGGACCGGTAAGCGGGTTTCCAGGACGAGTTACTTGTCTATCTGCTGCATCTCTCCCAGCATTATCAACCGTAGATGTGATGACAGTGTCGCCGTCGGATATTCGGAGAACTGGAGTGTAGGTTCCGAACGCATTATAATAAATCTTTGGATTAAACTCGTGAATCGCCATTCCTATTAAAAACCTCCATAATTAAAAGTTTAAGACATAAAATATATATTGCGATTAATCGCTAGGAAAAAGGACAAAATTTTAGATGATTCTTATTAATATGTGGATATCTTTTTCTTTAGGGGCATGTCATCTGCAGAGATCGCTGTAAAGACTTTAAGTCATCTTGAATCTGGGGATTTTCGAATACTTACAGTTATTGAGCTAGATATGAGTAGGCATAGATATGTACCTGAAGAGGATATCACAAGGCTCAGCGGCCTCCCTATAAAAGAGGTCAAGTATAGATTAGATAGACTCAGCAAGTTTGGACTTATATACCGCTGGGTCGGTTCATACGTTGGATACACATTAAGCACCGTTGGATATGACTGTCTAGCGATGAATTCTCTTGTAAAGGCAGATCTAATTGATGCTTTTGGAAAGCCTTTAGGCGTCGGAAAGGAATCAGATGTTTATGACGCTCTCACACCTGAAGGAAGGAGGGTAGCTGTAAAGTTTCATCGTTTGGGACGAACAAGCTTCCGTCAGACTAGGAGGCTTCGAGGCTACGTTGCTGATCGGAGACACATTTCTTGGCTGTATCAATCTCGCTTAGCTGCAGAGAAGGAGTTTGAAGCCTTGAAGACTGTTTACCCACATGGAGTTTCTGTTCCCGAACCAATTGGGCAGAACAGACATGTAGTTGTGATGGATTTTATAGATGGCGTCGAGCTCTATAGGGTTCCGGAAGTTCCAAATGCAGAGGAAGTTCTAGATGAAATCCTTGAAAATGTGAAGGTGGCATATCAAAAAGCGAAGGTTATCCATGCAGATCTAAGCGAATTTAATGTGGTTTTGAAGCCGGATTTTCATATACTCATCATTGATTGGCCTCAATTCGTCAAAACCGATCATCCGAATGCTGAGATGCTTCTTGAAAGAGACGTGAAAAACATACTGAAGTTCTTTAAGAGAAGATTCAATATAGAGAAAAATGTTCAGAGCGTCTTAGAAAGAATCAAAAGCACATAAAAGAAGATTCGAAACCTCAAAGCTGATATAAACTCACATTATAAGTTCGGAAAGAAAAGGATTGACGTGAAATGAAAAGAGAGAAGAAACCTAACATTCTTATTATCATTACACATGACACAGGTAGGCACCTCGGATGCTACGGCAGTGGGGTAGATACGCCTAATCTAAATAAACTAGCAGAAGAGGGCGTAATCTTCACAAACTTTTTCTGCACAGCTCCGCAGTGCAGTCCAAGCCGAGCAAGCTTACTTACGGGCAGATATCCTCACAATAATGGGCTTATAGGACTTACTCACCGAGGATTCCGCTTAAATGCGAATGAGCTTCTGCTTCCAAATCTGCTTGCACAGGCCGGTTACTCAACTTATCTTTTCGGGTTCCAGCACGAATCTCCAAATCCTTACTCCCTCGGATACCAGAAGATCTTCAAAGCAAAAAGCAACTCTTGCCTTGACGTTACCCCTCTCGTAATAGATTTTCTAGAGAATAATAAGCTGAAGAAGCCTTTTTTCATGATGATTGGTTTCTCTGAAACGCATAGGCCATTTCCACAATATGAAGGGCCTGTCGATAATATTGAGGGATTTCCATATCTACCAGACGTCGAGGATGTCCGTAGAGACATCGCTTCTCTTAACATTCTAGTTAGACGAGTTGATGAGAAGATAGGTGAGATACTCAGATCTTTAGATGAGGCTGATTTGAGGGATGATACACTAGTCGTATTTACAACTGATCATGGCGTGGCTTTCCCAGGCGCCAAAGCCACATTATTCGATCCCGGCATTGAAATCTCTATGATTATGCGTGGACCAGGCGGATTTGAGGGAGGGAGAAAAATCGAGGCTTTGCTTTCTAATCTTGACTTCGCCCCGACAATACTTGATCTCTGCGGAATACCGATACCTACGGAGATGCAGGGAAAAAGTATACTACCGATAATCCGAGGCGAAGCTAAGAGATTACATAGACAAATATTCGTTGAACAGACGTATCATGCGGCCTATGATCCCATTCGCGGAGTTAGAACGGATCGATACAAATATATTAGAAGCTTCGAGAAGAGGCCTTTCTGGTTTCCGCCCAATGTGGATGGGGGCCTCTCTAAAGAAGTCGCTCGTAGATTCGGGTACTTCAACAAGCCTCGGCCTCCAGAGATGCTATTCGATCTCGAATCGAATCCTATAGAAAGAAATAATCTGGTTAACGATCCGGAATGTACTGATATACTTAAAAGGATGAGGCTTTTACTGGAAGATTGGATGAGGAGAACGTCCGATCCGTTACTGAAGGGATATGTTCCGCCGCCTCCCAATGCTAGAGTCACTCCACCTGATTCCTATACGCCGTAGCAAGAAACTTGTTAGTGAAGAATTTACAAGGGTAGCGTCAGGTTCTAATCCGTTAATATGCCAAAACGAGGATACAACTTTTATGACGATATCCGAGGGAAAACCAAATAATCCTGAATCTCTGTAATCATCATCACATTTAGGAGATAGGAAGCATGTCTAAAGTTGGAGATCCTCCTAATATTTTGATAGTGATGACTGAGCATCAACAGGGCAGAACTATTGATCCTAACTGTCCTTGCCGCATGCCGAATGTTAAGGAGAGAATCGCTGGCGAGGGATTGAGAATCGAGCTTGGCTATACACCAAATGCTCTCTGCTCTCCCGCTAGGGCATCCTTCTTTACAGGCCTCTACCCATCGGTCCATGGAATGTACAATAATTATCATTCAATGCCAGTAATTCATGGGGGCTTATTTCCAGGAGTCAGACTATTTTCCGAGAATCTAAAGAAGGCCGGCTATAATCTATCTTACATCGGGAAATGGCATGTATCTGGAGAGAAAGGCCCCGCCGACTATGGATGGAACGTTCCGAAGCGTCAAACACCTTGGGATGGCGGTCCGCTGGGATTTCCAAAGCCGGGAAGCAGGTTAAGGAGATATAGGGAGCCTCCAAAAAATTTGAAGAGATATGCTATTATAAGACGGAATGGTTGGCCTGACTACGTTGTTTATGGTACTCGCTCAGGCAAGCCAGAGGATATGCTTGATTTTAAGAGGGGGAAGATAGCTGCTGAAGAGATTATGAGGCTTTCCAAGGAGGGGAAGCCGTGGGTCATCTATGTCGGTTTAACGGAGATCCATGATCCATACATAGTTGTTGAGCCGTATGCAAGCATGTACGATCCAGAAGAAGTTCCGCTTCCTGAGAACTACTACGATAGCTTGGAGGATAAGCCTGCAATTTACAGAAGGATGAGAAGGCAACTTTGGGATCAGCTAAGCGAGGAGCAGATACGAGAAGCCATAGCTTACTATTGGGGGCTATGTACCATGAATGACGACGTCGTTGGGATGCTACTTGACGCTCTAGAGGATGCTGGAGTTGAAGATAATACTCTTGTTCTATTTACGGCTGACCATGGAGATCAGGTGGGAGGACACGGTCTCTTCCTTAAAGGAGTAATGCCATTTGAGGAGAGCTATCGCATCCCAATGGCTGTCAGGTGGCCTAATGTGATAAAGCCGAAAACTACATGCCAAGAATTTGTAACATTATGCGATTTCGCTCCGACCTTCTGTGAGGTGGCTGGCGCTGAACCTCTAAATCCATGTCATGGCCGTTCATTACTTCCCATCTTTGAAGGATCTGTACCTGAGGATTGGCCGAAGAGTTTTTACGGACAATTTTTAGGCACAGAGTACTATTATACGCAGCGCATAATCCGAGATCGCCGGTACAAGTATGTCTTTAACGCGTTTGATTTTGATGAGTTATATGACCTCCAAAATGATCCCTACGAGATGAAGAATTTGGCATTCGACCCTAAATATGAGGATGTTAAAAAACGACTGATTGAAGAGATGTGGAGATGGGCTGAGAAGACCGATGACATTATCTTTAATCCGTATCCCTCAGTTGCGCTTGTTCCATATGGCCCGCAAAGCATAAAGAAAACGGAAAAGCGTGAAACCTAAATGATATGTTTCCTGAAAAAGTGTTTGTGGCGGAATTCGGAGACTCGCTGAGATGACTGTACGAGATAGATCATCATATACAAATGTTATCTTTATTCTTACGGATGATCAGGGCGTATGGGCTGCTGGCTGTTACGGAAATCATGAGATTCGAACACCAAACATTGACAGGCTAGCTAAAACTGGAGTGATGTTCGAGAACTTTTTTGTAGCTACACCTGTATGTTCGCCGAGCCGAGCCACACTTTTTACGGGCCGAATACCCTCCCAACATGGAGTTCACGATTGGATACGTGGAGGAAACGTTGGGCCGGATGCGATAAGATACATGGAGGGAGAATTATCCTACACGGATGTTATGGCTAAGCATGGATATATATGCGGAATAAGCGGAAAATGGCATTTAGGAGACAGTCAACATCCACAGTTTAGCTTTAGCCATTGGTATGTACATCAGAGAGGCGGAGGGCCATATTATAATGCTCCAATGATCAGAGAAGGAAAGCTTGTGAATGAGCCGGGATACGTAACTAACCTCATCACGGATGAAGCGTTAAAGTTTATAGATCTTCACAGTGAGGAGCCTTTCTACCTCAGCGTGCATTACACGGCTCCCCACAGTCCATGGATAAATAATCATCCCAAAGAGATAGTGGATTCTTATGATAGCTGTCCATTTGAGACCTGTCCACAGGAACCTCCGCATCCATGGGCTAGGTATAATCTACAGTGTTTCGGTAATCGTGAATGTCTTAAAGGATACTTTGCAGCGGTAACAGCTATGGATATAGATGTCGGGCGAATTCTTGATCATCTTGAAGAGATTGGTCTACGAGACAGAACATTAATCATCTTCATGAGCGATAACGGATTTAGCTGCGGGCATCATGGCATATGGGGGAAGGGGAACGCAACATGGCCGCGGAATATGTATGAAAATTCCATTAAGGTTCCTTGCATATTTAGTCATCCGGGACGGATCCCGCAGGGAAAAGTTCGGAGGGAGATTGTCAGCGCATACGATTTTATGCCTACACTGCTTGAGTACTTAGGCTTGCCAGTACCGGAAGATAGGAATCTTCCGGGAACAAGCTTTCTCTCACTTCTGCTGGATCGGTCAGCAAAGATACGGGAGGATATTGTAATCTTCGATGAATATGGTCCTGTCCGTATGATACGGACGGAAGAATGGAAGTATGTGCATCGTTACCCGGATGGACCGAATGAGCTCTATAATCTAATTAGTGATCCGGATGAGAAGCAAAATCTGATTACTGATCCATTCTACAAGAAAAGGGTGGAGGATCTAAAGGTGAAGATGGAAACGTGGTTCGCCAGGTACGTTGATCCCTCTAGAGATGGACTCATAGATGATGGAACCGATCCTCCGGATCATCATGGACAAGTTCGATTGGTGAGAAAAAATAAGTAGAAGCATACGCCTTTCCTTTTTTGAGACGCACGGCATTAGTTGATGTCTTATCAAAAAAGAATGTTGGAGACTTCCTATGAGTTCGTCATCTCATATCTTCAGCGTACTTGTTAAGCCTGTTTCTTCAGATTGTAATTTAGCATGTGAATACTGCTTCTACTCTTCGAAGGCAGACGAGCTTTACCCTGAAACTCGGATTCACCGAATGAGTCTCCGAGTACTTCGAGAGCTTATCGCGCAACTCATGGTTCTCTCACCAGATCAAGCGTCATTCTGCTGGCAGGGTGGAGAGCCAACCCTTGCAGGTTTAGACTTCTATAAAGAAGCCGTAAGGTATCAGTCTCTTTTTAGCATTCCTGGACAGTTAGTCATGAATAGTCTTCAGACGAATGGCACACTAATCGATGAGCACTGGGCTGAATTTCTTGCACGCTTCAACTTTCTGGTGGGAGTAAGCCTTGATGGGCCTCCTGAGTTCCATGATTATTATAGAAAAGATCGTTTAGGTAATCCGTCTTACGAGAGGGTTATGAGGGGGATAGAGTGGCTTAGAAAATTCAATGTAAAATTCAATATTTTGGTTCTTCTAAATCAGCATAACATTAAATATCCCAGAGAGCTCTATCATTTCTTCATAGATCAGGGATTCCGATTCTTGCAGTTTATTCCCTGCGTAGAAAGAGACTCAGAAACTGGAGAGATCGCAAGTTATTCTATTACCCCCGAACAGTATGGACATTTCCTATGCGAAGTCTTTGATGAATGGGTAGCGCCGGGAATCCCGAAGGTTTATGTCCGAGATTTTGATGAACTCTTGATTTCCTACGTAACGGGAGAGGCGCCCTCATGCATTTTTAGCCGCGAATGCGGCAAATACGTTGTTGTCGAGTTTAACGGCGACGTATATGCGTGTGACTTTTTTGTTGAGCCGAGATGGTTTTTAGGGAATCTCATGGAGCAGCCGCTTGAGAAGATAATAGAAAGTGAAAGGTTCATGGAGTTTAAAAGGATAAAGAGTAAGCTTATCAATGACAATTGCAGAGGTTGCCGTTGGCTTCAATACTGTAATGGAGGCTGCCCTAAGCATTGGATTCAATTGGGGTTAAACCACAATTACTTTTGTTCTGCCTATAAGGCGTTCTTCGAGCATAGTCATGAAAAATTTCTTGAACTAAAAGAGTTGATTCGGAAGAGAATGAGGGGTGAGGGAGGAATTCTATCGTCTTATCTTGATCTCTAAATCAATATGTTATCTTATCTTGTATAGATTGCTTCTAGACGTTTGCATAGTAGTTCACGTGTCGACCTAGTTGAAGAATCAAATGCCAGATTATAATGGTCATGAGGATCCTCTATTCTATCGTAAAGTTCCACGGTGTGATCCTTCCATTTGATGAATTTCCACTTTTCTGTTAATATCGCTTTGGAAGCGCCGCTTTCGATTAAAAGCTCTTTACGCCAAGAATCTGTCTCTCCCATGATTAAAGGCAAAAGGGAATCTCCATCCATTCTAATCTCGGTATGTACTCCGCAAGCATCAAGTATGGTCGGTGCGAGATCTACAAGTGAGACAAGACTGCTTACCTTTCTTCCACCCGGCAATTTTTCCGGCCAGCTCAGGATAAGCGGAACTCGGATGAGCGAGTCATATAATCCGGATCCTTTATAGAATGCCCAATTGTTCCCCAAATATTCTCCATGATCCGATGTGAAAATGATTAGTGTGTTTTTCAGAAATCCTTCTTTTCGCAGAGCATCTAGCAATCTGCCAATCTGTCTATCAACGTGAGTTATCTCCCCATAGTAAGCGGCAAGCATCCGACGTGTTTTATCTTCAGGAAAACGCTTGTAGGCATTTTCTACTCCGCCGGGCAATGATGGATCGATAGAGGTTGCAGGTAAAGCTGATATTGTTCTAGCAATCTGATCAACCCATCTTCTAGGTTTCGTCTCTAGCTCGCCTATTACGCGATGAGGAAACGGAATTTTCTCCGGATCATACATTTTATCGTATGGTGTGGGTGGATCCCAAGGATTATGTGGCGTGCAGAAGGAGACCCACATAAAGAAGGGAGTTTCGATCTCTTCAAGTTGTTTTATGGCTAAGTTGGCGATGAAGGTGTCGATATAATCTTCTTCTGGTAGCGGCGAGGTTACATATCCATTCTTGACATACTCTGGGTTTTCCCAGATTTTCCATATATCCTTTGGATAGCCTCGTCTGATCAAATATTGGCGGTAAAGATCTTGTTTTTTCGGCGAATCAACGAAATGGCATTTTCCCTCAATAAGTTTCGTTATGTGAAGGCCAAAGTTCTTTCCTTCTTCATGACGAGTGTGAAGTTTACCAATGAAATATGTGCGATATCCAGTTTTTCTCAGCAATTCTGGAAATGCGATATATTCCGGTGCAAGTGCATAGGGACCCGGAGAATAATTCATGTTAATGTTATGTTTAACACCGTGATGTCTTGGCTCAAGCCCCGTGAATATGCTTGTCCGGGCAGGTGTACAGAGAGGAAACGGGGTGAATGCTTGTGTGAAGAATATTCCTCGCTTAGCTAAAGCATCTATATTTGGCGTCTGCACGATAGTGTTCCCTGCACAACCTAGTATCTCAGCATTGTGCTGGTCGGTTGTCAAGAGCAAAATATTCGGTTTTTCCATTTTGGTCTTTGATCTCCCTCTTAGTCTTATACCCATTTCTAGACCTCATCCAAGTCTAGAACCTTATTTTATTAAATACTCTTTCCACATTTAGAGCATAGTTTATGAAAGCTTCATATACTCTAGTTTAGTATTCAGAAACTTAGATATGAGAAGGCTTATAGTGGGAGTAGATCCAGGCGTAACCGTTGGATTAGCTATTCTATCGCTGGATGGCGAGCCTATTCTTGTTGAGAGTAAACGTGATTGGAGCTTATCTGAACTGGTTAAGAGAATTTCAGAAATAGGTGAACCGACGTTAATTGCCAGCGACGTTTCACCCGCATCCGAGATTCTTAAAAATCTCTCACATAAGTTGAACGCTGTTCTCTTCGTCCCTTCAATCTCGTTAGGAGCAGATGAAAAACGACATATTGCCAGAGACTACGCAGATTTTTACGAGCTTAAATTGAGGAATGCTCATGAAGTAGATGCCTTAGCCGCGGCTGTGAAGGCTTACAGGCATTATGAGAAGAAGCTTAGGCATGTGGAGGCTCGGATGAAAAGGATATCCATAAAAGTCTCAGCTGATGATGTAAAAGACCTTGTTGTAAGAGGCTACTCTACTAAACAGGCTGTCCAGTTCCTTCAAAGCGCTGATAAATATAAGCCTCCGCCAATCATAAGAAGACCGATTCCTAAAGAGGAAAAGATGAAGAGTTTAATAGAGGAGCTTCAGAATCGGCTGGCGAATGAACGGAGAAAAGCAAAATATCTGAGACAGGTAAACAGAAAACTCAGGGATAAAATAAAATCGTTAGAGGCTGAGATACTTCTTCTAAAGGATACTATAAAAGAGATCCAGAGTGAACAGTCCGCTCAGATAAGACGTGAAAGGGAATATAGTCTTCTTCTTGACGAATTGGAAAAGGCCAAAATGAAAATCAGGGAGTACCATTTGAAACTTGAAGAATATAAGCGTCGCTTCAACGAGATGCAGAGACTCAGAAGCCTTGAAAGTCAAGGGCGTCTTATATTGTTGAAGCCTGTTGAATCCTTTACGGACAAGGGACTCCAGAAAGCCTTTCAGCTTTATGGGATTAGAGCTGGAGATTCTGTTTTGCTTCTTAATCCAAGCGGGGGAGGAGCAACAACAGCAGAGGAACTGGCAAAGAGAGGAGTTAAAACTGTTGTTGCTAAGGGACGAATGTCTCATAATGCTTTAGAGATCTTCGAGAAATATATGATCCCTGTTGTTTCTTATGATGATTTAAAGATTGAATGGATAGAAGGATTACCCTATGTTGATTCTGAGAGTTTAAGAAAGGCTGTGAAGGAGGCTGGGAAAAGGGAGAAGCTAGCAATTTACAGTGAGATCAAGACTATTTTAGATGACCACAGGAGAGAGATCGCGGAGGAAGTCTAGCATTTCTTTACTTGCTTTTGAGCTGCACAAGACAAAGCTAGACTTTCGTATCCTTGAATGTGCTGCATGATTCTCTGACGGGACATTCTGGACATCTATGTTTCTTACAGTATTCTAATCTCAGCCGTACAAGAGCGGACTCGTAAGGCTCTACATTCTTCAGTCCTAAAAGCTTGGCAGTTTCAATCGCCATCTTAGAAGGCTTAGGCTTGGCATTACTCCATATTCCCCTTAATTCTCTTAAGAAGATATTTACTCCTACAGGGCCTATTCCTTTGAATTCTATTAGGCGTTTCTCTAAGTCTCTTGGATCACGGGATTCTTGATGAAGCCTCTCTAGATCTCCATACTCTTCTTTCAGCTTCTTCATAATCGCTAGGAGATTGGAGGCTGTAGAGAAGTCATATCTAACATATCCGCCGGAATCTAGGATCTCAACTAGTCTGTCCCATCCTGCCTCAAGTATTTTTTCAGGAGATACAAGTCCTTCACTTTCAAATCGGCGAAAAGTTTTCTTTGCGATCTCGGCTGATATTCTCTTGGCGAAGAGAAGAGAAGCGAGGAACCATTTGAATCGATCCTTTGGATCATTTAAGTCTAGGCCGAGTTCTTCTGAGTAAGTCTTAAATCTTGATAGTTTTTCCTCTACACTCAATCTAATTCTTGCCTCACAAAACTGTCTCTCTAAAAATGACGTAGCTACTTACTTTGATTTAATATTTGCTGACGAAAAAATTTCTTTATATACTTTATAAATCGTCGAGTAATTGATGCATATTAGATTATATGACTGTAGATTTTAGCCTTTTTGAGATTTTGTTTTCGGATTTTTAACAGCTTTTTCTCATGGAAAAAAGGAGAAAGGCCTGAATGATAAAAGTGGGTATAAAAGGGTTTTGTAATGGTTAGTAACCCATTTTTTCTATGCTTTCTGCGAGTCCTTTCATGTATCCTAGCCCAAGAACCTTGCCTATTATGTAGTATCCAGGATGCCCTCCGTAGATCTCGTCGATTATCGTTTTGGGAGCGTGATCGGGTCTCATGGGTCCTTCAAATCCGACTTCATAATAGGCCTTCATGGCTTCGAACATATCGACTCTTCCAGAAGGGTCGTCGTGAAATATTTCTTGGAATCCTCCTGGTTCATGAACTGATCCGATGACGTTTCTGAAATGTGCGAAGAAGATCTTCTTTTTCTTGCCGAAGTGGCGGATAGCGGCGGGAACGTCAACACCCATCTCGGCAAAGCATCCTTGACAGAAGCAGATGCCGACGTTTTCGCTTGGCACCAGTTCAAGCAGCTTATCGAATGCCTCGACGCTTCTCAGAATCCGTGGAAAGCCCTGTATTGGGGAGATCGGAGGATCGTCTGGATGAAAAGTTATCACGACGCCTGATTCTTCCGCTGTTGGAACAACACCTTTCAGGAAATATTCAAGATTCTTCCATATCTCCTCTTCTTTGTATTTGCCGTACTTCACCGTCGGCGGGAAATCCTTTACAAGATCATAATCAAATGCTGTTGAGGTAGCTCCACCTCTTGTAGGCTTATCAATCTCTGTTCTCCAGATCATGTTAGGAACGGGAGGCATATGCTGAGGCTTTATGACTTTTATTCCAGCCTTACCGAGATTCTCCAGCGACTTGCAGAAGTCTTCTAGCTGCTGCTCCTTGCCCGGTAGGTTATAGATTATCTTTTCTATTCGAGGCCCATCTTCAAGAACCTCTAGCCTTAACCCATGCTTCTCAACATGCCTCTTCATTTGAACGATATCTCCATATTCCCAAACCTCTGATCCGGGTGGAAGGCGGGGGCCATGACCTATAACGTCTGTGCAGCCGAGCTGTTTCATAAGTATGAGATTTCTAGGCTCGTAGACTCCTCCTGGAAGAGTAACAGCAAACCTCATTCTAACCATCGTTAATCACGCAAGAAAGTTCTACATGAAGTATAAATTGTTTTTCATAACCCTAGAACGGCTGATTCGTCTAAAAACAACGACGTATCATTCTTGATTTTATAATCCACTTCTTTGAAGGTCTAAACCGCATACTTGTTAAGGATCTTCTCGTTTAACTCTATGCCTAACCCCGGCTTGTTCGGCACCTCGAAGTATCCATTCTTCAATTCGAACGGTTCTTCTAGAATTCTATCAATTAGGTCGGCTTCCACACTCTTCTCTCTACCAGGTCTCGGCCTCATATATTCTATATATTCACCATTCGGTATCGAAGCCACCAGATGAATTTGAGCCATGATATTTATGCCAGTGCTCCAGTCATGCGGGATACACATCATATTTGCAGCCTCAGCCATCTTTGCAATAATCTTCCATTGGGTTATTCCGACTCTTGAAGGGTCGGGTTGCAGGATGTCGACCGCCCTCCTCTCTATTAAGGCTCTATATTCCTGAATTGTTGACATTGTTTCGCCAGTTGATATAGGCAGATCGACATTTGCTTTAACCTCAACAAATCCATCTATGTCGTCGGGATTCAGAGGCTCCTCAAGAAAGAAGACGTTGTATTTCTCTATTTTCTTAGCCGTCTTGATAACTCTGGAAGGAGTACATTCCCATGGTCTTCCAGCATCAATTATTATTTTCATGTCGTCTCCAACGGCCTTCCTAATTGTTTTGACGAGCCTCACGTCTTCGTCTACGCTTATTCTACCGAAGTCTCCCCATCCAAACTTTACAGCTCTAAATCCCATATCTCTACATTCAGCTGCTCTCTTAGCAAGATCATAAGGCTTAAAGCTCAAGGGTGTGAGACTTGCGTAGGGAATCACTTTATCTCTATATTTCCCTCCTAAAAGCTTCCAAACAGGCTGTTTGAGCTTCTGCCCCTTTATGTCCCATAACGCCATGTCTATGGCTGCCATGCCATGGATAATTATTCCTCTCAATCCATTCCATGCCGAGTTCCGATACATCATGGTCCATAAGGCTTCAGTCTCGAGGGGATCCTTGCCGATGAGCATAGGTTTCAATTCGCCTTCTATGATGAAACGAACGTATGGCGAGGTGTCACAGTGTCCTATGCCTATTATATCTTCATCTGTATAGACTTGAACGATTGTTTGCGTTGTATTTGCAAGATTTAATGCCTTAACATCTGTAATTTTCAATATAGACACCTTTACATCGATAGTTTTTTTCGGCTTAAAAAGATCTCGAAAAATATGTCGTCTTATTCGCTTAAAATGCCTCCTACAAATTGTGCCTCATGATTCCTAGAATTTAAAGTATTTTGCTGTGTCTATATATCCGAAGATAATGCTGACGTTTAATCTCTTATGATACGCTTAAAATGATTTATAGCATTAACGATTAAAAATCGGAGTGGTGATCATCGTTGAAGATAATAGATGCACATATACATTTTCCATTACGAGATGGACTTAAGTCTCTCGTTGAGACTTGCGAGAAAAATGGAATAGAACAATGCTTCCTATGCGCATTGCCGGAGCCTGGACTCGATAATGAAGCTGTTAAGAAGGCAATCGATGAGTATCCAGATTTACTGAAGGGATTCGCCTATCTTGATTTAGACAAGGACAACACGGAAACTATCGAGAAAATGTATTCAGACGGTTTTTCTGGAATCAAACTGATAGCCCCGCTTAAACCATACGACTGGGAAGGATACTTCCCCCTTTACGAAAAGATCGAAGAGAAGGGGATGCCTATACTCTTTCACACAGGTATCGTGGCAAGGGGTACAAAACCTTCTGAGAAAGGTGTTACATCAAGCAATATGCGTCCCATATATTTAGAGACGATAGCAAGGAGATTTCAAAATCTCGCTTTGATAGGAGCGCATCTGGGACATCCATGGTGTGAAGAAGCCGCAGTAGTCTCATTTCATAATCCAAACGTTTATTTCGACATCTCAGGAGGACATACATTCTATATTGCACAGACTTTATGGAGAAGACTCAACTATGATATAAAAACCTCAAAGATACTTTTCGGAAGCGACTCAACTCCCGGCAATATGCAAAGGTACATTCATTTTTGGCAAACCGTTCTTCCCCAGCTAGGATTAACCGAGAGAGATCTTGAAGCAATCTTCTACGAGAACGCTTTTAGGATAATCTCGAAGATTCCCAAGTAGCCTCTCAGATATCCCTTGTCTAATCTCCTTTTTCTGGATCAGTAATGCTTAATTCGCAACGTGAATGCACTTATTTGGAGCGATCCAATTATAGGACTGCTTGAAGGATAATGTCATGAATCTAAACGGGGCAAGAACGCTGCCTAAAATAAAAGTTAGAAAACTCAAGAAGCCGCCGTATGTTATTAATCATTCTAAACTTCAAGGATTCCATAAGAAAGATATGATATTTGCAAGGGTAATGTGAGACTCTTCTTGGAATGGCTATCAGCGGAGATGCGACGAAAAAGTGCCGGAAATGATTAGGAGAGGGAAACCAGGGCATTCAAGAATTGATTTTGCACTTGCATATGCATCTTGGATTGTGCATGATGCATTTAAGGGAGGCTTTTCATGGAGAAGGATCAAGCCATATAGAGTTCCGGTTGACACTCTCGGCGTGGATTTAACTAAGACCAAATATGAAATTAAAGACCCCGAAAAAATGAGCATGTATGCGAAGCGAGCTGCAGAGTTTTTCGGCGCCTCTCTTGTTGGCATCTGCAAACTTGATAGAAATTGGCTCTATGCGGAAGATGATATCCCTAAAAAATTTGAGAATGTCATAGTTATGGCTATAGAAATGGATTCTGAGGGAATAGCGACTTCTCCAGAGGCTCCCGCAGCTGCTGCCACTGGAGTAGGATACTCAAAGATGGCCTTTCTTCTCGCATGTATGGGCGAATTCATCCGCAATTTGGGGTATGATGCTATCCAGTCAGGAAACGATACTGCTCTTAGCATTCCATTAGCAATTGATGCTGGATTAGGGGAGCTCAGACGAAATGGACTGTTAATAACCCCCAAGTATGGTCCAAGAGTGAGACTCTGTAAGATCTTCACGGATCTTCCGCTTAAGCCTGATGATCCAATAGAGTTTGGAGTAAAAGAGTTCTGTAGGAAATGTAAGCTCTGCGCGAGGTTTTGTGAGGCTGGGGCAATATCGATGAATGATGAGCCGAGCTTTGAGATTAAATGTCGCTCTAATAATCCAGGCGTTCTAAAATGGTATGTGAATGTGGAGCTTTGCTATCTCTTCTAGTGTGAAAATGGCATAGACTGCTCAACCTGTATTAAGGTCTGCCCGTACAATACTATGACTGCCTCTCAAGCTGAAGTATCGTCTAATGAATTCTGGGAGGGCAGGAGCAGGCCATGATGGAATTTCGCAATTTTTGCCTTTCCAATAGATTTTAGGCAGGTCGCTGTTGAAGGGGATATCTCCCATACTTGCGTGCTTCATCAATCATCGTGTAAACATTTTCTACCTTACAGTTTGCATGTATGGAATTGCTAGATGCCAGAATGTATCCTCCTCCATAAGCCGCGGCATCTATGCATCTTCTAACATCGCGTCTCACATCTTCCTCTGTTCCAAATGGAAGAACTCTTCTACAATCAACATTGCCGAGGATACATATCTTGCTTCCATATCTTTCCTTAACGTCTTTTAAGTCCATGGCTCCCGGCTCGATTGGATGTAAGCCTCGTATCCCAGCTTTTATCATATCATCAAGAATCGGGTAGACATTTCCATCAGTATGTTTCAGCACAGGAACGCCATATTTTTCAGCGAGCTTAACCATGTTTTTTATATTTGGAACCTCAAATTCTCGAAACTGTTTTAGACTCATTAGAGGGGATCGATTGTCAGCGTAGTCGTCAGTTATGAAAGCCACCTCAACACCTGCTTCAAGCATAAGCTTCACAAGACCCCTACATGTCTCCGCAATTTTTTCAAGGAACCTTTTGGCTAGCAAGGGTTGTCTATACATGTCTATGATTAGCCTGTCAATTCCGCCTCTGACCTGAAAAGCCATATGCCAACCTGCATGCCCCTGACACATTATCGCTGCGTCCTTATTCTTTAGGGTCTTCAAGACCTGCTCAACCATCTCGTACATTCCTTCAGATTCTGGATCAGGCGGCACATAATTCTTCATGTCCTCCTCGGTCTTGACGGTTCCGCCTACCCACCATGTTGTTTTAGTATCCTCTCTAGAATCGAGAATTCTTCCCCACTCATCAATGAATCTGGTTTTAGTTATGAATCTCGGCCTGTAAGTCTTACTACAGAGCGAGTAATCACTTATTGCGGGAATAGCGTCGAAGCCTAGCTTTAAGCATGCCTCGCACATGGCTATTCTGTTCTTTATCGAAGCTTCCCAAGGATTCTTTTCTGAACCTGCTATGAGACTATATCCGCCAAGCTTCCTGCCGATTATAGCCTCTACGATCGGCGGATCGAGACCTAAATCTGTAATTGGCACCATATCTGGCTGTTTCAGATCTACAGCCATGAAAAACCGTTTCCTATGCGACATGACCATGTTGGAAACCACCTTACTTATCTAGTAATTGCGATATTAGTCATATCTGTTTCCCTTTTTTGATTTCTTTTTAGAGAGACGCCTTAACCTGGAACATGGAATCATAAAATGCTGATCGCTGGTTAACATGAATTGAAGTTAAAAGGGGAAAACAATATCATCAATAATACTAGACTAGAACCTACAAAATATTAACGTTAAAAAAGAAAGGGAAATGATAGGAATGAGAAAAAATTCTTGCCAATCTCATAACGGCTCTTATGACGTTTTAGTCAAAGACGGCAAGGTTATAGATGGTACTGGAAGCCCATGGTTTAAGGCAGATATCGCTATTTCTGATGGGAGAATAGTCAAGATTGGACGGATCGCTGGAGAAGCCGATCTGGTGATAGATGCGAATGGACTTGTCGTGTCGCCGGGATGGGTTGATTTTCACAGCCATTCAGACCTTACCCTCCTCAGATATCCGCATGCAGACAGCGATCTGATTCAGGGCGCCACTCTGGTTGTAACTGGAAATTGCGGTTTTTCAGCAGCTCCTATAATCGGCGACCTTGCAAAGGAGATTATGCGGGAACGTGCGGATGAGTTAGGAATCAGGATAGACTGGTCTAGTTTTGATGAGTACTTAGAAAAGCTAGAGAGACAGGGGGTCTCGATGAATGTTGCATGTCTGGTTGGACATAACACCGTTAGAACATGCGTGATGGGATATGAGGAAAGACCTGCAGATAAAGAAGAAATAGTGTTGATGAAAAGGTTGATTGCTGACTCGATGAAAGCCGGAGCATTCGGCATGTCCACCGGACTTGTCTTTCCTCCCGGATGCTGGGCTGATACGGAGGAGCTTATAGAGCTAGCTAAGACCGTTGCAGAGTATGATGGGATCTATGTTTCTCATATTAGAGGCGAGAGAGAAACAAATATTGAGGCGACGAAGGAACTCATAAGAATAGGCGAAGAAGCAAATGTTAGAGTTCATCGATCCCATATGCAAAGTAAGTATCCAGTCTTTGGAAATGCGGAGAAAATTTTGAATCTTATGGATGAAGCTAGAGAAAGAGGCGTTGATATCGCATGTGATACTGATGCCTTCCCATGGATCGGCTTTAATGCTATTAACCAAATTCCTCCACTGCACCTTACAGGCTTCGCTGAGGGAAGAAGCGTTATAGAGTTGCTTAGTAACCCGAAGACCCGTGAAGAGTTTAAGAAGAGAATGCTTGGAATGAGCCCTTACGATCCGCTGGGCAGAACTGGGCAGGGAGGAATCTATCAACAGCGTGCATGGGATAGAGTTTGGATTTATGAATGTAGATCTGATCCTAGTGTTGAAGGAAAGACTATCAGCGAGGTTTCACATGAGAAAGGAAAGGATCCTGAGGATGTACTATTTGATTTAATCGTGCAGGAAGGAGGGAGAGGACCTAAGCTTGTAGCGGCATACATCGAAGATGACCATAAGATAACTGCCAAAAACAATCTTTGCATCTTTCCAAGCACGGACGGTTCAGTTGTAGAGACAAGTGAGGTTCCGCCTCGATATTTTCAGTACAGCCCGGAATGGCTCGGCATGTTTCCGAGAGTTTTAAGCCGCTATGTGAAGGAGGAGCGTCTAATGTCGATTGAGGAAGCTATCAGACGGATGACTTCGTTTGCATGCCAAAGGCTCCGCATCTTTGATAGGGGGATTATCCGTCCAGGGATGTGGGCGGATTTAACAATATTTGACTTTGATAGGATAAAGCCGAGGGGAAGCTTTGAGGATCCTAAACAGCCGCCTGAAGGCATAGAATACGTCTTAGTTAATGGTAAACTGGCGGTGGAGAAGGGCAAATATACAGGGATACAAGCGGGAAAAGTACTAAGGCATCATGCATAAAAATATGATGGTGATGTTGAAATGAAGGTTGAAGTTGAGGATACTTATGCTGAAGCCTTTGACGGCCTATACTTTAGAATCTTAGTTACAGCGGATGATGAAGAAACGCTTAGAAAAGCCGCGGAGGATGCAACTGCAACTCCTTCGATAGTTATAGGTAGAATTGAGGGTGGAATCGAAAAATATGTAGGGAAAAACGAGACTCCTGATGGCCGTTTAGGCGTGATCCTCCAGTTCTGGGCCGGTCTGGATAAGAGGAAACCTTTGGAAGAGACTGTTAAGAGATTTTATAAGGAGTTTTCTTATCGTATACGTCAAGATATTCTTGTAAAGCCTTTCACGGCCGTTTTCGATGCATGTCCAGATCCAATAGGCAAGGTTGACGCGATGGAACGGATAGGTCATTGCGGGGATGGGTACGAATGGGTTGAGAAGCGATATGGCCGGGAGATGATTATTGTTCCTATAATGGTGCCTGATTTCCAGATAGAACGCTACATCGGATATGGACGTGGAGTAACAGGTGGAAATTTCTGGTACATGTGTAGAACCAAGAAAGCTGTCATGGAGGCTGGGAAGAAGGCGCTTGAGGCTATCTGGGAGGTGGAGGGAGCAGTCACCCCATTCGACATATGTTCTGCAGGATCAAAAGCAGAGACGAAATTTCCACATATAGGGCCTACAACCAATCATCCGTACTGTCCGTCTTTGAGAAGAAAGCTCGGAGAAGAATCAAAAGTTCCTGAAGACGTCAATTATATCCCAGAGATCGTTATAAACGGAATTACGCTAGAGACGGTCAAAGAAGCTATGAGGGTGGGAATCGAGGCTGCCTCTAAAGTTGAGGGAGTTGTAAAGATCTCAGCCGGCAATTATGGTGGAAAATTGGGTGATTATAAAATCTTTTTGAGGGAACTGATTTCTTGAGATTTGACGTCATCTGCTTTGGAGCGTTAAATGTCGATAAGCTTTACAAGGTAAATCAAATAGCATCGGCCGGTGAGGAAAGCGAAATTATAGATTTCAAAGAGGCAGCTGGCGGATCAGCAGCAAACACCGCGGTAGGTCTAGCGAGACTCGGCGTAAAAACTGGCTTTATCGGAAAAGTAGCTACGGATAGAGAGGGTGAACTGCTAATAAGATCTTTTGTTGATGAGGGAGTGAATACTGATGGAATAGTAGTCTCAGATGCTGGAAGAAGCGGGAAAGTAATAGGATTTGTCGACGAAAAGGGAGAGCGAGCTCTCTACGTCGATCCCGGAGTAAATGACTCGTTAGAATTTCATGAAATAAATATAGACTATGCTTCTAAGGCAGATTTGTTACACTTAACATCGTTCGTTGGAGAGACTCCCTTCGAGGCTCAGAAGACTCTAGTGGAAGCCTTACCTGATATCTCCGTAACCATTGATCCCGGAATGATTTATGCTCGTAAGGGATTAAGGGAACTGGAATCTCTCATCGAGAGATGCTTAGTATTCTTTCCAAATGAGCATGAATTAAGGCTGTTGACAGGTAAGGATTACAAGAAGGGAGCCAATCTTCTTCTGAAGAAGGGAGTAAAAATAGTTGCTGTGAAGCTCGGCGCCAAAGGCTGTTATGTAACAGATGGAGAAGAGAGTCATCTAATTGAACCTTTCAAAGTAAAGGTGATTGACACGACAGGAGCAGGAGACGCTTTCTGCGCCGGCTTTCTCTACGGAATCATAAATAATAGGACGCTGAGAGAATGCGGAATCCTAGGAAACTTCGTTGCTTCTAGAACTCTAACAAAGATGGGGGCAAGAAACGGCCTGCCTAGAAAAGAAGAGCTCCCACTATAATCATCGGATTGCTGCAAATATATTTCCGATAAAAGAGACAACTTTAAATCTTATATCATGATATCTTATTTACAGGCTGTGAGTGTCATAGAATGGCATTCCTATCTCTTCGTAGAAGAATTGTTTCAATGATTGCTGAAGAACTTAAGGAATATGTTCCTCAGTTTGAACCCTACTCAGCAGATTATCAGATGGTAATATATGCTTCTAAAGATCTAGAAGAATGGATTAAGCATAAATGGTCTTTAAATCACGGCGCCTTCCATGAAACGCTTGAAAACGTTATGGAGGACAACCGTGAAGAATTCCGCATCTTTCTGAAATCTTGGATTGGTACATGGCTTGAAAAATGGAGAGAACGTGTTAGGCTACTTCACACAAGACCTAAACTTCCCCCTAAGGTTAGAGAGAAACTTAAGGAAGCAAAGAAAATCTATAAAAAGTCAGAATTTAAGAGGGAATTGAAGGACCTTTTGATTAAAAAGCTCATACGGCAGGGAGAGATCTGCATGGCAAGCTTCATCGCCGAGAATCTTATAATAGAAGAGATCATGAGACGACTGCGCGATACCGGGGCAGATTCAAAAAGTTTTATGTTCGATCCAATGGACATCTATAATTCGCTTTCTAGAAGGATATCCAATCTTTCAAGAGAGAAAGGACCGCTAGTCTATTTAAGAATAAAACCATACATGTTTTAGGTTCAATCTTAAAAAATAGACGTCTTAACTGTTAGTCTTTCTCTTCTTTTCTTGTCATTTTAGAGGGAGTTATACCTCTGCTTATCAAGGCATTCATCAGAGATACACCTACAATTCCTCCTATAATGCCGCCTATTGCATGAAGGCCAGCCCATCCAAGCACTCCTCCCCACCTCTGTAGAGCTATAGGCGACATAAAGAAGACTCCGATTATCACTCCTGCAACGGCTGCTGAGATAATCGATATAGTCGTCAAGAGGATAGAGCCTAAAATTCTTTGTTCAAATAGCCGTGTATACCCTGAAGCGAATGCAAGAACATCGAAAACTATTGAGGCTGCCAAGAATCCGAGAAAATGCATAGCTGTCGGTCTAAACATAAAATTTATTATAGTTGCAATTATTCCAACAGATGTTGCTGTTCCAATCTTCTCAACCCACCAAACAGCAAGGATTATTGATGCGAATCCTATAAGGTCGCAGAGAAACGGTAAATGGAAGAGTCGAAAGAAGATCGGGGATAGTGTTGCATTTAGGATTCCCCATAACGCTGCGAATATTGTTATTCCCGCTATATCCCGTGCTACGAAATAAGGCATTTCTCATCAACTCAGTAATACTTTTTTAGTAAATAGTAATACTTATATTTAAACATTCACATCAAATGAGCGTCCAACAAACCTTGAGAGGCTGCCTCACATGAAAAGGAGCGTTCAAGAAAGAATTATAGATAACAAGCTTGACAACGACGCGATGAAGGTATTAGTTGAAGAGGGAGTAAAATTTCATGGACATTTAGGTCCTTTCCTCATCTTAGGTTTGAAGGCGGGCTTATATGCAAATAATACGCTTGGAAAAGACTGTTTTAGAACCTATGTAATCGTTGAGACTGAAACTTCTCCGCCCTTTTCATGTATAGTAGATGGTATCCAAATAACAACGAGTTGCACTATGGGAAAACGCAATATTGAACTAAAGAAGGGAAAGCATCTTCACGTAACATTCGTAAAGGAAGGAACTAGGCTTAAGATGCGTCTAAAAGACAAGATACTAAAAGAGCTTGAGAATTTAAAGCCCGGAGAGGAATGCAAACGTAAAGCTATAAGCCTTTTGAATAAATCGATACGGGAACTCTTCGACGTAAAGATGGAAACTTAACAGTCTTCTAAAAGATTGGATTTTCTAAAAATCGTTACATGGCATTTTTCAAAAAATATTTTATGTCCCGCCTTATAATTTATCTTCTAACAAAAGGTGAGGAGGATGACTGTAAAAGTAGCAATAAATGGATTCGGAAGAATCGGGCGCCTTTTATACAGAGCGGCCATGGAAATAGGAGCGGAAATAGAGTTCGTCGCTGTTAACGACTTAACGGACGCAAATACTCTGGCCTTTCTGCTAAAACACGACACGGTGCATGGACCGTTACCATTCGATGTGGAAGTTCAAGATGATGTCATCGTCATAAAGAAAGACGGCGCCGTCAAGAATGAGATGAAAGTTCTGGCACAGCCAGATCCGGCGAAGCTGCCTTGGGAAGAAATGGGTGTCTACTTGGTGGTGGAATCTACTGGAAGGTTCAGGAAAAGAGAAGATGCTGCAAAACATCTTCAGGCAGGAGCCAAAAAAGTTTTGGTTTCCGCGCCTATGAGACCTGCCACTAGCGCGGACCTAACGGTTGTATACGGCGTGAACGACAACCAATATGACCCAGAAAAACACAACATTATTTCTCTGGCTTCGTGCACAACGAACTGCGTGGCGCCTGTGGCTAAAGTTTTGAATGACAAGTTCGGCGTAAAAGCCGCTATAATGACCACTGTACACTCAGTCACCAACGATCAACGGCTTCTTGACATGCAACACAGAGACTTGAGGCGGGCGAGGTCAGCGGCCTTTAATATTATTCCTACAACGACAGGGGCAGCAGAGGCAGCAACTTTGACTCTACCCGAACTTCAAGGGAGAATGACAGGGCTCGCTCTTCGAGTTCCCACGCCGGACGTTTCCATAGTGGACCTCACAGCATTGCTAGAGAGAGAAGTTACAAAGGAGGAGGTTAACGCGGCTTTCAAGGAGGCAGCTCAAGGAGAACTGAAGGGAATCTTGGACTACACAGAAGAACCCTTAGTTTCATCAGACTTTATACATAACCCCTATTCCGCGATAGTTGATGGTCTCTCTACGATAGCCATTGGAAACCTAGTTAAGGTGCTTGCCTGGTATGACAACGAGTGGGGCTACTCTGTAAAAATGGTGCGGATGATAGAGAAGATCTGCAAAATGGCGATATGAGAAAACTAAAGCGTATAACTTATCACCTCTCTATTTTTTGAAACTTACGTCTAAAAACACCGACTTTAATGCAGCCTTGAAAGGAGAAACCTTTTTCTGGTTTGTGTGAGTTTAACTTGCCATAGATTCGGTAACCAAAGCTTACTATGTAAGGATCAAGACGACTGGTGAAAACAGCAGTTAAAAAATTGGTTGAGAAAGGCATCTTAAGATTAAGCCTTTTAAGTAATCCCTTCCTTTTTTATTTGAATGGTAGAGGCTGGGAGGTGCTATGCCGAAGTTCTTGACGCTGGATGATGTAGATGTGGAAGGTAAAACCGTCTTGGTAAGGGTTGACTTCAATTCTCCGGTTGATCCGGAAACAAAGAAGCTTCTTGACGATACGAGAATAAGGGCTCATGGAGAGACGACGATTAAAGAGCTCTCTGAAAAAGGCGCGAAGGTTGTAATTTTAGCTCATCAAGGACGCCCAGGAGATCCGGACTTCATCTCATTAGAACAGCACGCTGAAAGACTACGTGAGATTCTAGGTAAACCTGTCAAGTATGTTGACGATTTATTCGGAGAAAAAGCTAAAGAGGCTATAAAGAAGCTAGAGAATGGCGAGATACTCGTCTTAGAGAATACCAGAGCATACTCTGAAGAGCGGAAATCGAAAAGCCCTGAAGAGCATGCAAAATCAGAGTTTATTAAAGAATTATCTCCACTTGCAGATCTCTTTGTGAATGACGCGTTCTCCGCGGCTCATAGGTCACATGCTTCAGTCGTAGGATTTACTGCGGTTCTTCCAAGCGTTGCGGGTAGAATCATGGAGAGAGAACTAAAAGCCCTAGCAAGAGTACTGGAATCACCTGAGAAGCCATGCGTCTTTATTCTTGGAGGCGCAAAAGCAGATGACTCATTGAAGATCTCCCAATACGTCTTAAACAATGGGATTGCAGATTACATTTTGACTGGGGGGATCACTGGGCATCTATTTCTAGTTGCTACGGGAGTCGACTTAGGCAAGCCCAACATGGAGCTATTGGAGAAACAGAAAGTCCTAGATCTCGTTCCAGGCATAAAGGATCTAATGGCGAAGCATACTGGAAAGATCAAGGTACCTGTTGATGTGGCCGTGGAAGTAGAAGGAAAGAGAAAGGAGATTTCGGTCAGCGATCTCCCTACGGAATATCCGATTTTTGATATTGGAACTAAAACGATTAACGAGTATAGTCAAATAATCAAGGATGCAAAATCAATAGTTATAAGCGGTCCTCCAGGAGTGTATGAAAAAGAGGAGTTTATAAAAGGCACTAAGGAAATCTTTGAAGCCGTAGCTAGATCAGAGGCGTTTTCGCTGCTTGGAGGCGGCCACACCATTGCAGCCGTTCAAGAACTTGGTCTAAGTGATAAAATGTCTTACATTAGTACCGCTGGAGGCGCACTAATAGAATTTTTGATGGGAAGTAAGCTACCCGCCGTCGCTGCGCTTGAAGCAGCAGCGGAGAAAAAGTGTTCACAAAACTGAAAAATTCCTTTCTATTTTTTGATTAGATTATTTGAATGATACTGTTAGGACTCGAATGTAGTCTCCAGTATCAGCACATCTATCTGTTGCTTCCTCCATCGAATCCAATAGATCCTTCAGCACTATCAGCGTTGAAGGATTTAGTTTTCTCCCATACTTCAACAGAAGCGACTTAATCTCCAAAAATTTCTTGTCGACTTTGTTCTCTTCCTCTTCAACTTTTTCTGACATTGCTCTGGCTCTAGCATTATCTTCTCCTAGGCTCTTTAAGCTCTCCCTTAAAACAGCCGCCGTATCAACTATTCCATGAGCCATCTCATGGTATGCGTTCCATACTTCCTTGGGAAGATCTTCGTCTAATAGAACAAGAACGTTTCTCGCCGAATCCTTTACATGATCCGCTGTCTTATCAAGGTTTTTAACAAGATTCATGATGTCTTCTCGATCTCTTGGAGGAAGCTTTCCTTTAGTGAGTTCTTCGAAAACTGTTCTTCTTAGATCGTCTACTTCCTCCTCAGTTTTAAAGAGCCTCTCAATGATCGTCTTTGCTGAATTTTTATTTCCATCCGCAGCGGCGTCTATGGCTTTTTCAAGATCGCTAATCGTGTCTAGAGCGACAGCCATCTGCCGATAGGCTATTTCTAGAACTTTATTTACACGACGCTTTTCAAACCAGCGCTCCATTAAATTGTCCCCATTAATGATTTAACTTCTGTTGCGTTTCAAATCTTTGATTTAATCAATATTTTAAGGTTTACCTTCAAACCGATTTTTTCGCTTATTTTATTCTAGGCTTAACTCTCTGCTCAGCCCTCTCTCAGGATATGGATAAACAAGCACATTTTCTGGCGGAACATTCACCGTCACTTTTTCGCCAATTCTGGGGAGGGGAACGCCGAATCGTAAGGCCTTTTTAATAACAATCGTATTTCCGTCGGGAAGCTCTATGTATATACGCGCTAAACTTCCAGAATAAATAATATTTGTTATCTTCCCGGACAGCTTATTCTTCTCTTCTCCCTTTCCTAACACAGCAAATTCGGGTCTAAAAGCAACTACTATGCGGTCGCCAAGCCCGACTGACTTATTTATACTCGTTATTTTTAGTCCATCTCCAACCTCTATAATGGATCCTTCATTCGTAATTTCGCTGATCTCTCCAGCAAGGAAATTAGCTTCGCCGACAAAGTTAGCCGTGAAGATTTGTTTGGGACGCATATAAAGTTCGATAGGTCTACCGGATTCTACTATCCTACCCTTCCTCATTACTACTACACGGTCAGAGATTGACATGGCTTCTTCCTGGTCATGCGTAACATGAATAGCCGTCAATCCCAGGTCCTTTACAATTCTTCTAAGCTCGTATCGCAAAGCTGCTCTAACCTTCAAGTCTAAAGCTCCAAGAGGTTCGTCCAGTAGCAAAAGCTTCGAACGCGTCATCAGCGCCCTCGCCACCGCTGTTTTCTGCTGCGTTCCTCCACTCAACTCGTCAGGGTAAGCATCGGTCCTCGCAGCTATCTTTATCAGTTCTATCATCTCTCGAGCGATGGATTCGGTCTCTTCTGGAGGGAATCCTCTCACGTTTGGACCATAGGTGATATTTTCCCAAACTGTCATATGTGGAAACAGAGCTATGTTCTGGAAAACGTATCCTATTCCTCTATCCTCTATAGGAACATTATTTACAAGTTTTCCCCCGATGTATATCTCTCCCTCGTCCGGCTCAATTACTCCCGCTATGCTTTTTATAAGCGTGGTCTTGCCACATCCGCTTGGACCGATAATGGAGACATACTCCTTATCCTTTATCGTTAGATTAATATGATCATTCGCAACGATTCTTCCATATCTCTTTGTAACATTTACAAGTTTAACTTCGGGCATTATCTATATCGCCTCTATCTCCTTGAGGAGACCCCTTTCAGGGTATGGAAAGACACGGCATTCATCCGGATGAAACGAGACTATCACGATCTCCCCTTTACTGAAGGTTCTGGAACTGCTTGTTAACATAATCCTAGAAAGTATAGACATGTCGTTTTCAAGCTTAACTATATATTCTAAAGAGCCGCCTACAAACATAACATCCACAACTTCACCTATGAGATTATTGAAGCCTCTTCTCCGAGACTTTCCCAATAAGACGTCTTCACGTCTAATGGCGACTACTACTCTCTCACCCATTCTTCTAGAAGTATCTGTTACGCGGATTTGCAGTCCCCCTCGAATCTCTATTGTAGATCCTGAAGAATCTAGCCTAGTAACAGATCCGTCTATAAAGTTGGCTCCTCCGACAAAACTCATGACAAATATTGATTGCGGATTCGTATAGATCTCTTGAGGAGAACCTATCTGCTCTATTCTCCCTTCCCTCAGAATTATAATTCTATCCGCAACCATCAAGGCTTCTTCTTGGTCATGTGTAACATGAATAGCCGTCAACCCTTGATCCTTAACGAGGCTTCTTAGCTGTGTTCTAAGGTTAACTCTTAGCCGAGCGTCTAAGGCGCCGAATGGCTCGTCAAGCAGCAGGATCCTTGCCCCCGCAGCTATTCCTCTTGCGAGAGCTACTCTCTGCTGCATTCCGCCGCTTAGTTCATGTGGATAGGCATCTCGTCTGTCTCCAAGCCTTACCATTTCCAATATTTCTGACGTTACATTCTCTATTTTTTCAGGATCCCACTCCTTTATGACTGGGCCGAAGGAGACGTTCTGCCAAACATTCATATGAGGAAAAAGCGCGAAGTTCTGGAACATATACGCAGCGTTGCGTTTTTCTGGGGGAACTCCGTTGACTTTTTTCCCTTCGATGTATACTTCTCCCTCATCTGGCTCCAGCAGCCCCGCGATTATTCTGAGGAGAGTTGTCTTTCCCGCGCCCGTCGGCCCGAGCACACAGACATACTCTCCGTCTTCTATGGAGAGATTTATCTGTTTCAGAGCTGTGATCTTTCCGAATCTTTTGGTTACATTCACTAATCTGACCATGGACATAGGCTCTTCATCTCTTAGTGATGATTCTGACGATTGCAAGCATGATTAGCGAGAGGGCTATTAGATAAGTTGAAGTGAAGAGCGCTGCTGGAATAGCAAGAGCTTCAACCATATTCACAACCAAGACAGGTATTGTTATGTCTCTTCCCATAACGATATATGTCGCTCCGGTTTCCCCCAACGAACGGGTGAAGGAAAGTATCGACCCGGTGAGGACTCCGCCCTTTATTAACGGCAATGAGACTGCTTCGATAGCACTATAGGCGTTTGCGCCTAAAGTCCTAGCGGAGTCCTCATACATTTGTATTCCAGATCCCTCATATGCTGCAATGACGGATTCAACAATCACTGGTACAGAGAAGACTATGTGCGTTAGAATTATCATCCATACTCCCGAGTTAACAATGTTAAGCCCTGACGGCCCCCAGAGAAGCATGACGGAGAGGCCGAGGGAAGATGTCGGGATTATCATCGGAACCTTAAGCATTGTTCTGATGATACGGCCATACCATCTTCTCTCAATTATGAAAGATAGGGGAATAGAGATGCAAGTTGCGATGTAAGTTGAGATTAGAGCAACAATTATTGAGGTTAAAGTTGCCTTGAGTAGAGAACTAAAATAGTTAGATGGGCCGAATAGCTGATAAATTACTCCTCCCTCAATCTTTCCAGTATAAGGATCAGCTGACCAGTATAGAATTACGGAATTCAATACTACTGCTATTGGAATAACAACTGTAATTGTGACTATGATTAATGGGACAATATCTTTTACGAAAAAGAGCTTTCTGGAAAGGAATCTTTCCAATCTAATGATCTTCATAGATAAATCCATTGGTAGACTGAATGAAAAACGTCGGGTTCTACGACTTCGGCTAACGTAAATCTCAGCTGGGAGAATTATGATCCATGCTATCAACACCAATAGGCTTCCCATAAAGGCGGCGGTAGAGAGCTTAAACTCTGAAGTCCATCTAACTATCGCTATGGATGCCGTAGCGCTTACGCCGGAGACGATCATAGTCGCGCCGGTCTCTCCTAACGAACGTGCAAAGGCCAAGACTGCTCCAGAAAAAATTCCTGGAAGAGCTAATGGAAAAAGAATCTTTCTAAAAGTTGTAAGCGAGCTTGCTCCAAGCGTTCTTGACGCTACCTCATAGGTCATATCTATCGATTGAATCTTCGTCTCTAGCGTACGAACGATGTATGGAAACGTCAATGCGATATGAACAATGAAAAGGATGAAGGGAACGTTTATAAAGGGAGTCATTGTGTTAAGGGAGATCAATCCTCTCTTTAGTCCTAAAAACCCTCCTATTCCAGTTATCGTTGTCCATGTTATCAGCGTTGCGAAGCCGAAGCCAGATGTGGGAATCACCAATGGAAGCGTTACAAGATCCTCTAGAAGATTTTTTCCTGGAAATTTTTTTCTTGCTAATACATAGGCCAGGGGAATTCCGAAGATGAGGTCGAATGCTACTGTTGATAAGGATAGTCTGAAGGAGAACAAAAGCACTCCGACTATTTGTTTCCAATTTTCATCCCCGATTATTGGATTGGCGAAGACCTCATACCAAACCTCGTCCCACCGCAGAAAAATATATGAGATTAGATAGAATGTGGGAAGAAGAACAAATATTATAAACGTAATTAGGGTGCATGAAACGACAAGTTTTGAGGAGATATCCGTTCCTCTTAACCTTGTAGTCATCACACCCCTCCTAGATTCCCGTATTCCTAACCCGAACCCATGCTGTAAAGATCGCTTCCATAACCTCGCCTTTAGGCGGCTTTAAAATGGGCACGTCAATCTCATATTTCACGCCGTTGGAAAGATTAAAAGTTTCATGATCCAAAGGTACACTGGAGATTGCAGGTCGAAAGCCATGCTTCTCCGCCAATTCCTGGTTTTCGGGGAGAAGGAGGAAGAAGAGATATTGTGTAGCTGCAAATCTCTGCCATGGCGTCACCCATGTTCCATTCAAGATGACGAATGGATGATCCGCCATTAAAGTTCCCCCTTTAGGATATATCGCGACAATAGGATCATTCCATTTTTTGAGTGCCTTCAACGAATTTTCAAGAACTACACTTTCATATATCCCAAAGAATTGTATAGCTTCGGGTCCATTCTCAGCTGCCCAGGCTCCAAAGAATCCTGTACTTTTGCCATAATATATCGCCTTAGACTCGATTGCTTTCACTATTTTTATCACGGTCTCATTCTTTAGATCATCGATGGTGAGATCTTCAGGTCTCTTCCCAGCAGCCTCAGCGAATTCCAGAATAAGCGTCATCGTCCCTCCATTACTTAGAAGAGGGTCAGGATGACCATACTTGAAGTCTACACCTTCCTGAATAAGCCTGTAGAGATCCATAAACCCGTTGATTTGATGCTGCTCCGAAAAGGTTCTCCAACCAGCTAATACTATAGGTGATAAAACGAGAGGAGTCCAATCTACAGCGATATCATAATTGTTTCCTGTAACAGCACGCCACTTCATATTTAGGTAAGGTATCCATATGCTTGATGCCGGACTCCAGACAGTAGGTCTCGCGCTTCCATCGAGTATACGGTTAACAGTATCATGAGTTCCCGTTACAATAAATCTGACATGGATTTTTATCCCGAATCTTTGTTGAAACCATTCTTCAAATTTTGGGGTAACCTCTTCTATCCACCCCTGCTTTTCACTTGTATAAAGAAATTCTATCTCAATTTCATCCGGCATTCCACTTGTCTCTGATGGTTGTCTTATACCAGAATAGAGCATCGAGATTACTGAAAAACTAAGAAAGCCGATTAGGATTCCGGTAAGTAGCAACAAATAGCCCCGCTTTATGAATAGCATGCAATGTTCACTCTCAGCATAACCTTCAATTTGGATATTATTACCTAATTCTAGCTCTCCTAGATGTTCTCTCTTGTCTTTACAAACAAGGAAAATATATGCTTATCTAATGTAAAACGGTATGAAGATAAAATACGAATATTCAGCCGAAAAATCGTGATATTTGAATAGTGAGTTTAAAATGATAATCACTGTTAAGGGAAAAGTGTCGAGTGGGCTTGGCGATGGAAAAAGATTCATTCAGCTACCATGGATTAAAAAATATGTGCAGAGAAAATTCGGGTTTGATCCTTATCCGGGAACATTAAATCTTTGTCTACCCTCAAACGCGCAAATATTTCTTTTATTGAAGAAGAATGGTGGAATGAGGATCTCAGCTAAAGGAGATTTTGCTTCAGGACGATTCTATAAAGCATTAATCGCTGGTAAGATTCATGGAGCTATAGTTAGACCGGAAGTTTCTAACTATCCAGAGAACATTTTGGAAGTTCTGGCACCCATAAATCTACGCGAGAAGCTGCGCCTAAAAGATGGTGACGAATTAGAGGTAAAAGTGTGGCTTGAATAGGGTCGCTGAGTGTTTAATACTCAGCATTTTCGCTTTCCTTGGATGAACTCCTCGACCCATCGTCTTGCTGTGTGATCCTCGACTTGCACTGGAGGATGCTTGAACGCGTAGGATGAGATGCTGAT